>CAYXIX010000263.1:0-1645 GCA_964465405.1 uncultured Parabacteroides sp. | reverse complement strand
TACTTGCAGTGATTTTATCAAATGCACCAATAACTTTGTGTCTCTGCCCCGGTGTCGTGGGCTTTAATTTACGTACTCCCATTTCTTTTTAGATATTACTAAAGAAATCAATTGTTTCTCCTTCTTTCAATGTTACGATTGCTTTCTTGTAAGCGCTTTCCTTTCCATTGATGATGCCAGATTTTGTATAGCGGCTCTTACGCTTACCAGCATAATTAATAGTATTCACGCTAACAACCGTAACGTTATACATTTCCTCAATGGCTTGCTTTATTGCAAATTTGTTCGCATCTGGAGAAACACAAAAACCATAGCGATTCGCTTTTTTCTCTGTAATCGCCGTTTGCTTCTCTGTCACTATAGGCTTAATTATAATTCCCATCATTCTTCCTCCTTATGCGTTAAACATTTTTTCAATAATTGCAACCGAGCTTTCCGAAAGCACGATGTTTACCGCATCCAACACTTTATATGTATTCAATTCAGAAGCGACAACAACACTTGTCTTCGGTAAATTTCTAGCCGACAAATATACGGATTTATTTTCCTCCGATAAAACCAAAAGCAACTTTCCTTCAGACACTTTTAGATTCTTAGCAATTGTTATAAATTCTTTAGTCTTAGGCGTTTCCATTGAGAAATCCTCGACAACAACAATTGCATTGCTTTTCACTTTATAAGTCAACGCCGACTTACGGGCCAGGCTCTTCACCTTCTTGTTCAATTTAAACCGATAGTCACGTGGTTTCGGACCGAATACACGTCCTCCACCGACTAACAATGGAGAATTGATATCGCCACGACGAGCACCACCCCCACCTTTCTGACGAATCAACTTACGAGTACTCCCTGAAACTTCACTTCTTTCTTTCGACTTATGAGTACCTTGACGCTGATTAGCCAAATATTGTTTCACATCTAAATAAATAGCATGATCATTGGGCTCAATGCCAAAGATAGCATCATTCAATATTACCTTTCTCCCGGTATCTTCTCCTTTAATATTTAATACGCTCAGTTCCATTATTTTTCAATTAATAAGATTGAACCTTTTGCTCCAGGCACCGATCCTTTGACCAACAAAAGATTGTGTTCCGGTATAACCTTGATCACTTGCAAGTTTTGAACAGTCACCCGTTCATTCCCCAACTGGCCGCCCATGCGCATACCTTTAAATACCTTCGCCGGGTATGAACAAGCACCGATAGAACCCGGTTTACGAGCACGGTTATGCTGACCGTGTGTAGTCTGGCCTACACCACCAAAACCGTGACGTTTTACTACCCCCTGAAACCCTTTACCCTTTGAGGTTCCAACTACATCAACGAAACCTGCATTCTCCAAAAAGTCGACGGTGATTACATCGCCGAGCTTGTATTCGGTTTCAAAATTTTTGAACTCGGCCAAGTGTCTCTTGGGAGTTACACCTGCCTTCTTGAAAAGGCCCATTTCAGGCTTTGTCGTGTGTTTCTCTTTCTTATCAATGAAACCCAACTGCAAAGCTTCATAGCCATCTTTTTCCAAAGTCTTGATTTGTGTAACTACACAAGGACCAACTTCGATAACAGTGCATGGAAGATTCTTTCCCTCGGCACTGAAAACGGATGTCATTCCGATTTTCTTTCCTAATAATCCTGGCATTTCA
>CAYXIX010000262.1:0-1650 GCA_964465405.1 uncultured Parabacteroides sp. | reverse complement strand
AGCAAGTGGGACAAGACTGAAATGTTATAAAACAATTTCCGGAGACCCGAACAAAACTCAAACGCATTACACGTATTGTGGTTCTTGTTCCCCCGTTTTAGGGTATGACGCATATGACGAGAGCCACTGTTATACAAAATAGTAAAGAGTGAGAATGTGTCAAAATAGCCAAATGCTATTCCATATCTTCCAGAATTCAGTGGCAAGATAAAAACAACTTATCGCGTAATGATGGTTTATCCAAGCATGACAGAATAGCTATTTCAACACATTCTTTTTCACAACACACGCCATGTTGAAGTTAAAACACCAAACGTATTCTGTACTGTTTACAGCCAGTTTCTTCCTGCTCCTCACCTGTTCGACGGAGAACAAAGACGAACTCCTGTTCGGACGGACGGTCGACGTGGAGGCAAAAACTGTCCCGTTGGCTGAAATCTTCTCGCCCGACTTTTTGACTGTAGCCGGAGGCTATCTTTATTTATCCAGCAGCAAAACGGAAGAAATGCTTTATGCCTATCGCCCGCCCCATCCATCTCTTTACTGTTGACGAAGTGCACAACCTCCTCATCGGTTATAATTATGAAGAGGAAGAGCTCCTGCTGACATTCGCGCTTCCCCTTTAAGAGCAGACCTCTCTTGCCGCCTGCCTCGTCACTTCCCTTTCCGGTAGAACCGCACCCAGTCGATTTCCATCTTCACCGGCAAATCCGCCGGGTCGATAGGGCCAACCCAATCTCCGCCCAGCTGCATGTCGAGAAGCAAATAGAACGGCTTGTCGGCAAACGGAAACTGCCCCTCTTTATCTGTCTCGATGCGCGGATAGGCAAAAGTCCGGATATCATTGATAAAGAAGACCAAACTGTCACGGTACATCTCCACGCTATACACATTATAATCATCAGGGTTAATCCTTCCCGTACTCCCATGTATCGGATTGTCTTTGATACCCAAGTTATACGTATATGCTGAATGGACTGTCTGGTAGGCAATCGAGTCATTGTTCAGCCGTTCCATGATGTCGATTTCGCCTCCGTCGGGCCATTCTTCGTTCTCCGGCAACAACCAAAACGCAGGCCATGCACCTTTTGCCCCATACAGCTTGGCACGGATGTCTATCCGCCCATTCGAAAATCCCACCTTTCCTTTCGTGTAGACACCGCCTGTGATATAAGACGCTGTGTCAGCCTGCAAATTATAATTGATAAGGCCTCGCAACACCAAGTTGCCATTCTCCATCGCATAACACGAGTCGACGTCAGACATATACTTGTTCCATGGTGACGTTCCGCGCGGAATCTTGCTCCACGATGCCTCATCAAAATGCTCCATCTGGTCAAAATTTTCTTCCCAGACCAATTCCCACTCCTCTTTCTGCGGCAGGCAACCAATTACAAAAGTCAACCCAAGCGCAATTCCTAAACCGAATAATCCCTTTTTCATATCTGCTTATCGTTTTTTATGTTAACGACAAAGGTACAGAGAAAAAGGCAGAGTCCAACAGCAAATGCAATATTGAAGTGATTTAAACTTTTTGTTTTCGTAAAAATTTCTTTGGCTGCAAGACTGTGAAGGTTATGTAATTCCAAGATTCAGTTGAAAGCAGAGGTCTCAAACCGGTTAAGCATCGTCCTGAAGGAGTCCATCCAG
>CAYXIX010000261.1:0-1757 GCA_964465405.1 uncultured Parabacteroides sp. | reverse complement strand
GGTGTAAAAGATTGCAGAATCTTGGGCGCAGAAACATATAAACATAATAAAGATATTCTATTATTAAAAGAAAAATATTACTTTTGTGCTTGAAAAGTATGTTATATAACAGTCGTGGTTAAGCAGCAGAAAAAAGATGATGTGGACCTTTCGGCCAGTTTGGCAGAAGTATGGAGAGTTCTGAACGAAAGGGAACGGACAGTGCTTCGCAATCATTCAACAATTCAATATTTCAGGCGGAATGGGTTGATTTATTGCGAAGGAGATGAGCCGAAAGAGATGATGTGTCTGTTGAAAGGCAAGGTTAAAATCTTTAAAGAAGGGGTGGGAGGGCGAAGCCAAATTATCCGGATGATTAAGCCTGTGCAGTATTTCGGTTATCGGGCTTATTTTGCAAAAGAAAACTATCTGACCAATGCTTCTGCTTTTGAAGCTTCCACAGTTTGTATGATTCCGATGAATGTTGTGACGGATCTCTTGATGAAGAACGTGAATCTTGCCATGTTTTTTATTCGGCAACTTTCACTTGATTTGGGAATTGCCGATTCCCGTACGGTAACTCTGACGCAAAAACATATTCGGGGGCGGTTGGCAGAGTCGTTGCTGTTTTTGAAAGAAAGTTATGGATTGGAAGAAGATGGGGCAACGTTGAGTATCTATTTGTCTCGGGAAGATTTGGCCAATTTGTCTAATATGACCACTTCCAATGCCATCCGTACTTTGTCGATGTTCGTCGCAGAGCGGATTATCGCAATCGACGGGCGGAAAATCCGGCTCATAGATGAAGAGAAATTAAAAAAGATTAGCCGGCTCGGGTAGCCTCCAACAGTTCTAACGTTTTTTCAATTTTTTGTTCCGTCGGGCAAGTGGCATCCATCCAATGAATGATGTTTCCTCGCCGTTCCATGCCGCGAAACCAAGTCATTTGTCGTTTGGCAAATTGATGGATGGCTATTTCGAGTTGGGAAACCATATCGTTGTATGATAACTGGCCGATGATATATAGTGTAAGGAATTTGTATTCCAATCCATAATAAATCAAATCTTCAGGTTTTATGCCGGAATCGAGTAGTCGGCGAACTTCGTCTACCATGCCTTCTTCTAACCGAAGGTGTAAACGTCGGGAGATTTTTTCTCGTCGAAGGTCACGGTTGATATTAATCCCTATGATTAGACTGTTAAGCGGATTGTATTCGTTGCTATTGGGCGCCTCATGTTTATAGTATTCTTCGATTTCGATGGCTCTGATGGCGCGTTGGGCAGTATCGACGTCTGTTTTATTGTGCAGGGTTTTGTAACTTGCTAAAATTTGTTCCAGTTCTGTCAGCGATTTATTTTTTAAAGATTCGCGTAATGCCGGGTTTTGTGGGACATCCAGCAGTTTGTAACCTTTTAGAACGGCCTCGATGTACATGCCGGTCCCGCCGCATAAAATAGGTAACTTCCCCTTTTCCCGAAGTTTGTCATAACAGCGATAAAAATCATGTTGATATTTGAATACATTGTATTTGTCTCCGGGCTCGCAGATATCAATCAAGTGGTAAGGGATTGTCTTTCCGTTTACGAAATAGTCTGTCAGGTCTTTCCCGGTTCCGATGTCCATCGAACGGTATACTTGTCGGGAGTCGGCACTGATGATTTCCGTGTCCAACCTTTCCGCGAGTGCAGCCGCAAAAGTTGTTTTCCCTGAGGCTGTCGGTCCTAATATCGTGATGAGCTGATAGTTTCCCATTGCGGCGGCAAAGGTAATGTAAAAA
>CAYXIX010000260.1:0-1794 GCA_964465405.1 uncultured Parabacteroides sp. | reverse complement strand
GAAGTATGCCTTACAGGAGGTGCCGTTGCTACACTTACTGTGGCTCTTGAGTGAATGCAGTCAATGAACACCTTCCCGACCTACCCCTGCGTTGTGCCCTTGGTGTAACACGTGCCGGTTTTAATGAACAGTACTCTTGTCGGTTGAAAGTTTGTAACTTTATCGGGATGTAATCAATTCACCGAATCAAGAATATGGACAAATACGTTAAGTTTAAGCATCTGCTCGAATATTTTCGTTTTCTTCTTGCAGGTTCGAGATTTTCCCCATAACTTACCACAGTCTTTCCTCTATATCTGTCGAATACATAATTATTCCAAGTGTGGTAGGAAACATATTTTCAATGGTAAACTTTAAAAATTTTCTAAATGAAAAAACCTTTAGCTTACTATTGCAAACTGATAAATCGTAATGACGATTGGGCTCAACGGTATAAGCAATATGTCCCTTTATTTATCCAAGAAGCGAAAACTAAAACGCGTTGGGAAGATTGGGATAAGGCTGTTTTTGGGGAATTTTTTGAACGTTCAAGTAATCAATGTGTCACTTCTCTGAAGCAAGGTTATTTCACTCGAGATGAAAAGGAGAAGTTAAGGAATCATTGGGACGAAATATTTCCTTTGTTGAAGGAAATAGCAGACAATCAAGATGACCCTCAATGGGATGCGTATGATCAATTAGCGAAAGTTATTAATCGATATACGAAGCAAAATAGGCAAGCCGCGACGTGCCGGTTGGCAGCTGCCTTGCAACCTAAATTGTTATGTACAATTGTCGATAAAGAAAGTTTAGACAACTTGTATAGGTTAATGGGGAAATATGTGTCAGAAAAAATCCCTTCGTGGGGGAGAACTTTGTTCCATAAAAGCCATGGAATATGTAGTCTGTTCCAATCCAATCTAGAATATGGTGACCCTATGGATATTGCAACATATCCTTGGAAAATATTGGATTTACTTAAAAGAAACGAAAATAATTATAACAATATGGTCAACAATATAAAAGAGAAAAAGTCTCTTCTCGAAAAAGTATACAACCTTATATTGACCGGTGCTCCTGGAACAGGGAAAACTTTTCTTGCAAAACAGATAGCAAAACAAATGATAGGGGTGGAAACTGATGATGATTTAGATAAAAGCGAGCAGTTTGCCTTTGTACAATTTCATCCCTCGTATGATTATACCGATTTTGTGGAGGGGCTACGTCCCACGCCCCCTGATGCGTCTGGAAATATCGGTTTTGAATTGAAAAATGGTGTATTCAAAGAGTTCTGCGAAAAAGCTCGAAAAAATCTGGAAGACAGTAAAAAAGATGATAAGTCTCTGTCGCTTGAACAGCAGATAGAAGATAAATATAACCAGCTGATAGATGCGATTCAAAGCGGTGAAATCGAGGAACTTTGTTTAAAATCAAAAAAGAACACAGCTGTTATAGCAGGAGTGTCGGATAGTAAGACTATTTACTTTAAACGCCGTGTTGATGGGGAACCAAGCGTCAATTGCGTATCACTTTCCCGTTTAAAGAGTTTGGCTGCGGAATATAAAACAGCAGAGGATTTGGAAAATCTTAAGAATATACATCAAAGCATACGAAGTGTTATAGGTGGCTGTAATTCGACATGGTATTGGGCTGTTTTACACCATCTGTATAAAACATACGGGGATGTTACGGCCAATGTAACAGCCAATAAAGTTGAGCGAAAAAATTATGTATTTATCATTGATGAGATTAATCGCGGGGAGATCTCTAAAATATTTGGAGAATTGTTCTTTTCAATCGATCCGGGTTATAGAG
>CAYXIX010000259.1:0-1835 GCA_964465405.1 uncultured Parabacteroides sp. | reverse complement strand
CAACAATTGCCTCATTGCCAAACGTTTTTCTTTATTCTTTTTAGGCTCGACACACGCTACTGTCTGTCAAGTTAGAAGTGCAACCTCGCACTTCTAACTTGACAGTAGCATTTCCATATTGCAAAGATAGTATCTTTTGAACGATTTTTCGCATTTCACTTACTTTTGACTATAATTGCAAGTTTCTTACGTTCCCAGACCAGTACATGGTATAAACATCCGCATAGCTTCCTTGAGAATTTCAACCCGGAACAAGGATATTTGTCACGTAAGATCTTCTTCGACAACCAATGGGCGCGCAGCAAAGAACCGGAAATTGATTGGGAAGCATTGCAGCAATTGTAAATCAGTTTCCACGATTAATGGCAAAAATTCAGTCATAATGAAATGTTGCTGTCCGATAAAATCCATTTGTATTACTCGACCATTGTTTACTCAGCGGTCGAGTAAAATGATATTATGACAAGGAAAGATAGCGGTAAATACATTAAATCGCTACTTTTGTGCCCGATAACTCCTCGTTGAATAATAAAGAAAACGAACATGACCATTTCTGGATTATATGAACTGTTTATCCACCATCCGGTAATCACGACGGATAGCCGCAACTGTCCCAACGACTCGATATTCTTCGCCTTGAAAGGGGAGAAATTCGACGGAAACCGTTTTGCCAAACAGGCGTTGGAGACGGGATGCAGTTATGCAATCATCGACAATGCGGATTATTATGCGGACGAACGCACGGTGGTAGTCGACAACGTGCTCGAAACGTTGCAGCAATTGGCACACCACCATCGGAAAGTAATCAATTGCCCGATTATTGCCATCACCGGTACGAATGGAAAGACAACAACCAAAGAGCTCTTGGCCGCCGTCTTGTCTACCAAATACAACCTGCTTTACACGGAAGGGAACTTCAACAACCAGATTGGTGTCCCCCTCACTTTGCTCCGCCTGAACCACGAGCATGAGATGGCGGTCATCGAGATGGGAGCAAGCCATCCGGGAGACATCAAAGAACTGGTAGACATCGTCCACCCGAACTACGGCCTGATCACCAACGTCGGGCAGGCACATCTGGAAGGTTTCGGCTCGTTTGCAAACATTGTCAAGACCAAATGTGAACTATATGACTATATCCGCCACATCGACGGCACAATCTTCATCGACGAAGACAACCCGATTCTGACGGAACAGGCACGAGGCATCCGGCAGATAACATACGGCTCCACAGCGGACACCTTCGCTTGGGGAAAAGTGGTAACTTGCAATCCCAACCTGACGTTTGAATGGCGGCAACAGGGGAAACTGCATACTGTCGAGACGCATCTGATTGGAAGCTACAATATAAAAAACGTTTTGGCCGCCGTCGCTGTCGGCTGTTATTTCAAGATTCCGGCAGAGCGCATCAGCTGTGCCATCGCTGCCTATGAACCGACCAACAACCGCTCGCAACTCAAACAAACCGCCGATAACACATTGATTATCGACGCCTACAATGCGAATCCGACCAGCATGAAAGAGGCACTGGCCAATTTCGCTTCGCTTCCGGATGTTCCTAAAGCGGTGATTTTAGGAGATATGTTTGAATTAGGTACAGAAAGCGGTCGGTTGCATGAAGAAATTGTCCGGCTGTTACAGCAATCTCAATTCGACCGCGTATGCCTTTGCGGCAACCATTTCCGGAAAGCTGCGGGAAATGCTTTCACGACTTATCCCACAACGGAAACATTGCTGGAAGCCTTACGCGAGGAACCGCTGAAAGGATATATCATACTAATAAAAGGTTCTCACTCCATGCGACTGGAAAAAGTTGCCGACCTGCTCTAAAACGG
>CAYXIX010000258.1:0-1837 GCA_964465405.1 uncultured Parabacteroides sp. | reverse complement strand
GTCTAAAGAAATAGAATTTAATCTTACAAAGTGAAATTTACTTTTTCAATCCACCTATCCTCCTTTTGCCTGCCGCTTATTTCACACAATGTATTGACGTTGTCAAAACAACGTATTATGATATAAGCAAAAAGGAGTGTGTATACTATGGCACAAACTACAGTAAGTGTACGAATGGACGACACCTTAAAGAAAGATTTTGATAGCGTATGCAATGACTTAGGCCTATCCATGACAACGGCCATTACAATGCTTGCAAAAAAAATGACCCGTGAAAAAAGAATACCCTTTGAAATTTCTGTAGATCCATTCTATTCAGATGAAAACATGGCAAGGCTTAGAAAATCTATTACGCAAATGGAAGCCACCGGCGGTACTGTACACGAGGTAAATTTAGATGATTAAAGCGTGGACAGATGAAGCATGGGAGGATTTTGAATATTGGACAAAGCAAGACAGAAAAACCCTTAAACGCATTTTGCAATTACTCAAAGACATTGACCGCAACGGATATGAGGGAATCGGCAAGCCTGAAAGACTAAACGGCGACTTGTCAGCATACTGGAGCAGACGCATAGATGATGCAAACCGAATTGTTTACCGCATAGAAAACAATATAATAAAGATTGTTCAATGCGGTTCGCACTACCGCGATAAATGAAATAAGGGGGAGTGTCGTTGGCAACTTCTCCCAAATATGTCTATCACAAAATACCAATTAGGGAAAAGGGAAAAGCACGGAACACCTCATGGCGAAGTGTCCGTGCTGTATTTAATGCCTATATGTTTATATCTTTTTGTTTTCTTTCAATGACTTTATGTGGTTACTGGTTCGCAAAGTACACGTAATACGATTCACCCGTGGATGATGTGGTTCCGTCGGGATAGGACATGATATAGAATGTGTAATCCTGATATCCCGTGACCATTGCGTAAATCACCTTGAAAGCATAGGTGTTTCCGATCAAAAACGTCTCATCCGCGTAAACTTCAAGGTCTTCTCTGTAACTGCCCAAACCAATATAAGTCGACGCGCCGTCGTTTGAGGGTATGCCTCCACCCCCGATGTTGGTTGCTCTAGGATCCAATGATGGCTCAATGATGCTGCCGTCGTCATACGACGACGGGAAATCCTCGGGCACATAAACTTCGTAGTCAAGCAAATACCATTCGACATCGTCCGGCAATGTATAGTCCTCGAGATCGATCTGGTACCATTCAGAAGCGTTTGCGTTGTGCAAGTCGATCGCATCCTGAATATAAGCCTCATCTTCCGAATATGCGGTAACCTTTGTCATACGAACATATACGGTGTGATAAGCACTGTCTGCAGTAGCATACATGGTGGCGGCAGCCCACTGCCCGAGCGGGACTGCGGATTCGTCGGTGGTCGTGCTGCCGTCGATCGCACCAGAGATATCAACCCCTGAGCTGCTCGCCGAAGAAGACGTTTCGGATGTCTCGATTGTCTCTTCCTCCTCCGAGGATTCGGATATTTCTTCAGTTTCTTCGATTTCCTCCTCAACCTCAGACTCGGAAACGGAGTCGCTTTCCTCCGATGTTTCGGAGACGCTTTCGGTCTGCGAGGATTCCGACACGGCGTCGCTATCGCTAGTGCCGCAAGCGGTAAGGCTAAAAGTCAACGTGAGACAAAGCAAAACCGCCCAAAATAGTTTCTTTTTCATAGCTGGGCTCCTTTCATTTTCATACACGAGGCATTATACCAGCGTCCCTATTGAAAGTACAGTTAAATTTACAATTTGATTAAAGTTTGATTAAAATCGCCGATTGCAAAAGTAAATTCTACCCTTCCTACTTCAGGTGTGGAATTTATTTT
>CAYXIX010000257.1:0-1839 GCA_964465405.1 uncultured Parabacteroides sp. | reverse complement strand
AGACAACCATGGTTATTAAGCAGATAATTATTAACCATTTTGGCCGTATCTCTCATTTGGATGTGGTTTTGAATGATCAAACAAATATATTGCGGACGTATTTCATTGAAGAAGTTTTCTTGATTATTTCCCGAGTGTTGAGTGTAACTCCCAAACAATCAATACCTCCACCCTGGATATATAACGATACATTGATCGTTGTTACTGTATCATGCGGCGAGGAAATATTTACGGTACGAATCGGACCAAATAAAGCCACAAACGATGTGCAATTCCTTGTCCGTGATATAAGCGGAAAAGATATTACCAAGAGGTACATTTATGAACTATCGCATTGTATGGAGGAAGATGACCTCATTTTTATTACTGGGCTGAATCCTTCTATTAAAGACAGATTACGAAACTACCTCGACGAGGAACGGTTTTTTTCACCGATTTCTTTGGTAACGCGAACCAAGGGGTTTTCAAAAACACGAACCTTCAAGAAATGGCTGAGAGGTTACATCAAAAATTCAACATATGAAGTGTTAGATGAAGAAAAAAAGCAAGTTGTCGTTTTACAGGGCGACGGAACGTTTGAGGTGATTTGCAACACAGACAATAGCGAAAAACAAGTTGAGCTTTCAAAAGACAATGAAATGATTTTTGTTTTTATGTGTCATTTGAAAGCACTCGAACTATGGGATGGCTTTGAAAAAATCCGCGATATGCATTATGTGAAAAAACCAATAATAATTAGAGATTTTTGGGAATATTTCTCTGAACCGGAGAAGGCTAAAAAAAAGATGCTTAATAAGAAACCAGACAGACAGATTATTGTCCTTGTGCCTGATGAAGGAGGAACCCCATGGGAAATGACAAACCCTCTGAGTATCATAAAGGGAAGTTGTTTTTGAGCAATCGAATATCCCAAGGAACTGTTAAGGATGCAATAAAAGACATAGATAAATATTATAAATAAGAAAGGTAAAGCACTATGGCACAGTTGACATCGGCAGAAGCCGCAAAGATTCTCAAGAAACTTAACGAGGAACTTTCTTCCGTTCTTCGGAAAGAAGAACAGAGCAAAGATTTTCTTGCCGCTTTAGGGGAAGACCCGGAAACAGTCCGTCCAAAATACGATTACATTGAAACCGGCAAGAAGATTGAGGAACTTGAGTCAAAGATTCGTTCTATTAAACACGCTATCAACATCTTTAACACCACCACAATCGTGCCGGAGATGGATATGACAGTAGATCAGGTTCTTGTTCTCATTCCTCAACTCACTAAGCGATGCGATAAGCTTTGGCAGATGATGAATAAGCTGCCTAAAACCCGCGAAAGTGCTTCGGGATACGGACGCGGCAATTCAATCATTGACTATCGATATACAAACTACGATATCGACCAAGTCGAGAGAGATTATTATAAATTCAAGAAAGAACTCGACCGTGCACAACTTCAGCTGGATTTGGTCAATTCTACGTATCCGCTCTTAGTTGATGATTCAGTAGTTTCAAATTAACAACGCTTTCCGTTGATTTTAGGGCGATAATCAAGCCGAAAAACATATGAACGTATGTTGCTGTTTGACGATACTGTTTTCTGTTATTCTTTTTGTTATTTGTTATCGTTGATGTTTAAGAATTTTCAGAAAAAAGGATTGCTTTGATCACGCTTCTAAAATCATAAAAACTTTTTCCATCGCAGCCGAAGTACGGTTATAGGCGCGCGACATAAAGAAAGGTTGAAGTAAAATGAAATATTTTTCTGCGTACCTTACACTACTATTGGAAGATGACTATGATAGAAGCTATCCTTCTCCGGAAGAACAATTGCTTCGGCGTTTAGATGACC
>CAYXIX010000256.1:0-1842 GCA_964465405.1 uncultured Parabacteroides sp. | reverse complement strand
GCTTTCATCGAATAATCAAATGATTTTAGATTTAAACAGATACTACACATGATAATCACTAAAATAAGTGACGGTTTTGGCAATCAAATGTTTATGTATGCCACAGCTTATGCACTTGCCAAGAGGTTAGACGCGGAATTGATGCTTGACATCTCTTATTTGGACACGAATACATTTAGAGAATATGAACTTGACAAGCTAAACATTGTTTATGATAAGTGTTTTTCTACACGCTGTTTGAAATTTTATCCATTGAAAGTATTGGCAAGACGATTCTTTCATGGCATGATTAAACTGAAGTATGGTTTCTATCATGAAAGGAAGCCGTACTTTTACGACCCCAATTTTAATGAAATAAAGGACAATACCTATCTCTTCGGCTACTGGCAAACTGAAAAATACTTCAAGGCATACAGGAAAGAACTATTACAGATGTTTACTCCCAAATATGCTTTGTCGGAAGATAGCAAACAATATATAATGCAGGTTCAACGATGCAATAGTGTTGCAATACATATTCGCAGGGGGGATTATGTGAAATTGGGTATTTGTTTGGATTCGGACTATTATCACAATTCCATTAAGTTCATAGAGGAAAAACTTAAAAGTGATAATATTATTTACTTTGTTTTTTCAGATGACTTGGAATTTGCCAAATCCATGCTCGAACCAAGTTCTCACAGAAAACTTGAATTTGTCAAATGCAGTTCCAATAATGCCACGTTGGATGACTTCTTTATAATGAAATCGTGCAAACATATTATCATGGCCAACAGTTCTTTCAGTTGGTGGGCAGCGTGGTTGAATGACAATCCCGACAAAATAGTCTTGTATCCGGTCAGTGATAAAAAAAATGATTTTTATCCTGATGAGTGGATAGGAGAAACAGATATTTAAAAATATGAAACCTACATCAATAATCTTGCTGAAAATATTTCATAGCTTGTATGCAAGGCTTGTGGGATCTTATAAATTTTCTCTATTGTCCTATGAGAACAATCCTGATAAGGCTTCAGATATGATCTATGAATTCCTGGCTCAAGACAAGCCTTGCATGATTGCACGTTTCGGAAGCACTGAGTTTGCTGCTTTAGTAAATTACTTGGGCGTAAATTCACCGCATCGATCTATATGGAAGTACATTAAAGGAGAACAGCCTGAATGGTGGTGGAATAAAAACATCATGAACCAGATGCAGCAGTGGAGCGGTTTTTTCCCTCCGACCAAGGAAAATATGCAACGCTTTGGTGACTTGATGATGGATGACATAAAACAGCTCGATTTGCTTGGCAGTTGGATAAATAATGAATACATAGTAGCCGACTATATAAAACAAGCAAAATACGTACACCTGCGGTTGCTTGAACCATTTTGGGCAGAAGAACCTTGGACAAGAGCACTGTGTGGAAAGCGTGTACTTGTAGTTCACCCTTTTGCACCTGTCATAGAAAAACAATATCAAGAGAACAGGCACAGACTATTTGACAATAAGGACGTATTGCCAGAGTTCCAACTTCAGACCATCCAGGCCGTGCAAAGCCTTGGTGGAGAATCCAATGGATTTGCCGACTGGTTTCAGGCCTTGGACTGGATGAAACATGAGATTGACCAATGCGACTACGACATAGCCTTGATAGGTTGTGGCGCATACGGTTTCCCTCTTGCAGCCCATGTGAAGCGAAAAGGGAAAAAGGCAGTCCATTTGGGCGGCAGTCTGCAGTTGTTGTTTGGCATTATAGGAAGACGATGGGAAAACCCTAATTATGGTGTAAAAGAATGGGGAATCCCGAAGGGAAGCTATTCGAGATTAATCAATGAATACTGGGTAAGGCCGGGAGATGT
>CAYXIX010000255.1:0-1851 GCA_964465405.1 uncultured Parabacteroides sp. | reverse complement strand
CCAGCCGACGACTCTATTGAAGGAAAAACTGCTGAAGCCTTATACGGAAGTTCAGGCTGCACAAGATACGCAGGAAGATGAAGATCTTCCTTTTGATACAGATAGTTTTCCATTTTAGGTTTGGCAGGAAGAGGTGAACATACATGGCAAAGAAGAATGATGATTTTTTCGTAGAAAAGAAACCGTGGTCTAAGGTCAAAGACGAGCTACTTGGATGCTACTTGAAGCCCTATGTAGCTAAGATTTTATATACACGTAAACCTTTAGCATATGTGGATTGTTTTGCTGGCAAAGGTAAATTTGATGATGGCAATCCGGGTTCACCTCTTATTGCGCTCGATATTTTTAAGCAGGGGCTTGCTGCTACGAAGCTGGGTGGCAATGCACGGATAGGAGCAGCATTTATAGATTTAAACTATGCCTCTGATCTGGAGACAAATTTGAGTGCCTATAAAGGAGTAAAAATCGTTTCTGGAGCATACGAGGATACCATTGAAGATTTATTAAAGTCAAAAACAGGGTGCAATGTATTTTTGTACATTGATCCATATGGAATAAAAGCGTTGGATTGTACGAAATTTGATTCTTTTGCCAATGGACAGTTTAACACAATTGAACTTCTAATTAACATGAACTCGTTCGGTTTTATAAGAGAAGCCTGCAATGTTATGGGCACTAAGTTCAAAGTTGATGACAGCGGATTTTTTGATGACCTTGTTGAGTATGATCCAACCATTTTGGATGCAACAGATAAATCAATAGAAGCCCTGAACCGTATAGCCGGAGGAGACTACTGGAAAGGAATCATCGCACGATATAAAAGCGGTGAGATTGATGGATATAAGGCTGAGGAGTATTTCTCGGAGCAATACTGCCAGCGTTTGAGTGAGAGCTATAAATACGTTTTGAATATGCCAATCCGTATCCAGCAGAACCAACATCCCAAATATCGCATGATTCATGCGACAAACCATCCCGATGGATGTGTTTTGATGGCGGACAATATTTGCAATCGCTGGGAACTTTTAAAGAACATTCAAAACAGCGGGCAATTGACTTTGTTCCAAGAGACCTTTAATAATCAGATTATTGATGAAACAAAAATAACCGAGTATGTCATAGAACATTTTTCTCAATGTTACGGTTGGATCTCACTTACAGAGGCACAGGCGGTATTCTTCATGAAATATGGTGCAATATGCAAAACTGGAGATATTGCTAAGGTTTTGAAGAAGTTAGAGAAGGAAAAGCAACTTGAGGTTATGCGAAGTCCGAGTATAACGGAAAAAGGAAAGCCATCGACCTTTATGACAGAAGGGCGCGGTAAGACTGTATCAGTAAAGTGGGTGAAATGATGAAAGTGGCAGGATACATAGAAAGAAAGAGTATGCTCTATCAAACGGGAGTCGAGTATGGAGATTACACGATGAATCATGTACTCGGTTGTTCGCATGGATGTAAATATCCGTGCTATGCCTTTTTGCTCAAAAAGCGATTCGGTCAGGTCAAGACGTATGAAGAGTGGTGCCGTCCGTTTCTTGTATCTAACACGCTTGAATTGCTTGATAGAGAGATACCCAGATTGAAAGAAAAAATACAATCTGTACAACTTTGCTTTACGACTGATCCGTTTATGTACGGTTATCCAGAAATCCAGGAGATGAGCCTTGCTGCTATACGAAAATTGAATGAAGAGCATATAAAATGTTGCGTCCTGACAAAAGGACTACTGCCGATTGAACTGAAGGACTTGTACAACGAAAATGAATATGGTATCACGCTTATTTCTCTTGATGAGGATTATCGTGAAAGAATAGAGCCTGGTGCAGCATCGTATGCAGACAGGCTTGC
>CAYXIX010000254.1:0-1932 GCA_964465405.1 uncultured Parabacteroides sp. | reverse complement strand
AAAAAGCACACGCGCTTTCGGGACTTTTGTTTGTAATCATCAGTCAACTCTTTTTTTGATTTTATCCGGCTTGCTTGCTATTCAAGTTTTTTATGTACATTTGTTCACTTAAAAAAATCAGGATTTCTTTAAACTACAAGCAAGAGATATAGTATAGGTTATGGAAAACAATGAACTGTTAGAAAAGGTAAGAAATAAAGCGCAAAGTTGGCTTACCCCAAGTTATGACGCTGAAACACGTGCGCAAGTTCAAGATTTATTGGACAACGAAGACCCGACAGAGTTGATCGAATCATTCTACAAGGATTTGGAATTCGGAACGGGAGGTCTAAGAGGTATCATGGGTGTCGGTTCGAACAGGATGAACATTTATACGGTCGGCACAGCCACGCAAGGTTTGTCGAATTACCTGAAACAAGAATTTGCCGATTTAGAACAAATCAAAGTGGTTATCGGACATGATTGCCGAAACAACAGCCGCAAGTTTGCCGAAATCTCGGCCGATATTTTCTCTGCCAACGGCATCAAGGTTTACTTGTTCGAAAATCTCCGCCCGACGCCCGAGATGTCATACGCCATCCGCAAGCTGGGTTGCCAAAGCGGCATTATCCTAACTGCGTCACATAATCCGAAAGAATATAACGGCTACAAAGCCTATTGGGACGATGGCGCCCAAATGATTGCTCCACACGACAAAAACACGATTGCGGAAGTAAATAAAATCCGCAACGCAAGTGATATTAAATTTAAAGGGGACAAATCCCTGATTGAAATCATTGGTAAAGATATTGACAAACAATACATTCATGACCTGACAACGATTTCGCTTTCACCAGAAGCAATTGCCCGTCATCACGACATGAAAATCGTTTATACACCGATACATGGAACCGGTGTCACCGTTATTCCTCCCACTTTAAAAGCATTTGGCTTCACCCATATCATCCACGTGCCGGAACAGGATGTGGTGAGCGGTGATTTCCCTACCGTCGTTTCTCCCAATCCGGAAGAACCGGCTGCATTGGCATTGGCTGTTGCAAAGGCCAAAGAGACCGATGCAGAATTGGTCTTGGCTTCCGACCCGGACGCAGACCGTGTAGGTGCAGCGGTCAAGAACGACGAAGGGGAATGGGTGTTACTGAACGGAAACCAAACAGCCACCTTGTTTGTTTATTATCTGATTACCCGCTGGAAAGAATTAGGACGCATCAAAGGCAAGGAATATATTGTCAAAACCATCGTCACGACCGAATTGATCCGTACAATCGCAGAGAAGAACGGTGTCGAGCTGTATGACGTGTACACTGGTTTCAAATGGATTGCAGATATCATGCGGAAGAACGAGGGTAAGAAAGCATACATCGGCGGCGGTGAAGAAAGCTGTGGTTTCCTGTGCGAAGACTTTGTCCGTGACAAAGATGCCGTTTCAGCCTGTGCCATGCTGGCAGAAATCACGGCTTGGGCAAAAGATCAAGGACTCACGCTCTACCAATTGCTTCGGAAGATCTACGTCCAATATGGTTTCTCCAAAGAAAAGGGAATTTCAATTGTTGAAAAAGGGAAAAGCGGTGCCGAGAAGATTGACGCAATGATGAAGGCTTTCCGTGCCAATCCGCTCAAAGAAATCGCAGGCTCAAAGGTCACGCTTTTCCATGATTATGCTTCGCTTAAAGGATTTGACTATTTAATTAACGAGACTTTGACGCTCGACATGCCGACAACATCGAACGTCTTGCAATATTTCACGGAGGACGGGACCAAAGTTTCAATCCGCCCATCGGGGACAGAGCCCAAAATCAAATTCTACATCGAAGTTCACGCTAAGGTAAACTGCCTTGCTGAACTGCCGGATGCAGACAAAGCGGCAGCAGAAAAAATCGAAGCCGTCAAGGCTTCACTGGGAATTTAATTCCTTTTCATCTCTGAAAAAAG
>CAYXIX010000253.1:0-1958 GCA_964465405.1 uncultured Parabacteroides sp. | reverse complement strand
ACCATGTCCGCTAACAGGCTCTATCAATCCTGCGTTTTTTAGAATATTTAAGAGATTGCCCGCAGTAGTTATGGAAACATCCGTGATTTCCATAATATCTTTACGACCAAATGCACCATCAAAGTTCATAAATGCGAATAACTTTTTTGCTTTTTCCTTTGTGTTTTTTTGAGTTCAACCTGTCAATCAAATCCCCAATTGACAGGTTTGATGGAGTAATTAACACCTTTTCTCCATCAAGTGACACCTTTTGAGGGGTGACTTACACTTTTTCGACAGGAATGTTGTAATTCAAATTATAGAGCGTAACAAAAAATGATGTGGGCGTTGATCTGAATTTCGGCTCAACTTCCGGACGATAATTTACCGCATTACGGTAGGCTGCTTTGATTTTTTTAAAGCCGCTTTCACGATGCTCCATAAAGCGCATACGGCTGAAAATATCCGCAATTACAGGGTTGCGTCGTTTAGAAGCAACGTTGTCAGTATCCGGATTTTGCACGATAGAACCATCGAACATTCCTCCGGGCGAATATACCTCCATACGGTCATCAAAAATATCAATGTGTACTTCACTTCCAATCTCCATATAGTGCGTTAACAATAACTTCATGTACTGCTTGTTCAGGGTATTCAGGCATTTCCACCCGTCCGTTTCCTGTCTTTTTCCAACGTTTTTTAGTGTTGTTTTTCACAAACTCTGTGCCGTTTTGCAGAAGTGATACTAATGAGCCGCTGAATTCTTTGTCGTCAAGCGCCTCCATAATGCCGGACGCTTTATCCAAACCATACCAACGGGTACAGAAAAGGCGGGAGTGCCGTATCGGAGACTCATCTGCCAACAGAACGCCTGCATTGGTCAACATATTATTTTCATCGACCAGATCAAAGGAAACAAAATCGGAATCTGTTAGCTCTGTGCCTGTTCTCATCCGATAAACGGAACGGAGCTTTGTAAAAGCGAGTGCTTCAAACGGATATCGTGAGGAAAGGCTGTCAAAGGAAGTATTGCTTCCATGCAATACAAGCCGTTTTAAATCAGCGGCACTTGCCGGAACACTCTCATTACCAATGCGAACATATGCAATTCGACTGCCGTCACCCACATAGTAATAAGGAGTTTCCTGCCCGCCGAGAACTTTCAAAACAACAAACTCTTTTCCCGCCTCTGCATGAATCTCCAACACTGTCTGCGGAATTGGATCCATTTTTGTTTTGATGGTCTCACTTATTTTTTCGAACACCGCTTTTGCGTCATCCAAACCGATGAGGATTTCATCATTGGACACGCCGAAAAACAAAATACCACCAAGACCATTCGCAAAAGCACTCACACTCTTGAGCCAGCTTTTGGGTTTACGCTCCTCAAGCAGTTCTTTCTTGTCATATTCTGTGGTTTCACCGATAAATTCGGATAATTTCATATCATAAAAACCTCGCATTCTGTCATTTGTTCTCCTTTTTTGCCCTGCTCTTGTAAACATTGTGCTTATTCTTACAGCGCAGGCTGCAAAACACGGCGCTTGGCCTGATAGGGAAGCATCACAATAAGTAGCTTGTCCGTATCATTTAAAATCGTATATCTCGTCAGCATTTTAATAATGCGGTCTCTTGCAAGGAAAGAGATAGAAAACTCTTTCAGATTAGTGATACGCACATTATTGAAGTCCGTCTAAAAAAAGCAAGGCTATGAAGCATCTCCTTGTCTGATTTGGCAAAATACTTCGTATCTACGCCACTGGATACCACAAAAATTCGAATGAAATGATATAGCCCATTATACGAAAGTTTTATTTAAAACCACTTACCGCAACGGCATTATTCAAACATGGTAAGCGGTTCTTCCGTACCCATTCAGATGACCGATCCGTCCAACAGGAAATCGATCACGCCGATATTCAGGATACCGTTATCATCGTACCAGCGCTTGCGGATGTCATGACGAACAATGATTTTGG
>CAYXIX010000252.1:0-2017 GCA_964465405.1 uncultured Parabacteroides sp. | reverse complement strand
ACAATCTCGTCCAACGCCTCCGCATCTTCCTGCATCGTTATATTCAAATTCTTTTGACCGTTTACCGGGATTTCCATCGAATTATAACCGATGTAGGAAATCACCAACACAGCATTAGCAGGTACTTGAATAGAAAACTTTCCGTCCATATCTGTCACGACACCTTTCGTCGTTCCCTTAATCACCACATTCGCCCCGACAACCGGGCCACCAAATTCATCTGTAACACTACCTGTCAACATATATTCCCCTTGTTGACTCACGGCTGGAAGCATGCTTCCAGCCTTCGGTAACTCAACCGCTATTAGCGGTTCCGCTGACATTGTACCGAAAAGACAAAGAACTCCCATCCACTGGATTACTTGCTTTTTTTTCATGTATTATTCTTTTCTGTGTAAAAATAAAGTAAAAAATTGATTAGCCATAAAATAAATAATTGCACATTTCAATTAGTAATAGAAACAAATAACAATTTTAACGCACACTTGCCTTGTTCGAAGTCATGTTTTTTCATGCTATTCCTTCAGTCTTATTTTACGGCTTTACATAATAGTTTCCTAACGAAAGAAATAAAACCCACCCAGAATGCTAACCGGCCTGGACACCGAGAGCCCTATCGGAAAGATTGGAAGACCCATAAAAAACGTGGACTCTCATCTGTATCAGGAACTGCTGGCCTTCCACAACCTTTCACACCCAAATACACCGTACAGCCCACGCATAGCGTGAACGTCAAGCATATTTCGCGGGTGTAAACAATAATTGTGGAAGTTTTTCAGTTCCCTCAAAACAAACTTTACGTTTTATATGTTACTGATATGTCCTCTTACAAATTGTCTTATATCATAGGCTACTTTTTTACAATTTGAGCGCAATATAGAAACAATCCATTAAACAAACAAATATTTATAGGAATAAATTTTAGCCTTCCATAAGAAATCAAAAATTTCCCGGCAAGAAACAGAAGTTTCCTGCAAGTGAAACAAACGTTTCTCGGGATGAAACAAATGAAACTTTTCAATGAATCAATCAAACAAACTCTGCAAAATCGGCAACGATTTGATTTCCGGGAAATCGGGCAGGTGAAGGCGGTAATAATCCAATATCCGTCGGATGATGAATACACGTTCGTGCCGGGAAAAGGTATATAAAGACATATTTTCGAAGTCCATTTTAAAAAGGCGGGCCAAAACGACACTCTCTTGCAGGTTCAGATAAGAACGGTGCATCGGGATACGGTCGACAAACACGCCGTTCAGCATGTCAAAGTAGCTCCCTGCCACATACGAATCCATATTCGGACGAATCCCCAGATAGTGCAACAAACGGAGCAGGAAAACCAAATGGAAATTAGCCACGCCCTTGTCGGCCACTTCCAGCATACGAATCGATTCGTAGAGATAACGGAAAAGAGGCGGATCGGGCTCTGTCTCACGCAACACGCGGAAAAGGACTTCCGACAGGAAAAGCGCCAACGCATTCTTTAGAGGATGGACAAACTGGTCGGCTTGCGGAAAACAGGCGCGCGTCTCCCGGATTCGGTGCAAATCGCGCTTGTTCTGATGTTCCACCTCCATGTCCAACACCGAAAGCGGCATAAACAGCGCTTTTGACACAGATGAACGTTTGCCGCGGCTACGGGCAACCAAATAAGAGACTCGCCCAAACATTTCCGTATACATATATATAATAGTATATGCATCGCTATAAGGCAAAGTATGGAGTACGATTCCGCGCGTTTTACACAACATTGTTTTATCTATGCTTCATTTTCTGCAATCCAAAGGTACAAAAAATTAGAGACTCTCCACAAGCAAGCTCAAAGAGATGTTAAATGGGGAGCGATTGAAACTTTTTCCTTTCAAATATTTTGTCAGTTTAAAGAGAAGCTCTACCTTTGCAGTCGCAATTGAGAGAGGAAATCCTTTAAAAGCTCAGAGAGAGCGTTTTTGACAATGGCCTGTTCGTCTATCGGTTAGGACGCAAGATTTTCATTCTTGAAAGGGGGGTTCGATTC
>CAYXIX010000251.1:0-2052 GCA_964465405.1 uncultured Parabacteroides sp. | reverse complement strand
TAATTTTATTCCTTCACCGAATGCGAAGTCTAATTGTCAATTGTCCCGTGTCAATTTTTCCTGACTTCTACACGCCGTGTTGGGTCAAGGTGTGTATTTCGGTAGTCAATCTGCTGGACGATGTTCTCTGCGAGTTCTTGGAAAGCACGGCCGGTGATGGTATTCGGGTCGAGGGCGACAGGTTTACCGTTGTCGCCACCTTCGCAGATACTTTGTACAATAGGGATTTGTCCCAACAGCGGGATGTGCAGCTCTTCGGCTAACCGTTTGCCTCCTTCCTTGCCAAAAAGATAATAACGGTTTTCCGGCAGTTCGGCAGGGGTGAACCATGCCATGTTTTCAATCAGGCCCAATACCGGGACATTGACTTTCTCGCCTGTGAACATACTGATTCCTTTGCGTGCATCGGCCAATGCGACTTCTTGGGGTGTGGTAACGACAATGGCTCCGGAGATGGCCAATGTCTGTACCATTGTTAGGTGAATGTCGCTCGTTCCCGGCGGCAAATCAATCAAGAAATAATCCAAATCGCCCCAATTTGCGTCGCCGATGAGTTGCTTCAACGCATTGCTCGCCATTGCCCCACGCCATAAAACAGCGTCTTCTTTATTGACAAAGAAGCCGATAGAGAGGAGCTTCACTCCGTAATTGACAGCAGGCTCAATCAATTCGCGGCCTTCTACTTCTACCATATAAGGACGAGCCTCTTCCACATGGAACATTTTAGGCAGTGAGGGGCCGAAAATATCAGCGTCCAGCAATCCGACTTTATAACCTTGCAAGGCTAAGGCTACAGCCAAATTGGCGGCTACGGTACTTTTGCCTACGCCGCCTTTCCCGGAGGAGATGGCGATGATGTTCTTTACTTCGGGCAGCAGTTTGTCCGGTTCGGGGCGTGCTGTCTGCTTGCTGTTTACGGTGATGTTGCCTTTTATATCTACATCGCTGCCGACGTAGGTGAGGATGGCTGTTTCTGCTGCTTTGACAACAGACTTGATGAATGGATCGTTAGGCTTCTCGAACAAGAGCGAAAAACTTACTTTGTTCCCTTCGATGCGGATGTTGTCTTCCACCATACCCATCGAAACCAAGTCTTTGCCTGTACCGGGATAACGGACCTTCGACAGGGCGTCTGTGATCAGTTTAGGATAAAGAGTTGTCATATTTTGGAATGTTTGTATATCGTTATTTCCCTGTGGCTAACGCACTTCGCTTGCTACGGTTAAAACTGCGATAAGAGTCGTATTCGATTTCGACATCCGGTTCGATGAGTTGTTCCCGTTCTTCACATATAAATTGGATATATTTTATATGTAGCCCTCGCTCTAACCATTGCTGTTCGTAATAGGTCTGGATGGACAAAATGGGGTTTGCCTCCTTTGAATGATACAAATCGTTTGTTGCAACCAAAACGGGATAATGGTTGGCTTTTATCATTTCACAGGTATAGGTATATAAAAAGTTACTGTCTGTTTTCAAGTGGATGAGACCTCTTTCTACTAAAATCCCTCTGTATAGCCGCATGAAGCGTGTGGATGTAAGTCGTTTATTCACCTTCTTCATTTGCGGGTCTGGGAAAGTCAGCCATATTTCGGATACTTCTCCATGTGCAAAGAAATGGGCAATCAGCTCGATACTGGTGCGTAAAAAGGCAACGTTTTTCATCCCTTTTTCGAGGGATTCTTTGGCCCCGCTCCACATTCTTGCTCCTTTGATGTCGACACCGATGAAGTTTTTGTCCGGAAATAGTTCACCTAAACCGACTGTGTATTCTCCTTTTCCACATCCCAGTTCAAGTACGATCGGATGGTCGTTTTTAAAGAATCTTTCATTCCAATGCCCTTTTAATTCGAACCCTTTTTCTTGAAGTACGGCAAATGGGTATTGGAATACATGGGGGAATCCCGCCATGTCGTCGAACTTTGCTAATTTATTCTTTCCCATGCGGCAAAGGTAGTAATTTTCATATAACAAAAAACGGGCTTTTCGCCCGTTTCGCTCTTCCTCTTGGACTTGAACCAAGGACCCTCTGATTAACAGTCAGATGCTCTA
>CAYXIX010000250.1:0-2055 GCA_964465405.1 uncultured Parabacteroides sp. | reverse complement strand
TACCAGATTCGATATTGTTTCATTTGTAATTGACCAATTATGTCAGATACAACGTCCGAATCCTTGTGAGAATAACTAATAAATATATACGGGCTGTCCCCGCGGTAAGGGGGATGTATCCTGTTGATTTCCTTCATTTTATTGTTTATCCTCCTTGAAGACGCTTGATCAGCATATCCTTTGTAGATACACATCCCTTTTATAATGTTACCGGAAAGGTTTGCATCTAATTATCAATCAAATTCTTCATAAATTCCATAACGGAAAACTCCTTCATACGATCTTCAAATTTCCAATAAGATTTTGCGCTTAGTCTGACTTTCAGAACACTCTCAGATGGCATTAGTGAGAGGTAGAACCCATCCCCTATCTCAACTTTTGCTCCTTCCTTATTGTCGTAGGAAAGAATGATGTATTCTTCCTGCAATCTATGGAGGCATTTTTTCCCAATCTCTAAAAGAGTCTCCTGCTCACTCACCGGAACTAAAAAACCAAATGTTATAGCGTTAATGTTGAGAATCGAAATTCTCTCATCTAACAGCCTTTTAATCTTTTTCTCATTTGGATTAAAAACAACAGCTTCTACTCGTATCTCTTCACAAATGCTGCCATTGGTACTTCCTGATATGCGTTGAACATTCTCCTCGTACATACCATTTTTGTACTTAGGTAACGCAGATTGAAAATCAAAATCTGCAGCCGAAACAAAATTCATTAAAATACCATGAGCTTTCTTTCTAAGTCTCTTAAGAATTTGGTCGCGATTCTCTTCTAAGTCAGAGATAGTAATTCCTTCATTAAATGGGCCGACCTCAACATCGGTTTTCTCTGATATTTCAAAAGCAACACTTAAAATATCAAAGAAGTCATCTGTCCCCTCTTTACGCACATCAGCTGCTCCAAATTTCTCTGCAAGTTCATCAGCAGCTGCTATCACAGAAAAGCGTGCATCCACATAATCAATATTGGATAATGCCACGGGAACTTCGGAATCATCCAATCGTACAGGAACAATAACCAGTTTATTTCTTTCTATCTTTTCTCTTAATGCAAAATCAATTTCTGCATTCACCCAACGTGACTTAATTGAATTCTCTGACAAAAAAACAAGGTACACGTCAGCCTCATGAATCCCATGTAAGATCGCAGTGGTATAGTTTCCTCCAAAAGATATGTTTTTTTCATCCATCCACAGATCAAACCCACGCAAAGAAAGCTGAAGCGCAAATTGTTTAACCGTTTTCATGTCCTCATGGCTGTAACTGATAAATAACTTCTTCTTCATGAATCACACCTCTTCACTCATGCTATAGTTTTGGTGGTTATCCAAGGGTTTTTCTTCAAATATCTAAATATGCAATAACATCAACTATGCGATGTCTCTGGGATGCACTAAAGGGTAGATTGTTTATTTACTTCATCCAACGGTGCCCAAACAAATTGACTCGATTCCCATCCATTTTCAATGATATGGATGTAGGACGGTATTCATTAAACAATCCTCCCGATAATAACCTATCGGATCACGCTGTATGTTCTTTCAAATTCGCTTCTCTCAACGAAATTCCAGTCGCAATCGGTTACATTGCCTACATCATCATAAGAAATACTGTAGAAAACGAGCATGGCGTCTTCTGCGGCTGCCTCCGTGGTTCCCCAGAGCTGCGCTGTATATCTCCGCTCCGAAGATGCCTTATCGATGACCAACCCTTTCTTTTCTGCCAGAAACGTCACCTCGGGACACATCTCAAGCTTCGCATCCCAGGCCGGCAGAGGCTTCGGAATCTGTTCGAAGGTGTCGCCTTCAATGTGCCTGTGGTTCGCCTCAAAGTAGCTCTTATCGTTGGGATACGGACTGCCGGTGCTGTCCAGCTTGATCCAGTCACCGGCCATCGCTATCTCTCCGCCGACGGCTCCGCTGACCGCCTCCTGCGAATGGATTTCATACCTGCCATCACCAAGATCACAGATCTTTCCATTCTTCATCAGTTCTTTTATAACGGCATTATCGCTTCCCAGCTGATATGCCTTTACCAATTTGCCTTTATTCTTAAT
>CAYXIX010000249.1:0-2092 GCA_964465405.1 uncultured Parabacteroides sp. | reverse complement strand
AAAGCTTTTTTATGTTAAATATGCACCGGATAGACCCGGGCGTCTTGTGTCAAACGTTTCGCGAAAGTAGAAATAATTTTCTATAGTTCCAATAAGTATCGGCAGAGTCAGGCAGAGTCAACGAGCAAATGTAATTTTACAAAATTTTGTGGCAAGTGTAGCCAAACAGTCCTAGAAGTGGGTATTTCGAAAGATTTCTGACCGTCAGGTAAAAAACAATTTTGAGGTGCAAAAATTCCACTTCAAGTCGGGGAGCGAGAAGAAGCATTTGTCTAAAAGTAATCCCATCCTACAACTAATAGGTACTACTTCATATCGCCATTGTACTGAGTCGTGTCATCTCCCTGATTGATAGTGTCTTCGTTCAGATAGATTTCTTTGAAAGTTTTACTACAGATTAATTGTAAATTTGTACGGATGTAATCAATTTACCGAATCAAGAATATGGACAAATACGTTAAGTTTAAGCATCTGCTCGAATATTTTCGTTTTCTTCTTGCAGGTTCGAGATTTTCCCCATAACTTACCACAGTCTTTCCTCTATATCTGTCGAATACATAATTATTCCAAGTGTGGTAGGAAACATATTTTCAATGGTAAACTTTAAAAATTTTCTAAATGAAAAAACCTTTAGCTTACTATTGCAAACTGATAAATCGTAATGACGATTGGGCTCAACGGTATAAGCAATATGTCCCTTTATTTATCCAAGAAGCGAAAACTAAAACGCGTTGGGAAGATTGGGATAAGGCTGTTTTTGGGGAATTTTTTGAACGTTCAAGTAATCAATGTGTCACTTCTCTGAAGCAAGGTTATTTCACTCGAGATGAAAAGGAGAAGTTAAGGAATCATTGGGACGAAATATTTCCTTTGTTGAAGGAAATAGCAGACAATCAAGATGACCCTCAATGGGATGCGTATGATCAATTAGCGAAAGTTATTAATCGATATACGAAGCAAAATAGGCAAGCCGCGACGTGCCGGTTGGCAGCTGCCTTGCAACCTAAATTGTTATGTACAATTGTCGATAAAGAAAGTTTAGACAACTTGTATAGGTTAATGGGGAAATATGTGTCAGAAAAAATCCCTTCGTGGGGGAGAACTTTGTTCCATAAAAGCCATGGAATATGTAGTCTGTTCCAATCCAATCTAGAATATGGTGACCCTATGGATATTGCAACATATCCTTGGAAAATATTGGATTTACTTAAAAGAAACGAAAATAATTATAACAATATGGTCAACAATATAAAAGAGAAAAAGTCTCTTCTCGAAAAAGTATACAACCTTATATTGACCGGTGCTCCTGGAACAGGGAAAACTTTTCTTGCAAAACAGATAGCAAAACAAATGATAGGGGTGGAAACTGATGATGATTTAGATAAAAGCGAGCAGTTTGCCTTTGTACAATTTCATCCCTCGTATGATTATACCGATTTTGTGGAGGGGCTACGTCCCACGCCCCCTGATGCGTCTGGAAATATCGGTTTTGAATTGAAAAATGGTGTATTCAAAGAGTTCTGCGAAAAAGCTCGAAAAAATCTGGAAGACAGTAAAAAAGATGATAAGTCTCTGTCGCTTGAACAGCAGATAGAAGATAAATATAACCAGCTGATAGATGCGATTCAAAACGGTGAAATCGACGAACTTTGTACAAAAACAGGTTATAAAGCAGTTATAGCAAGAGTGTCGGATAGTAATAATATTTACTATAAACGCCGTGTTGATGGGGAACCAAGTGTCAATTGCGTATCACTTTCCCGTTTAAAGCGTTTGGCTGCGGAATATAAGACAGCAGAAGACTTGGAAAATCTTAAGAATATACATCAAAGCATGCGAAGTGTTATAGGTGGCTGTAATTCGACATGGTATTGGACCGTTCTACACCATCTGTATAAAACATACGGGGATGTTACGGCAGATGTAACTGTCAACAAAGTTGACCAGAAAAATTATGTATTTATCATTGATGAGATTAATCGAGGGGAAATCTCTAAAATATTTGGAGAATTGTTCTTTTCAATCGATCCGGGTTACAGAGGCGAAAAGGGTGCTGTCAATACTCAATATGCCAATATGCATGAGACGGATG
>CAYXIX010000248.1:0-2125 GCA_964465405.1 uncultured Parabacteroides sp. | reverse complement strand
CTTATGTTGCACATTATAAAATGAATTCTTCTATCCAATCTGTGAAATTGCACTTACCGCATAAGTCTGCCTTCAGATAATTATATCACGGGTCTTGTTTCTGTAAAAAAAAAAAGTTTATTTTTCGGGCGGGGAATACGATGTCACACAAGCATGAACCCCACTTGACAATTAAACATATAAATTACAGAAAAGTTATGAGTGATTTCGACTATTCAAAGATTCAAGACATTTGTAAGGAACATAATTTTTATTTTCAGAAAGCCATTTATGCGTGGGAAGAGTGGAAGAATTTTACTATCGATGATGGAGAAGTCCAAAATTTACTCTCAAAGAATTATGACGAGTTCTGCAATTCGGATGACCAGAGGATTGCAGAGATTCGAGAGAAACTGTTTACGGCAGTATCCTATTTTGACACACAGGCAAAAGATAAAAATCAATACAATGAGTATGAGGATAAACGGACTATTGCCTTTGCAAACAGATATCCGAATCATTGGGTTGCTCAGCTGCTTAAATACAAAAGGAACAATCAAGATGTATCAAAAGGAATACATAACTTAATAGCCTATCTTGATAATCCTCGTGACAATTTTCCAATTCTCAACGAGGAGCATAAGAAGAAAATATATCACTATTTCATTGGAGAAAGCGTAGGGCAATACAGTAAAGAGCAATTCAATTCTGCAATGCGCAATTACTTCCAAGACAAGATAGAGTGTGTGAACCCCGACAACTACACAGCAGCTGCAAATATGCTAATCTATCAAAGGCGGTCCGAATGGGATGAGAAACCAAGCGAAATAATTAAAGGATTGTTTGCCCATCATAGCCATTCATGGAAGAAAGAATTTAACCATAACATAGGCGATGGTAAAGGATGCTTTGCGTGGGATAAGTTACCGGTAAGGCACCGTGAAGAAATAATGAAGCAGCTCTTAAGCATAATTGAGGAAGGAGGATACTTTGATTTTTACCACATTGAAGATAATAAAGCACTATACAAAGCACGGGTAATTGATTTTGCCACTACCGAGAACTATAAAGAAAAGTATAACGAATGGAAAGAAGAGAATCCCATTGAGATTAGGGATGACTTATCAAGTTACGATGTCGAAGCGGCCATTGTGTTTCTAGTTGATAAATTCTGTGAACTGAAAGAACCGATTAGCGTTGACAATTTCGTAAAATATAAAAATATGAAATATAATATGCGGGGAGGACTTGTTGCATTTACCGGAATAATTAATGAAAAAGTTAGGAATATGCAAAATAAATACAAGGAAGATGTTAAAAAATGGGCAGAGCTTCTCAGAACAAAGAAGAATCTTATCCTTCAAGGAGCGCCCGGGACAGGGAAAACCTACAACACGGCAGCCTTAGCACTTGAGGTACTTGGTATAACAGACGTAGATCTGACTGACCATGAAGCAGTCATGGAGAAATACCGTGAGTTGCAAGACGTGAGTATATTCTTCACCACATTTCACCAGTCTCTTGACTACGAAGACTTTGTAGAGGGATTAAAGCCCCGTGTACAGACAAACAAGAACGGAGAAAGCATAGGTGTCACATATGAACCTGAGGATGGCATCTTCAAACGTGCATGTAACGCGGCGAATCCAAACAACAGCGTTGTTCTCATCATTGACGAAATCAATAGAGGCAATGTGTCAAAGATATTCGGGGAATTGATAACGCTGCTCGAATCGGATAAGCGCAGTGAGGGGAATCATCCGATAAAAGTAACACTTCCCTATTCTAACTCTAATTCTGAGAAATCATTCGGTGTTCCGAGCAATTTGTATATCATTGGCACGATGAATACGACTGACAGAAGTACGGGAACTTTGGACTATGCCCTCCGCAGGCGCTTTGCCTTCGTGACCCTGAAATCGGATCCTGCCGTCATTGAAAAACATTATGAAGAGTTGAATAATTCTGAGTTGAAGGATAAGGCTGTAGACTTGTTCAATGATATTAAAAACTTTATCGAAGACCACGTCTTCGGGGATATGAGCATAGACGACCTAATGATAGGGCACAGTTATTTCATGGCCTCCTCCGAGGGTGAACTGGCGAACAAGGTTGAATACGAGATACTTCCGCTCATTGCGGAATA
>CAYXIX010000247.1:0-2130 GCA_964465405.1 uncultured Parabacteroides sp. | reverse complement strand
GCTCGGAGGCCATTGCCGATAAACCGGTGGTCAATACCGGCGGACTGCCGGATTCCGCCGATAACCGCCGACAACCGCCGATAACCGCTGATAAACCTGATTGGAACGATCTTCCTGAAAACGAGCGACGTGTATGCAGCTATCTGTCATCGACGGGCAGCTCCTCCGTCACGGAGATTTCTAAGGCGCTTAACATTCCTGCGCGTACCCTGCGCGATGTGATGCGTAGGCTTGTCGATAAGAACATCGTCGTCGCTGCTGGTGCAAACAGGAACAGGGCCTACAGGCTCCGGTAGAGCAATGTGGGTACCAAATGGGTACCAACCGAATGTGAACTCGCCCTTATTTGAGATGAGACTGAAACTACAGCACGCAGCAGAGACGCATGAGACAGATTCTCACATCGAGTGGAAATAAAACCTTAGAAGGATATTATTAAAATGAAGGTTCGAGTTATAAAAAAAGAAGACTGGGCAAAGACGGAACTAGAGACGAATTGTCTATACCTCCGTGAAGACCGCTGGAATGACTATAACTTTTATACGGCTTTTGATGCGTACTATTGCACCTCTGATACGAAGGCGCCTTTACTTGGATGGATAAAAATCGGAAAGAAAGGAATGAAAACTGACGAGAAGATTATTGATTTAATTCCAGAGTGTTTTGACTCGCTTGGCGATGAGTACTTTTCACTTGCGAACAGCAGGGATTATTACGCCAACGTAAAAGACCTTGATCAAGATGTACGCAAGGATATTCATACTACGCTGAGAGATATGGCTTTCGATCTGAAGATATTCGAGAGTGTTTTGTCGGAGGATGTCGTAAAAAAGTCCCTCATGCGTGATATATCGAAACTCACCGTAGTAGATCAGTTTCATCGTATTGCACGTGGTGGCGCGCTTCTAACGGATTACAATTTTTCCTACACTTTGCCGAATCCTAATTCTTCAGGAGAGTGTCCTACTCTTGAATTCAAAGTGACCCCCAACTCCACACCGCCAAGCAATGTTCATGTATTAATAGGCAGAAACGGAATCGGTAAAACCACGCTGTTAAAAAATTTAATCAAATCAATCTATAGTGAAGACGGCTCTTACGGTAAGTTCACTTATCCTTCTGGCTACGAAGGATGTAGATTTGCCAATGTAGTGTATGTGGCTTTTAGTCCATTCGATAGCTTTTCTGCTGATGACTTAAACCGCCTGACAGAACAATCTTCGGAAATCGGCATGCCCTATTCGTATGTTGGTCTCAAATCACCGCTCAAATCAAGCAAAAATGAATCAAGCGAAGATTTGGGTCATGTGATAAATCGTGCGATAACTGAGAACTTCAAAACCATGTATGCTGAATGCTGTAAGTATAGTCACACCAAAGAGTTGTTCAAAGACGCTGTAAAAACCCTTGAAAGCGATCCGGTGTTCAACTCGCTAAACATCTCCGATACCCTCCCAGATAAAATTTCAGACGATGAGGCAGCAAACAAGGTAGCAAGCGAGGCAGCGAAAGACCTTTTTTCTTCTTTAAGTTCCGGACATAAAGTTGTTCTACTAACCCTTCTCGGATGCGTGGTTAAAACAGTCGAGAAAAGCATTGTGATAATTGATGAACCAGAAAACCATCTGCACCCACCTTTGCTGTCCGCACTGATTCGGGCACTTTCTGATTTATTGATAGATAGAAATGGGGTGGCGGTTATCGCAACCCATTCACCAGTTGTCTTGCAGGAGGTTCCCCGAAAATGTGTCTGGGTACTTCGGAAGCCTGGAGACGATCTGATAGCCGAACGTCCCAGTGTAGAAACGTTCGGCGCTAACATTGGAACCCTTACAAACGAAGTGTTTGGCTTGGAGACCTATAACGCAGGGTTTTATAAGATGTTAAACATCGTTGCAGAAGAGTTCAATGATTTTCAGGAAGCAGTCAACTCGTTTGGGAACGAATTGGGAAATGAGGCCTCTATCATTTTGCGCAGCCTGATGTTTTTCAATGCGAGTGATGCCTAATGAGCAAACTTCCTCTTCCGGAAATTTCAGACTCTCCCGATGAAATATTTGGGAAGTGTATATCAGTGCTTATTCGCGCGCATTGTGGGCGGCGCTATCACGTATGTGCGCACCGCCCCTT
>CAYXIX010000246.1:0-2168 GCA_964465405.1 uncultured Parabacteroides sp. | reverse complement strand
CTCTTCGAATCCATCTCCTGCCTTGTTTTTATACAGTTGCAAATATAACTATCTGTCTGGAACCTGCAAAAGGTTTCTTTTTATGTTATTCTTTGAAAAACTTTCGGGGAGTTCCCTCCCCTGCCCGAAGGACACGTGCACTTTTTAGCCTTTTTGCAAATACTGCGTTTACCATTTCGTTAGTTTTAGTTTACATAAGTAGTAAATTTATCTGATTTGTAAACGGGAATTGTTGGTTTTCTTTTTTTGGGGGTTACAATACTCGGACAAGGAAAGTGATTGTAACTTTGTATGGTTGGCGCACTCCGCTTGTTGAAGCCTCAACCGCATAAACCGCAACGCCATGAGCAACATTGACAATATTTCATGGAACGGAGGACAGTGGAAGAATATACCGTTCCCCTGCCCGAAAAATCCCAAACTTACATTTATTGACCTGTTCGCAGGAATAGGCGGCATTCGGATACCATTTGACGAACTTAACTACAAGTGCGTATTTTCATCTGAATGGGACAAATCTGCCTGCAAAACCTATTATGCGAATTTCGGAGAGATTCCCTCGGGGGATATAACCAAAATCCCTGCGGAACAGATTCCGCCGCATGATTTACTTTTGGCAGGTTTTCCTTGTCAAAGTTTTTCCATAATTGGCAAACGGCAAGGGTTCTCTGACACGAGAGGGACAATGTTCTTTGAGATAGAAAGAATCCTCGGCTATCATAAGCCGGAATACATCCTGTTGGAAAATGTAAAACAATTAGTATCTCATAATGGTGGGAAGACATTCTCTACGATTATAGACAGCCTTCACAATCTCGGCTACCATATAAAATGGAACATTCTGAACGCATTGGACTTTGGCATTCCTCAAAAGAGAGAAAGGGTGATAATAGTCGGGTTCAGAGACAAGGCTAAATACGATAAGTTCAACTTCAATTTTGACAAGAAAAAATACAGCCTTTCGGAAGTAATTGAAGATGATGAGACTGTTGATAAAACCCTGTTTGCGTCTGAGTATATTATCCGCAAACGAAAGGAAATGGTTGCAGGAAAAAAATTATTCTATCCGTCAGTTTGGCACGAAAATAAGGCGGGCAACATATCCGTACTTGACCATGCCTGTGCGTTAAGAGCGGGGGCGTCTTATAATTATCAGTTAATTAACGGTTATCGACGACCATCGTCAAGGGAATTATTAAGATTTCAAGGTTTCCAGGATTCATACAAAATAGTCGTATCCCATAATGAAATACGGAAACAGACGGGTAACTCTGTCGTTGTTCCTGTGATAAGGGCGATAGCTCAAAAATTAGACAGTATAATTTGACAGTGAGAATAAAAATGATGAAACCACGATTAAGCTTATCACGCATGAATTATATCCGCTCGGCCAAATTCCAGACTTCATCATCAAAAGGATTGGGGCGTATATAGTGTATTTGCTCGCTATAGGCAGAAACGATATGACGGGGATGATTGGGGTGACGCATTTGCCTATGCTATTAATGGTGTTCACTTGAAATCACCGGTAGGAATAGCAGATGTAGTTTTTAACGAAAGGCAAGCATGGTCACTCAAGACAGTAAAGAAACGTAATCCACTATCACCCGGACAGATAAGGCTCATAAGCGGGCGTTGTTCTCCGGACTATTCTTATGGTATCGAAAATCCTCACGACGACATTCAAGCGACCGGCACAGCAGTCTTAGGGATATGGAACGAAAGAATTAATATAGCTCGTGACCATTACAACCCGGTGCGTACAGTGATTCTTGTGAGAAGTGAGGATATGTCCAAGTTCTGCATTTATGAGGAGGACAATTACAGGTATTCAACAAATGAATATGTATGGAAGGAGAATACGAAGCATAATTTTATTGGAACAAAAGACGGTGTGACATATTTTACGTAGCAACCGCATGGTTCTCAATTTACTATCCATAGTCGCATCCCACAGAACGCGACTTGTTTTAAGATAAGGAAACCGGATATAATCCCACAAAGCGTCATTTTGGAGAGCATAGGTTTTTCCGATGAGTGGGTCAGTATCATTAAATGATAAGGCGTTATGCCAGACATGAGCTTATACACCTACGAAGGGCTACTCGACAGGGTATTGGGAGTGAATGGTTTCGGCAAGGTCGCTCTTTTGGTGATTGGTGGGGTAC
>CAYXIX010000245.1:0-2196 GCA_964465405.1 uncultured Parabacteroides sp. | reverse complement strand
CCTTCAGGAGCGTGCCGGCATAGCCGAGCAGGAATGTCTCTTCTTCCCGGCCGATGATGATTAATAGATTGGACGCGCGCACGAAGTTCCGGTTGATGAATACACCTACATCGCAGTGGCTGCGTTCGATGAAAATCTTTGTCTTGTCTTTTAATAAGGCACCCGGATAGAACCAAGATTCGGGAGCTTTAAGCCGCTTGAAGTAACGATTGTAAAAAGAGGTGCGGTAACGGTTGGCCGCGATATCGTCAGGAGCGTTGCTCATCGAAATGCCGGAACCGACCAATAGAAAATCAAACCCTTCGTTGTTGACAATGTCACAAATGTCTTGTCCCGCGTTGTTCGATACTTCATAACGGGTATGGATTTGTATGCCGAGCTTTTTGGCGCCATAAAGAATGGGGCTGAAGCTGACCTCCTCGAAATTGTCCGTATGCAGGGGGTTCACGTCAGTCCCGACTGTCAGGTGAAGGGCTGTGAGGTCCAGCCTCTTTTTCCCGCGCGAGAACATCTGGTGCGCGACGTCGAGCATGATCTGCCCGTTTCCTGCCCGGCCGAATGAAAGCAATACTTTGAAAACACCATTAAGTGCGGGATTCTCTTTTTGCTGTTCTTTCCTTTTGTCATGTCTCTTGAAACAGAATCGGATGAACGACACCAACGGGGCCGTCATGAATGTTGTAATGAGGGTCATCAGGACGAGCATGACGAAAATAGGAGGCGAGAGGATTTTCATTTCATACCCGATGGTCAGTACGATCAATTCCATGAGGCCTCGCGTGTTCATCAAAGCACCGATGTATAAGCTGTTTCTCCAACTCTCTCCCGCCAAACGGGCGGAGAACATGGCGCCTCCGAATTTGCCAAGTATGGCCACAAGAATGAAAATGCCGCACATGCTCCAATGTTCGGGCGTGTTGAGCAAGCCGATTTCCGTCCGCAGGCCGGTTGACACGAAAAACAGGGGGAGGAACAGTGCCAACGAAACATCTTCTACCTTTTCTGTCATGATTTTCCGGAATTTGATGTTGCTGGGCATTACTACGCCGGCAATAAAAGCCCCGAATAAAGCATGTAGACCTAAAATCTCCGTAAGGTAGGAGGAGATAATCAACAGCAAAAACATGAATGCGACCAATGCTTTGTCGATAACCTCTTTGTTATGATAGATGTGGCCAATCATCCGTAGGAACGGACGGACGGCAAAGAACATGAACACGATGTATAAGATAGAAAAAAGGATGTTGTAAATGGCACTTAGCATACTGCCGGCTTGGGCGACGGCGATAACAACGGCAAGCAGACACCAAGCTGTAATGTCGCCGTTTGCCGCACTTGCCAACGAAATAGTGCCCAAATGAGTTTTAGTCAGCCCTTTTTCCTGAATGATGCGGGCCAAAACAGGGAACGCCGTGATGCTCATGGCGATTCCCATGAAAAGAGCGAAAGAAAGGAACGGTGTACTTTTATGAGCGTATGATTCATATACATAATAGGCTGTCAACATGCCACAAAAGAAGGGTACGATTGTGCTGGTGTGGCTGATTAGGATGGTTTCTTTCAGTCTTTTCCTGACTTCTTCGAGGTCTAACTCCATGCCTATTGCAAACATGAAGAGTATAAGTCCGAACTGACTGAGCAGTGTGATGTTGTTTAAAGAATCCGGAGGGAAAAGAAAAGCCGACAACTCCGGCATTAAATTCCCCAAGACGGAAGGCCCTAAGACGATACCGGCAACGATTTCACCAATGACGGTCGGTTGCCCGATTTTGACGAATATCCAGCCGAACATACGACAAACAATCAGGATTGCAATAATTTGTAGCAATAAAATGCCAATCGGAGATTGAATGTTTTGAGAAACAGTATCCCAAAAGAGAAGAAACCCCTCTGTCATATTTTTAGGCGCAACATCTTGCACCGACCGGATTGCTTGATCAACCTGCCGATTTTCTCCCTCTTTGGCGATTAAGTACATAAGTGAACCAAAGACGGCAATTATCATTACATAAAAGGCAATGCTTTTCGTACCCTTACTCATCTATGTCAGATAGTATTTTGCAAAAGTAAGAAAATACTTCTGATAATCAATATTTCACGGATAAAACTTTATTAAAGCTGCGGTTTTTGCTGTTGTGTGTTTTTTTCTTCTATCTTTGTGCAAGAACCAATTTAAGCGAATCATGGAGTCTTTAT
>CAYXIX010000244.1:0-2211 GCA_964465405.1 uncultured Parabacteroides sp. | reverse complement strand
TCTGCTGAGAAGCTGCCGACATCTTGTCTCTCATATCGGAAGTTCCATCCACGAACGCGGAAGGATCCATAAGGCCCTCGTCATACAGCTGCTTGAACCACTCCCACACAGGAGCAGCCTCGTCAGTGGAGATGGGCACATATTTCAATCCATCATCATTGAGCTGTACTCCGGTTTTCATTCCCAGAGCCGCGAACCAAGGCTGCAGATCCCATGCCTGCGACATTACCACGTTGAAAGCATAGAAGCCGTCGACATCGCTGACCTCTTGCATCGCCTTGAACACTTCATAGTATCCATCCATGGTAGGCTCGATGGTGGTATAATCAATTCCGGCCTCTTTCAGCAGTGTATTGTTCAGCGCTACAACACGGTGCACCTCTTTCTTGTTGAAGCCGGCATAAATCTTTCCGTCGATGGTTATATCATCCCACTCACTCTGCTCAACGTTGTTGGAAAGGATCTCGGAATTCTCTACATATTCCGTAATATCCAGAAGGGCACCCTGTTCTACCAGACTTGCATACTGGCTTGCCACCACATAAATTAGATCATACTCCTCACCATTGGCGATTTTCTGCAGCATTACCGAATCATAATCGGAAGCCGGCATTTCCAGCTCGATGTCCAGACCGGTGGCTTCTTCCATGGCCGCTTCAAAAAGCTCCATCTCCTCGTCGTCTTTTCCTCCGGTAACACTTACCAATATCTTGACGGTTCCGCTGGCTGTCGTTGATGCCGACTCCTCCGCCGTCTCCTCGGCTGAGGATTCCTCTGTACTCTCCTCTACAGAAGAGTCAGCTTCGGAACTCTCGCTGCTTGTGGTGCTACTGCTGCTGCATCCAATCACACTTCCCATCACAAAAACCGACGCCAGAAGCATTGCACAAATTCTTTTAAATTTCATATTCTTCCTCCTTTTCAGCATGGGACATTTCCGGAAACATATGTCCATTGCCCCTCCTTCGAAAACTACAGTTTTTTACAATTTTACTACTTCTTGCAAAAATCATGTGTGTATGTTTACCATATAATTTGAATTCTGTCAATAACATATATTAATTTTGCACAAAATAAACAATGTACCGACATAGATTGTACATGGTAGAACCGTTTGGGGTTCATCATCTTGAACCCGTGATTTCCTCCCTCCTTTCTTTGTGTTGCTATAAGATGCTGCTTAGAGTTAAATGTCAAATAAAAAAAGCCAAAGCACGCAAACACACCTTCGTAAAGATGGTTTCTATGCTTTGACTCGTCTCTCCTAAGCACATTCTTTTACTTGGGTAAATTAAAACATACACGGACGATGTTGGCAAGTAAGTTTTGTCTAAAATTAAAGCCTGAGCTATGATTTTGTACGAATAACAGATATTTTGAATGGATTTTTGTGCAACATTCTGGATAAATGCGCAAGCTGATGTTCACGGGAAACCTATTGGATTTGTCAACTTGATTATTTTGTACTATACTAATGACGATAAACGGAAGCAGCGCCGCCAATGCAGTGCGGCAGAATGGAGATGAGTATGACAGACAACGAAAGTCGGATAGAAGAACTGCTTAGCGCTTCGCCTATAATAGCGGCCGTCAAAAATGATGAAGGATTGGAAAAAGCTTTGAGCTCCGATTGCGACGCCATCTTTTTGTTATATGGGACAATCTTAAATATCGGCGAGCTTATAGATAGGGCAAAGAATAAAAACAAGGCCGTGTTCGTACATATAGACCTCGTCGAAGGGCTGACCGGCAAGGAGATATCCGTCGATTTTATAAAGCAGACAACAAAGGCGGACGGAATACTCTCAACCCGCCTAAATATACTTAAGCGTTCCAAAGAACTGGGGCTGATCTCAATTCAACGTTTATTTCTCTTTGACTCGCTCTCGATCAAAAATATACATAAACAATCCGTCTTTGCAGACGCCATTGATATCCTCCCTGGAATAATGCCGAGGGTCACCGAAGAAATCTGTCAGCAGACGACCAAGCCCGTGATAGCAAGCGGACTTATACTCGAAAAACAGGATATTATCTCGGCGCTGTCGGCAGGCGCGACCGGAATTTCTACCACAGCGGAATATCTATGGGAAGTTTAGCTCGAACAATGCCCGTGTGTTCAACTATGTAGATTCTTTGTCGCTACAATATTCACGTCCGTTCCCAGAATGTTTGCGGCAAGAATCTGTCCCACTTCAACCGAACCTTCTA
>CAYXIX010000243.1:0-2267 GCA_964465405.1 uncultured Parabacteroides sp. | reverse complement strand
AAGGCGTCACCGATGCGGAAGTCCTTGTGAAGGAACTGCACGGGCGGACGGTCAATAGGCATGGCAAAGTAACGCTTGTCAAGATAGACCTTTTTTCCAATCAGAGTAAAAAACAAAGTTATTTTTGTAAGTTTGCACGGAAGTACTAATGTGAATTTGAAACGTATGAATTTCGGAGAGAAGTGTTGTCTGCTATTTGAGCAAGCGACGAAAGCATATCACGTGACCGATAGTGTGGATGCGACGGTGCATAATCCGTATGAAGTGAAGAGTATGGAGTTTTACCTTTATCTGAAAAACTGGATTGATGCAGTGCTGTGGCATTTGGAAGATATGTTTCGAAATCCTGCCATCGCGCCAGTTGAAATGGTTGCTATCAAGCGCAGGATAGACAAGTTGAATCAAGACCGGACAGACTTGGTAGAGTTGATAGACAGCTTCTTTTTCGACCAATATAAACATGTAAAGTTACTCGCCGACGCAACAATCAATACTGAAAGTCCGGCGTGGGCAATCGACCGTTTATCGACTCTTATTTTAAAGATTTATCACATGCGGCAGGAAGTCAGTCGGCCAGATGCTACGTCCGAACATCGGATAAAGTGCCAGAAGAAATTAGATGTTTTGCTGGAGCAGAAGAACGATTTGTGTACGGCGTTAGACCGGCTTTTGGTCGATATGAGTGCCGGGCGCAAATACATGAAGATGTATAATATAAACAGATGAAAGTGTAGGATGATTCAAATGGAAAAGATAAGACTTGCCGTTATCGGTTTGGGATATGTCGGGTTGCCATTGGCACGTTTGTTTGCGACGCGCTATCCGGTTGTCGGATTTGATGTGAAGCAGGAACGGGTAGATGCTTTACAAGCCGGTCGGGACGCGACGCAGGAAGTAACGGACGAACAGTTGCAATCGGTTTTGCTTGCGCATCTCCCGGAGGAGAAAGAAACCGGGCTCTTTTGTACCACAGAAACAGAAGCGCTTCGTGCCTGCAATTATTATATTGTGGCGGTTCCGACACCGGTCGACCAGCATCATAGTCCGGATTTGACGCCGCTTTATTCCGCCAGCGCAACGGTTGGGAAAGTGTTGCAGCCTGGAGACATTGTCGTTTATGAGTCGACAGTCTGTCCGGGTATTACGGAGGAAGAATGTGTGCCGATTCTGGAAAAGATGTCCGGCCTGACGTTCAATCGCGATTTCTTTGTCGGTTATTCGCCGGAACGGATTAATCCGGGCGACAAAGCACATACGGTTGAAAAGATTCGCAAAGTGACATCCGGCTCTACTCCTGAGACGGCGGCGCGTATTGACACGCTATACCGATCCGTCATCCAAGCGGGAACCTTTCCCGTTTCCAGCATCAAAGTGGCAGAAGCGGCTAAGGTAATCGAGAATACACAGCGGGATATCAACATCGCTTTCATGAACGAACTGGCAAAGATTTTCCACCTGATTGGCATCGACACCAACGAAGTGCTGGCGGCCGCAGCGACCAAATGGAACTTCCTACCATTCAAACCCGGACTGGTCGGCGGCCATTGCATCGGCGTCGACCCCTATTATCTGATTCGCAAGGCAGAAGACTACGGGTTTCATCCCGGATTGATTTTATATGGGCGGCGCATCAACGACACGATGGGCGAATACATCGCCGGCCGCGTGGTAAAGTGCATGATTAAGAAAGATATTCCGATTCGTGGAGCGGAGGTGTTGGTGTTGGGATTCACCTTTAAGGAGAATTGTCCGGATGTACGTAACACAAAAGTGAGGGATGTGGTGCATTATTTGCAGGATTATGGCATGAAAGTAACCATTTATGACCCTTGGATTCGTCCGGAAAAGATTGGCTGCGAGTTGAAAGGCAATGTGCTATCGACATTGCCCGAACAACATCGGTATGACGTCGTTGTCCTAGCCGTCGCACATACCCAATTCCTTTCGTTGGATATTCCGTCGTTGATAAAAGAGCGGAGCGTTGTTTATGATGTAAAAAGTTGTTTGAAACGGGAGTGGGTAGACGACCGCTTATGACCGTACAGCCCGCCTTGAATCATCCTCTATCTCGTTTGCGGGAAAGGAGGGAGAAAATATTTGATATAAGTTAACGTGAGTTCGATATAAAGTCAAAACAAAGTCAGTTGTTTTGACTTTATATCGAACTCACGTTATTTAAATTAAAAATGCTGCATCCGCTGCGTCGTCTTGCGGCTTTCCCCTCTTCCTATTTGCGTCATTCCCGCAAAAATGATAAATTCGCTGTC
>CAYXIX010000242.1:0-2275 GCA_964465405.1 uncultured Parabacteroides sp. | reverse complement strand
TTATGATTTATGATTATAACCAATGGGAAGTCATAACTCCTTCAGAAACACAAAGTGCACTTACATGGCCTCGTGACTATACAAGCATTGCAGTTTCAACTAATAATACAGGAGATGAAATCATCTATACCTCTTCTCTTGGAGATGGAATTTTTGAATTTCGAAATAGAGTACCCACCAATTATTACAATGAAAGAAACAGTCCCATAGAAAATGCAGGAAATTTTAATCATTATTATTGTTTCATGGATGGAGTAACTTTTGACAAAGACGGTAATCTTTGGATGACAAACTCCGAAGTAAGTAATGCCATCAAAATATTGGATAATGAAGGGCAATGGCACAGTTTATCCATTAGCTCATTAAATGAAAAATATACAGTCAATGATATTCTTATCACGCGCAATAACGATAAATGGATTAATGTTCCCCGTCCAACCGACCAAACTTGTATAACAGTAATAGCCAATAGTACATCGCTGGATGAAGCAAACTCTTACTCATTCACAACTTTCATAGATATGGAAGGTAATGATTTTTCTCCCAGTAATTTTACTTGCATGGCAGAAGATAAAAACGGATACATTTGGATCGGGACAAATAAAGGAGTCATCTATATCACTAATCCGCAACAAGCTGCTTCTGAAAATTATTCTTCTACCCGTTGTACGCGAATTATCATGACTGATGAAGATGAATCCCTTTACTATTTTCTGGACAACGTCATGGTAACAACTATCAAAGTCGACGCCGGAAACCAGAAATGGATCGGAACGAACGGAAACGGAATTTATGTCCTCAGCGAAGATAACCAAGAAATTGTCCACCAATTCAATACTTCCAATAGCCCACTTTTATCTGACAACATCTATGATATAGATATTGATGAGATGGGAGAAGTATTTATCGGTACAGACAAAGGACTTGTTTCCTACAAAGGAGAAGCAGCAGCGGCTCAAAATGATTATTCCAACGTATATGCCTATCCCAATCCTGTACGTCCAGAATACAGAGATAAAGTCACCATTACCGGATTGATGGACAATTCAATTGTCAAAATAACCGATTTGAGCGGAAACATCATTTACCAAACCAAATCTTTAGGTGGACAAGTCGTCTGGAACTGCCGAAACAGAAGCGGTTCCCGCGTAGCCTCAGGTATCTATCTTGTACTCTCTGCCACAGAAGACTCGAAAGAAAGCGTCGTAACAAAAATAGCTGTCATCAAATAAACAAATGGAATTACCTTCAAAGACATTATTAGATTCCTATTTGATAGCACAAGTAAAAGAAGCTAACAATTTCGATTTCATCCGCTTCTTTCTGGCTTATTCCGTCATGTTCAACCATTTCAGCACGCTTACAAACACAGAACCTTTTTGGATCGTAAGCGGTGGCTTCCGTGTAAAAGGGTTCTTTATCATCAGTGGTTTCTTAGTCATGTTCAGCTTCCTGCGTTCTCCGGATGTTTATATTTTTTTTCGCAAACGTATCCAACGTATCATGCCTGCTTACACATTGGTCATCGGACTTTGTTTTCTATTAGGAATATGTTTGACCACCTTATCTACTTCAGAGTTTCTGACATCCGCAAAGTCCTATAAATATCTACTTTTCAACTTGCTTACGCTAAACTTTTTATGTCCGGATCTCCCAGGAGTTTTTGAAAACAATCCTCTACAAGCAATGAACGGATCGCTCTGGACAATCAAAGTAGAATTAATGTTATATATGACCATCCCCATTATCTATTGGTTGCTGAAGAAATACAATAAGTTCACCTGCTTATTATTTATTTACATACTCTCTTTCGTCTATTCCACAACATGCAATTATTTGGCTGATACAACGCATTGTGCGTTGTATGAATTCATGAAACGACAGTTTCCCGGACAAATGATGTATTTCTGTTCCGGCATCATCATTTTGCAATACTTTTCGCTTTTCCGCCAATACATGAAATACATATTTCCCCTAAGCATTTTGCTTTTCATCTTCAGGGATGTCACGCCTTTACAAATAATTGAACCCATCGCATTGGCTTCAATTATCATATCCGTTGCCTATGGTTTCAAATGGCTGCATTTTTTCAACCGAATGGGTAACTTCTCATATAGTATATTCTTGCTCCATTTTCCCATCATTCAAACATTCATTCACTTTGGATTGGACAAATACAGCCTGATTTTAACCTTAACGCTAACAACCGTTATCTGTACGTATTTAGGAACGCTGTCATGGAAATACATCGAAAAGCCTTGCCTCTACAAGCCTC
>CAYXIX010000241.1:0-2289 GCA_964465405.1 uncultured Parabacteroides sp. | reverse complement strand
TATTCCTCCTCGTTGAAAAAGAAATCCTCTTTACTTGGATAATCAGGCCAAATATCTTCAATGCATTCATATATTTCGCCTTCATCTTCCATTTCCTGCAAATTCTCAATTACTTCCAATGGAGTACCCGAACGCTGTGCATAATCAATCAGTTCATCCTTTGTTGCAGGCCAAGGTGCGTCTTCAAGTTTTGATGCTAACTCTAAAGTCCAGTACATAGCTACCTATAATTTAAGAACAATCATATTTACAACCGCCATCCGACAGTCTGTTTCCAAATTTGCCGCAAAAATAAAACATTATTCTTTAGCTGCAAGTATAATCCCAAATTATTTCTTTCCCATTCTCTTTGAGACACTCTTTTCGAGCCAAAACAAACAGATAATCAGAAAGTCGATTCACAAAAATCAAGACATGCTCTTCGACCGCCGCCGTTTCGGCCAGACGATATATATTCCGTTCAGCCCGCCGGCAAATCGTGCGGCAAACATGGGCCAGCGCAGCCGCCCGACTCCCGCCCGGCAAAACGAAATAACGCATACGCGGCAGGCCCTCGTCGATGCGGTCAATCTCATGTTCGATTCGCGTAATCGTTTCGGGCAATACTTTGCTCTCTATCTTCAGCTCTGTCTGTTTTTGATTTGTAGCCAGATAAGAACCGATTGTGAACAACTTATGTTGGACGAAAAGCAAAAAACTGCGGTCGCGTTCGTCCTCGACTTCTATCATCAACAAACCGATAAATGAATTCAGCTCATCAATAGTCCCATAACTCTCAATGCGCGGATGCGTTTTCGCCACTCGTTCGCCACCGACTAGCGAAGTCCTTCCCGTATCGCCCGTCCCCGTATACACAACGCTCTTTTTCATCTCTTTTTCTTTTTATATAACGATACCTTACCTATCTCTTCACTTTGCCAATCCACGTCAGCCGGTGCCAAATTGTTTCCAACGGCCCCCGCTTGAAATGGCGGAACCACCAATGGGCAAAAAGCAGCTGCAACAAAAAGAATGCGACGCCGATAAGCAGGCTCAACGTCGTGCTGCAATATTGATGCAATCCCAATCCGTAACCAAAATAGAGGAAACTGCCGATAAGCGACTGCGACATGTAATCAGTCAGACTCATCTTCCCGTAGGGCACAAGCAACTGCTGGATTTTTCCTTTGTTTATCCAGTAGAGAAGCAAAAAGGCACTGACCAATACCAATGTGAAAGCCAGATTATACCACGAGTTCCAAATGGTCTGCAACGTCGCCTTCAAAAACGGATTCTCGATCTGCGAGTACAAAAATTCCTTTCCGAAATAAAGCAACACCGCACTTGGCAATGCATACAGCCCGACATGCGCCCAAAAACGTAACACCCGTCCTTGCGTCTCATCCGTCAGGCGGAACAATCCGAGCCGCCCCAACAGCATACCTATCATAAAGAGCGAAGCCGTCTGAAACACCCGGCCGTAGCACCAAGCCCAGTTCAGGCTGGCCAACTGTCCGGTAACGAAATTCACCTGAATCATCTCCCACAACGAATCTCCGCCCAATTGCGGATAGACATCCTTCAGCGAGTAAATCATCTGTTGCGGATTCGCTTCCGGATTCATCCATGCATACACCACTTTCCCCCATTCCAATGGCTGCAACATCAAGACTAGCGCAATCCATCCCACTGCCCGATTCGACAAGTGCCGCACGAGAACCAACACGAATCCCAACAAGGCAAACAACACCAATATCTCACCCGGAAAGAACAACGCATTAATGAAACCGAAACCAAGCAAAAGCAGCAACCGCCACATATAGCGATTCCGGAAATCCTCGCCCCTCCGTTCACAATTATGGCTCTGCAAATAGAAGGTGAACCCGAAGAGCAGCGCAAAAATGGCATACGCCTTCCCCGAAAACAGGAAAAACAGCAAATCCCAAAGTGTTTTATCCAGCGAAGAAAGGAAGGATGAAGTCACCTCCGGAAAAGAATAGAAATTGAAATGTTCGATGTTATGCAGCAGGACTATTCCCATCACCGCAAACCCACGCAGTGCATCTACTGCCCATATCCGTTCGTTCGAACGCAAAACATTATTCTCCATTCTCCATACGTGTTACTTGTTTGAAATAGTAAAATTGCAAACGTAACAAAAATTACGGGATGCAACAAATAAAAACCAAAGAAAGCATCAACTAATCGTTTCACGCAGACGGACGCAGATTTTTTAATTGAAAAAGAGGTGAAAAATGGAACACGGATGGAACGGATGGGAACAGATTATTTAGTCGTCCCTTAAAAAGC
>CAYXIX010000240.1:0-2297 GCA_964465405.1 uncultured Parabacteroides sp. | reverse complement strand
GAGAAAGGAAGTGATATGGAAGCGTTGTTTATGTTTGGATTGGTTTCTGGCATTGCTATTGTAGGGGCGTATGTTTTTGGTTGCAAGATCGAAAAGAGAATCATAAGGGCTCAAAACGTATAATTTGATTATGTCTTTGAGTCCGGAAGAGAAACGCTTCATCCGGGAACATGCGGCAGACGATTTGAATCGCTTGTTGCTCGCTGCTTCCCGTTATCCGGAAATGGATGTACCATTTTTGGCAAACCAGATTGCGATGCGTAGGCAATTAAGGGATAAATTGCCTGCGTGGGTAAGGAATGAGGATTTGCTGTTTCCGGCAAGGATTGCTGCCGAACAGTGCTCTTCAGAGCAAACGGCTGTATATAAACAGCGGCTGGTCTGCAAGAAGTGGACGATTTGTGACCTGACAGGCGGTTTGGGGGTAGATAGCTTTTATCTTTCGCACAAGGTACGGGCTTTGACGTATGTTGAACGTTATCAGGCGTATTGTGATGCCGCCCGATATAATTTTAAGTTGTTGGGAGCGGAAAACATTGAGGTAGTGAATGCAGATGCTGCGGCTTATATCCGGGAAATGTCGGACGTGGACGCCGTTTATCTTGACCCGGCCCGCCGGAGTGAATGCAACAAACGACTTTTTGCCTTGCAAGATTGCGAACCCGATTTGCCCAAACTCTTGCCCGCTTTACTCCAGAAAAGCCCGTGTGTGATTGCTAAACTGTCGCCGATGGCAGATTTGCAGCAAACGTTTTCCTTGTTACCCGGAACGGTGGCTGTACATGTCCTTGCAGTCCGAAATGAATGTAAGGAGTTGCTTTTCGTTATAGAGCGGGTACGTGTGGATTCTCCGGTGATTCATTGTGTGAATTTTCTTGTAGACGGGACAGAATCTGCTTTTTCTTTTGCATGGGAAGAAGAACATTCGGCCGAAACACGTATGGCAGCTTCGGTCGGTTCTTATCTGTATGAGCCCAATGCCTCGTTGCTTAAAGCGGGAGCTTTTAAATTGCTGACGGGGCGATTTGGAGTTGAGAAGTTGCAGGTTAGCAGTCATCTATATACTTCGCGGATGTGGGTTGCCGCTTTTCCGGGACGTTCTTTCCGGGTTGAAGCGGTTTATCCCTTTAGCGGGAAACTATGCAAAACACTTGCCCGGACGATTCCACAGGCGAACATCACGGTTCGCAACTTCCCTCTCTCCGTTGCCGAGTTGCGTCGGCGGACAAAGATAGCTGAAGGCGGTTCCGCCTACCTGTTTGCCACGACATTAGCCGATGGCCGTAAAGTGCTGATTGCTTGTTCGAAAGTCTGAGCGGGTCAAGTAAATAGTAGCAACAGCAGTTGGGCGGAAATCACGCGAACAAACATCGAAAGCGGATAGACCGTTGCGTAGGACACAGACGGTTCGTCGCCCTGCACGGTGGTGTTGGCATAATTAAGTGCCATCGGGTTGGCCATACTTCCACAAAGCATACCGACGTTATGCGCATAGTCTAATCCGCAAAACCGGGAAGCGATAAACCCGATAATCAATACCGGAATGATGGTCAGCACAAACCCCAGCCCGATCCATTGCAATCCTTCAACCCGGAAAACGGTCTCGAAGAAATGTGCTCCTGAGTCAATTCCCAATCCCGCCAGATAGATGATGATACCCAGCTGTCGTAACATCAGGTTGGCGCTCATTGTCGTATAGGTGGTGAGGTGGAGGCGTGGGCCGAAAGCACCCATCAGGATACCGACGATAATCGGACCGCCTGCGATTCCGAGTTTGACGGGTGTACTCATGCCTGGCAGTGAAATAGGGAGAACGCCCAACAGCATGCCCAACGAGATGCCGATGAAGACCGACAGCAGGTTCGGATTGTCCAACCGTTGTATTTCATCTCCCAAGATTTTCCCTACGGTATTGACCGAATTGGCTTCGCCTACGATGGTCAGCCGGTCGCCTATCTGCAAGCGCAGGTTTGGTGAGGCAAACAGGTCGATGCCAGCACGGTTCACCCGTGTGATGTTGATGCCATACAGATTGCGGAGGCGCAGCGAACCGAGTTTCACACCGTTCACACGGTTACGCGTTACGGCGATGCGGCGCGAAACAAGTTGGCTGTCAATGGCGTTCCAGTCGATATCTGCTTTGTTCCAGTCCACATTTTCCTGTTCGCCGAAAAGCACTTTTATATTTTCCACGTCCGCTTTTACGGATATAATCAACAGATGGTCATGCTCTTGCAGTTTGGTATCGGAGGTTGGGATGCTCACTTTCCCGTCACGCCAAACGCGGGAGATGACGA
>CAYXIX010000239.1:0-2330 GCA_964465405.1 uncultured Parabacteroides sp. | reverse complement strand
CCGGGAATTTTTGCCTGCGGAAACGTTCTGCACGTGCACGATTTAGTGGACTATGTGACGGCCGAAGCCGCCCGCGCGGGTGAAGCCGCGGCCGCTTTCTGCGCGGGGAACGCGGTCAAAGACGATGATCCGATCCGTGTTCATAACGGAGATATGGTTAGCTATACCGTCCCCCAGCAAATTCACAGAAACGCGGATTCATCGGCAATTGATTTGTTTTTCCGCGTGCGGAACATATGCGGGAAAAGCAGTATAGTCGTTGCCGACGATAGGGGCAGGCAGATCGCTTCTTATAAACGGGAACGTCTCGCGCCGGGCGAGATGGAGAGTATTAAACTTCCGATCAAACTTTTAGAAAACGTAAATAATGATATAACTGTTTCGGTAAAGGAGGCATAATGAAAGACATAATATGCATCACCTGCCCAAGAGGGTGCCATATGTCGGTCGATGAAGATAACGGATACACGGTCACGGGAAATGCGTGCCCCAGAGGCGCTGTATATGGCAGGAACGAGCTTTTGCATCCCGTACGCATGGTAACATCGACGGTACGTGTTGAGGACGCCAAAGTTCCGAGGCTTCCGGTCAAGACCGATAAGCCTATTCCGAAAAGCAAAATACGGGAGTGCATGTCGTTTATAAATGCTATAATAGTAGAAGGCTCGGTTGAAGTGGGCCAGATCCTTGCCGCAAACATTCTGGGAACGGACGTGAATATTGTAGCGACAAAGAATCTACATATTGAAGAAGACGCTCGACCAGCCGCTTGACTTTTGCCATGAATGCGATTGCGCTAAACATCCCAGAGATATTCCGAAGTGGTAGAAATTCCGACCGCGCCTGCCGACAGCGCCGAGATGATATCCTGCTTTTCGAGTATAAGTCCGCTAACTATCACGGGCTTGGTCGTCTGCTGACAGATTTCTTCGGTGATCTTCGGCATTATGCCGGGAAGGATATCTATGGCGTCCGCAAAGACGGACTGTTTTTGTACATTCTGGATCGAAAGCGAGTCAAACAGAAACAAACGCTGAATTGAGATCAGCCCCAGTTCTTTGGAGCGTTTGAGGATGTTTAGGCGCGTGGAGAGTATTCCGTCCGCCTTAGTCGTCTGCTTTATAAAATCGACGGATATTTCCTTGCCGGCAAGACCTTCGACGAGGTCTATATGGACGAACACAGCCTTGTTTTTGTTTTTCACTCTATCCGTGAGTTCGCCGATATTCAGGATTGTCCCATATAACAAAAAGAGGGCGTCGCAATCGGAGTTCAAAGCCTTTTCCAATCCTTCATCATTTTTAACGGCCGCTATTATAGGCGAAGCGCTCAACAGTTCTTCTATCCGGCTTTCGTTGTCTGTCATACTCAACTCCATTCCGCCGCCCTGCATTGGCGGCACCGATTCCATATGCCACTAGTATAGTACAAAACAGTCAGTTTTACAAATCCAACAATCTTTTCGCGAGCTTTGGTTTGCGCATCCATCCAAAATATTGCACAAAAATTCATTTGTTTTATCTGTTATTCGTACAAAATCATTGCCTAGGCTTTGATTTTGCACAAAACTTACTTGCCAATATCGCCCGTGTATGTTTTAATTTAGCCAAGTGAAAGAGTGTGCTTAGGAGAGACGAGTCAAAGCATAGAAACCATCTTCAAAGAGGTGTGTTTGCGAGCTTTGGCTTTTTTTATTGTTGTTGCGGACATTTAACTCTAAGCGGCTTTTATAGGAAAACAAAGAAAGGAGGGTGGAAATTACGGGTTCAAGATGATGGACCCCAAATGGTTCTACCATGTACGGTTTATGTCGTAGCATTGTTTGTTTTGTGCAAAATCAATATATGTTATTGACAGGACTCGATTGATATGGTAAAAATACACACGTGATTCTTGCAAGAAGTGGCAAAACTGTTAAAATTGTAGTTTTCAAAAGAGGGGCAGTGGACGTATGTTTCAGGGAATGTCCCATGTTTAAAGGAGGAAGAATATGAAATTTAAAAGAATTTGTGCCATGCTTATAGCGTCGGTTTTTGTGATGGGAAGTGTGATTGGATGCAGCAGCAGTAGCAGCACCAGCAGCGAGAGTTCCGACACCGACACTTCTGTAGAGGAGAGTACGGAAGAGGAATCCTCGGAGGATGAGGCGGAGGAGACGGCGTCAACGACAGCCAGCGGAACCGTCAAGATGCTGGTAAGTGTTACCGGTGGAAAAGACGATGAGGAGATGGAGCTTTTCGAAGCGGCCATGGAAGAAGCCACCGGTCTGGACATTGAGCTGGAAATGCCGGCTTCCGATTATGATTCCGTAATGTTGCAGAAAATCGCCA
>CAYXIX010000238.1:0-2348 GCA_964465405.1 uncultured Parabacteroides sp. | reverse complement strand
GGGTGACTGATAGGGTGACTGATAGGGTGACTGATAGAGAGCAGGAAATTCTGGCCTTGTTGACCAAAGACCCCGGCTATACGATGTCACATCTGGCTGAACGATTGGGCATCAGTCGAAAAACGGTGGCTGCGCGTCTGAAAAAGCTAAAAAATGCCGGTTTGATTGAGCGTGTTGGCTCCGATCACAAAGGATACTGGAAATTACTCAAATAAAGCGAATGCCCTCGCGGCAGGCTGACAAGGCTTGCTGTGAGAGCATTGCTGATTATTCCGTGGACACAATTCATATGGTGTGATTTCTTTGGCCAAGTGGTGGATGCTGTTTCTTCTCCGTACCCATATCATCTGATCGATGGTTTTCAGAGCTACGCAAACACATTGAGGAGAATATGCGGTCTGCAGAGGACCGGGAACAGTTCCGGAAACGTTGTAATATACTTGAAAAACAATGTAATGCTTTATCTAACAGACTTGTAAAGCTACAGACCGCTGTAAAAGAGCGTAAAAGAGCGGATATAGTAGGCAGGTTTATATTTGAAATAAAGGAAAGAGATGGCATTATTGATGAGTTTGACGGAAGTTTTGGAACACATTGTCGGTAAGCGTTACTATTACCCGTGAAGGGAAGTGGTTGTTCAGATTAAAAAAACGAGCGGGTGGTAGAGGTCTAAAGCTGATAAAAATGATAGAATAAACCGCATATGTCTGATTAAAGAACCGGAACGCAAAACAACTTTTCCTACACGGAACGCAAAACAACTTTTCCTACATATATTGAGTTAGTAGTATAATATGAGTATAATATAGTTAGAATGCTACTATCAAATACAAATGGGAGGTATGGCTATGAACATTCGTCCATCCGCAGTAATTCGCCAGAATTACAACGAAATTGCCGAAATGTGCAGAAAGACAGCTGAGCCGATTTTTCTTACCAAGAATGGCGAGGGGGATTTAGTTGTTATGGATATTGAAACCTACAACCGCAGGGAGAAGATGTTGAAACTCCGTGAGGAACTGCTTGCGGTTGAGGAGGGTAGGATGCGCGGAAATAAAGGTTATTCTGTCAATGAAGTCGCAGACATGATGCGCGGCGCAATTAATGAGGCGACGGGTCGTGGGAAATCAGAGTAAATATCGTGTCATCATGTCGGAACAGGCGACGCAGTTGCTTGTTTCTTATGCCGCTTTTTTGGCGCAGGTCAGTCCAGAAGCAGCGGTAAGGCTGACCATGGAATTTGAAAAGACTGCAAGTTCACTGGAAATAATGCCTCAGAGATGTCCGTGGCTTTCTGGAGAATATATTCCTAAAAATGTCTACCGATTTATATTGTTTGAAAAACGCTATATGATCATGTTTCAAATAGTAGATGATACCGTCTATGCGGATTATGTGGCGGATTGCGGACAGGATTACGGATGGCTCATCCGCTGACAACAGAATACAGCTGATACCACAAAACAATTGGATGATTTAACAGCGGAGCTTGTAAGCGCGTCGAGGAGAATATGTAGTCTGCAAAGGACCGGGAGCAGTTCTGGAAACGCTACAATATGATCGAAAAACAATGTAACACCTTATCTAACAGACTTACAAAAATACACAATCCGGCATAAAAGAATGTGAGCAATGGGCAGATATAATAGGCAGATTTATGTTTGGAATAAAGGGAAAAGGCAGCATTATAGATAAATTTGACTCTAAGCTTTGAATCACGTTGCTTTAAAGCGTTACAATTACCCGCGAAGGGAAGTGGCTGTTTGGATTCAAAAACGAGATGGTTGTGGAAGTATAAAGCCTATAAAAATGCGTTAAGGCACTTGGGGTAAGAACATCAGGTGCCTTTTTGACATAAATTGAATGAGGGGATAATTTTAATGCAAATATTTGGAAGATCGCTGCGGTGGAATAAATCTGATGTGAGTAAACAGTTTCACGAACAAAAAATGCTTAAAAATAGCAAAAACAAGCAGAATTGGGGCAAAATACAATAAGAACGCCAAGTTTTGACGCGATTTCACGTATCAAACCTGACGTTTTTATGTGTGATTAGCTTACAACTATGATACAAAACGAAAATAGGTGCATAATCGGATAATTGGGTGCAGAATGGCAGGAATAGGTGCAATCAATAGTTGAAATGATGCAAGGGGATAACGCCCAATGAAAAGCTCAATACCGTAATATTCATCGAGAGCATTGATCCGTCGAAAGACGTGTCCATGAGAGAGGCGTACGGCCTGGATCCTGCTCAGGCTGAGCAAACATTATCAGGTGGCTCCGTTAGTCCGGACGGGTGGCTCTTGCTGCACCGGAAATAAACTTTACACTTCAGCAAGATTTTT
>CAYXIX010000237.1:0-2353 GCA_964465405.1 uncultured Parabacteroides sp. | reverse complement strand
CCCGATATGTGGACGAAATATACTTTCGAGCATCCTGCCTTGACCGGAGTATTCGGTATGTTGCCCAGCGACGGCGTGGAGATGGAGACGTTCAAGCGGACGCTGTCGAAAGTCTGTGGCGAATGGCAGTTCAAGCGCATCTGGGGATGGGATTTCCCGATGATGGCGATGGCGGCTGCCTGTACGGGACAACCCGAGTTGGCTGTCGACCTGTTGATGCATGAGGCTCCCGGTTTCCAGTTTGACGAACATGGTTTGGCAAGCGGCGGCCCTTATCCCTATTTCCCTTCTAATGGCGCATTGCTTACGGCTGTGGCGATGATGTGTGGAGGGTGGGATGGATCGGAGGGCGAAGCGCCCGGTTTCCCGAAAAATGGCAGCTGGACAGTCCGCTGCGAAAGTTTTCATCCGATGAAATAACTAAGATGATGTGTTTTCTCGGGAAAGCCGGAATGGAAATTTCTTTTTTTGGGATAAATCGTTTACATTTGCGAATACATATTCATTAATTAGACAAAAGAAAATGGAAAACAACAAACCAAAAAATGAGATTCAAATAGAGCTTTCGGAAGAGATGGCTCAAGGGACGTATGCTAATTTGGCAATTATTTCTCACTCGATGTCAGAGTTTATCTTGGATTTTATCCGTGTCGTACCGGGTGCTCCGAAGGCAAAGGTGAAAAGTCGGGTTATATTGACGCCTGATAATGCCCGTCAGCTATTGTTCGCTTTGCAAGACAATTTGTCGAAGTATGAAAAACAGTTGAAAAATGCAAACAAGACAGCCCGATTCGAAGACTTTGCTCCGTTAGGCGGTGTGAAAGGAGAGGCTTGATTTGTAGGTTATTGCAGAACAAAAAAGGACACTCGCTTTTGAGTGTCCTTTTTTTGTTTTTTGTACCGCACGTTATTCAATTCTCTTATTGATCGCGATATGACTGAGGTAACCTACGGTAATCACAACCAAACCGGTCATTAGGATTGCATTTGTCATTGTTCCGTTGAATGTCGGTACGGCTAAAATGATCACTCCGATGAGGAGGACGATCACACCTAAATTCTTTATCAATTCCTTCATGGTGACGTATTTTTATAATTATATTTTCTACCGCAAATAAAGCAATAATAACCCGATTGCGAAAATATTTTGAGACAAAAATAATGAAACCATACAATTTAGCCTTTATATTTGCAAAATAAAGCAGTTTTTTATGATCCAGATTCTTTACAGAATATATTTCTGGCTGTTTGTGGTGCCGGTGTTTTTGGTGCTTACGCTTCTAACAGCAGTGACGACAATTGTCGGTTGCCTTTTGGGTAGTGAACGGATTTTTTCCTATTATCCGGGTAAGATATGGTCCTGCCTGACCTGTTGGTTGGCATTGTGTCCGGTGAAGGTGCGAGGACGTGAACACATCGATCGGAAGCGCTCGTATGTGTTTGTTTCGAATCATCAAGGGGCATTTGATATCTTTTTGATATATGGTTTTTTGGGTGTTCCCATTAAATGGGTGATGAAAGCGGGAATCGGAAAGATTCCGTTTGTCGGAACAGCGTGCCGGGCGGCTGGATTTATTTTTGTGGATAACCGGACGGCAAAGTCAGCCGCCCGCAGTGTGCGAGAAGCGGAACGCTGTTTGAAGAAGGGCGCCTCCATTGTCGTTTTCCCCGAAGGCTCACGTTCAAAGACGGGGCAGATGGGGCGTTTCAAGAAAGGAGCTTATCAGATGGCGGTAGACCAGCGTCTGCCTATTGTCCCGATTACGTTGAACGGCCCCTTTGATGTCCTTCCGATTGGTTCTCTGAATGTCCATCCTCGAAAAATGGAGATGATTATCCATGAACCGATATCAACCGACGAAAGCGACACGTCGCACAAGGGCCTGCAGGAGATAGCAGACCAGACACGCAGCATCATTACCTCTGGCTTGTGGGAAAGATATCGGTAACGTCCAACACAATATCGGCTGAGCGGTACTCGTCGTGCCATTCAGCCGTTTTTGTGAAAGAATGGTCTGAAGAGAGAACCAGCACGGGACAACACGCGATGTTTCCTTTCTGTATCCGTTTTTGCGCCTTATGGATGGCGCGGATCCAACCCGCTTTCTTGGGAAAGCCGTTTATCATTTTCCAGTCTGTGTTATATTCCCATTCCCCCTTAAAAGGCTTTGAGCAAGCTGTGTGCATACGATGCGTCACTATACCCTTGTACCGTCAGATTCGGGAAAAGGTCTCCGATGAGAGAGACGGCCGGAAGCACGATGCTTTCCATGAACCATCCAAAATCCCAGTCTAAAAAAGGACTGTTGAGGATGGCGCTGGCCACTTGGGCTTCGGTTTGCCGGACGTTTAA
>CAYXIX010000236.1:0-2353 GCA_964465405.1 uncultured Parabacteroides sp. | reverse complement strand
AAATCTTTTGTATGCAAATACCACAATCCCATATATTGACAACCAGACATCTGAACCGAGTGTTTGACAATACCGTGGCTACCTATAAATATTACTGGTTTCTTGGCATCCTTAACTTGTGCGTGAAACAAGGGAAAACAAGGATGAATGTGTGGGAGATTATGATTACAATGGTTGCTAATGCCTGGTATCCGGTAATATACTTTCGTCTTTCGTTCGGAAAGTCGGAATCCCTTTACGAAGCGATATGGACCTTGCAAAAGGAATACAAGATTCCCATTAATATCAGTATCCACGATTTGATTGATTTGTTGCATGAACTTATTCAAAGAGCAGACGTTCGGAAGCGGTTGAATTTCTTGCAAAAGAACGTTCCGTTCCGCTTCTTGCGCCCTTGGATTGATACGTCCGATGACCGTCAAACTGTTCTCCGCTCGCAGTCGTTCGAGAACTGTTGTCTCTATAAATTAGAGAAACAGAACGGGGCGTTATGGATAGAGATGAATCCTGTATGGCTGGATTATCTGGGAGAAAATTACGATATTCTGAGTGCTTTTGCCTACTGGGGGTTAGCAGACTTCTTGCAGACGAGGAATCCAAATGTGCCGGCTATACCCGCTAAGTTAGTGAAACAAGAAGGGCGAAACTCCTTATCAGCCCAGCATAAATTCTTTAATACCGCTATAAATCATGGTTTAGAAGTTAGGTGTCCGTATACCGGAAACTTGTTGGGGAAACGCACGTATGATTTGGATCATTTCATTCCCTGGAGTTTCGTCTCACATGACCTGCTTTGGAATTTGATACCAACTGATCCGAGCGTCAACAGTTCAAAGAGCAATAAATTACCAGATTTGAATCTGTACCTTCCGAAACTGGCAATAATCCATCAAGCAGCTTTACGCATTAGTCTAAATGCAGGGGGACAAGAAAAGTTGTTGGAAGACTACCTTTCTTTGGGGCATACACCACAAGAAATAGTTACTATGGACAGAGAACATTTGTTAGATTGTTTTTTCCAAACATTCACGCCGATGCATCAGATCGCTTTGAATATGGGATTTGAAAATTGGAAATATTAAAAATATAAACGATGAACATTATTGATTTAGCTAAAGAATTAGATTTATTCTACGAGACAGGAAAATCTCGAAGAGAATGTAATGCTTTAGTTCAGTGTTTTGGCATTAAGTATGCCAATGTCATTCAAGAACAAGGGATCAAACCGGAAGATATTGTTGCAAAATCTAGTTTAAGAGGAACCACATATGCAAGGGAATTACGTAAAGGGATGAAACTATCCAAATATGTCTGTTTGAATAAGAATTTTACGCTGTAGATTATATTATGAGTATTGAAAGAGTAAATCATCCTTACTTAACCGCCATTAAACGCACAGACCTGTCTGTTCCTGTTCGCTATCTTCTACAACATTCATTATTGAAAGGACGTATTCTTGATTTCGGTTGTGGTTTTGGGTATGATACGGATGAGTTGAAACGGCGTGGATATGATATTACAGGATATGATTATTATTATCGCACGGAATATCCCGAGGGTAAGTTCGATACCATTGTTTGTGTCTATGTACTGAATGTACTGGAGCCGTATGCCCAGGCCGAAGTGACGATGAGCGTGTCCCATCTGCTTTCGCCCAAGGGAACAGCCTACTTCGCTGTGCGTCGCGATGTGGAGAAGGAAGGCTTCAGGCTCCATGCCGTCTATCGGCAATATACCTATCAGTGCAATGTCCGCCTGCCTTTTCCAAGTTTGGAATGCAATGCAAGCTATGAACTTTATCAATACAACCATTTCAACAAACTTCCACGAAAGGAAGGTGAAACATGTCCATTCTGTCGCTTGTCCCGTAGGGTAGAGGTGATCTGTGAGACGGCAACGTGTGTTGCGTTTTACGATGGGTATCCTGTTTCGCCTGGTCATGCTCTGATAATTCCTAAAAGGCATGTGGCATCTTATTTTGATTTGACAAATCATGAGCGAGAAGCGATGAATGTAATGCTCCAATATGTTAAGCAGAAGATTGATGAACGATATCATCCAGACGGATACAACATAGGAATCAATGTAAATGAGGCAGCAGGTCAGTCGGTGTTTCATGTTCATATGCATTTGATACCTCGCTATAAAGGGGATGTGGAGAATCCAAAAGGTGGCGTGCGAGGGGTGATTCCGGGAAAACAGAAGTATTAAAATTATCTTAACCTCCAGTATTGACAATACGTTGTAGAGCGGTGCATAATTTGTATAACCATTAAAAAGGAGACATCATGGCGTATAGAGACTTCTGCAAAATCCGGTTCACGGACAAGGCCGCGTCCGCATTCATTTTGCG
>CAYXIX010000235.1:0-2367 GCA_964465405.1 uncultured Parabacteroides sp. | reverse complement strand
CCAAATCTGCTGCGTCTTTATAGGTTGCCAGATAACCGTTCTGTTTGTGGTCAATCATTTCCGGGATTCCTCCTACACGAAATCCGACACAAGGTGTGCCACATGCCATCGACTCCATAATTGTATTAGGAAGATTGTCCTCTAACGAAGGTATAACAAACAAATCCGCACTGGAATAAGCCAATACCATCGTAGACCTATCTGATATATACCCCAATGCTTTCACTTTAAAGGGAAGTTCTTGTTCTATTTCATCCACTTTGGCACCTAACAATAAAATCTCTAACTGATCTTTATAATGAGATTTCAACAACGAACAAGCTGTTATTAAATAAGAAAGCCCCTTTCTCTTATCTGAAATTTTGGCAGCAGCAAACAACAGCAATATTTTCTCTTCAGGCAAATGTAACGAGACTCTTGCTTCATACTTATTCATCGGTTTAAATAATGTCGTATCAATCGGATTAGGAATTGAATAAAATGCAGCCTCTTTCAACAATGAACTTTTTTGTGCCACATTCGTCATCCATCGGCTGCAACCGATAAAACAAATTTGATTCAAACCACAATCTTTTTTTACTCCATACCCCCAACATGCCAAATCAAAAAGAAAGCCAGTAGATTGCAACGGACAATGTTCACATCTTGATTGATACTTATCGCACCCACCTGCATAATGACAAATCCCCGTTGCGGGCCACATATCATGCATCGTCCATACGACAGGTTTTCCTAACTTCACTAAGGCTTTTATATTTTTCAAGGAGAGAAAACCCTGATTGACCCAATGTAAATGAATAATATCTGCGTCCTTCACAAGTGGATGATTCGAAACATCCCTCCCCGTATTGGCAATTGAAACAGTAAACAAATTCTTTCGGTTGAAATGATTGCACAAGAAAATAACCAACCGTTCCCAATAAAACAGGAAGCGGTTCAACCACGTATCTTCTCGAACCAACAAGTCTACCTGTACGCCCCTCCGGTTCAACGCCTGCCGCAACCGCCCTGCCGCAACCGCCGCCCCCCCTGTCCGTTCAGAAGTATTTAAAAAGACGACTTTCATCTGTTTTCGATTATCCCATCATAAATACTTATCCCACCAATGTCCTTTAAATTCAGCGTTTGGGTTTTCTTTCATTCCATACAGACTTTTCACGCTTTCAACGACAGCAACACATCTGCAACTTCTTTCGAACAACGTTTCAAGTTATAGGTGCGTTCCGCCAATAACCTTGCCTTTCTCCCCATTTCCTTGACTTCCTCCGGATGCCCTGACATGTAATTGATGGCCTTTACCCAACCCGCTACATCTCCATAAGGGACTTTTATCCCAATCCCCTCTTTCTCGACATCAATCGGGAAAGTAGGATTATCTGTCGTGATGACAGCCTTGCCCAAAGCCAAAGCCTCCACTAACGTGGTTAATCCAACCGTATAAGGATAATCCTGACAGCAAATGACAACGGCATAAGCATTGTTCACAAAACGAGCGCATTCATCCAAAGACCAATCCCCGAAGCGCAAATGGATGTTTCCGCCTAATGCCAACTTATTGATAGAAGAGCACACGCTCTCTTTCAACCTTGACCGGATATACAAATTGCAACCGGCAGCGACATCGTGGTCATTGAATGCAGTCAACAACGTGACAAAATCCCTGTTTTCCGTGCCTGTCGTTATAAACTTTCCATTTAATCTCCTTTCGGGAACGGCGGTATCATAATATTCCAAATCACCACCCCAAGAAATTACAAATGAACTCTGTTGTTTTATTTTCCCTGTAGAGACAGACCGCTTATATAATTCTTCGCTAAAAAACAACGTTCTATCAATCCCTCTGTAAAATAAGGCAGATAATTTCTTTCGCCAATATGAATGAGGAATAGTGACAGCGGTATGATGCCAAATCACTATCGGCTTTCTGAAAAGCCCGAGTGCCCTTAATAAAATAACCAATTCAAGTCCCCGAAAGGTTACAGCGTAAATGACATCGTATTGCCGCATGGAAAACAACATTTTCCACAAGACATACAACATCAATTTAAACCGATTTTTATATGGATTAAACGGAATTTTATGATAAATAGAATGAATCCCATGCTTGGGCAAATGGGTTAACCCGTATAAGATGTGTCCCGGACACATCTTATTTTTCCAGCAATGGAAAAAATCCCCAATGGCGATGTTATGGTAAAAGCAAACCCTCATAAACACAAATCATCAAATCTGACGGCTTAATACCAACGCAAGAAATACCTTGCCAACCGCTTATAAGAAAAAAAGTTGTTCAAAACCGCCTTACGGTTTAGCTCCCTGTTTGCCATGATATGTTCAGGATGTTTCAACGGCATCCCTATTCTTTGG
>CAYXIX010000234.1:0-2370 GCA_964465405.1 uncultured Parabacteroides sp. | reverse complement strand
GGCGGAATCGGGCTGTTGCCTGTAACTGTAGCTTGGCAAAGTGTAAACTTTTTACTGATATTGTCCAACAAAAAAGTATGCAATAACATAAAAACTCAAATTTAAGCAACAATGAAAAAGATTCTTTTGATTACGGCTTTATTCTTTGCCGTTGTGACAGTAAATGCACAAGTAATGAGAGCGGAAGAACTGGAAAATTATGCGAAAGAAAAGTATGGGGACGTATGGCCGGAAGCGGCAAAAAATCTCGCTTCACAACTTAGCCTTGACAAAAACAACTCCTTAACTTATGTTTAGGTGATTGATTGCGGAGAGTCAACGAAAGAACAACTGTATGTAACGCTGAATTACTGGTTTACCGCAACATTTAATGACGCTAATTCCGTCATAAAACTCAATGACAAGGAAACGGGCGTAATCATAGCAGAGGGATACGTAGCAGGTATAGCCAACCATACAGGAGGCACAAATTCGTATAACGTCAACATCCGGCCTATAATAAAAGTGGACATTAAAGACAACAGAATAAGAGTCACCTATACAGTCCAATATTATGATGTAAACATAGCCATAGGCGGCGGATTCATTGGGGCTTTAAGCAACACTGCCACAAAAATTTCAAATGAAAAATGGGGGCTTGAGACATGTTATCCATTTACCGAAAAAGACGAACACAAGTCCAAGAAGACCTCTTCCAAGGCGTTGGTGATGACCCATGATTATTCTAATGTGATAATGGATAAGATAGAAGAAGCTGTCAAGAACGGGCTTGTCGGCAACGAAAACGATGATTGGTGATTGACAAAGCAAACAAAACGGAAAGACGGCGAGTTTTGTCTCGCCGTCTTAACTTTTCTTATGCAGCTTGAAAATATAACATGTTGATAGTTAACATGTAAATTTTATGCCCCTGCCTAAGCCGGATTTATCTGCATCAACAAACGAAAGAACAACTTCGATGACATTCTTGTAGACGAAGAGCTGTATGGCGAAAGGTATTCCATTGAACGTACCAACGCCTGGATGGACAGCTTCAGAACGGTATAAAACCGATTTGACACAACTCTTTCTGACTGGACATCCTGGAATTATTTGCTTTTGCGGTTTTGTTACTAAAGAAAATTTTACGAAAACAAAAAGTTTAAATCACTTCATAGATGTTGATGAACATCCCAAACCTTTCATTTGCAAAAAGATGAACCACACCCAATGAGCGTTTCCGTCCCGACTTTATCTCTTCTAATGCGCGTGCATAAGTCTAATCTTGGCCTATATAAATCCCATGCCATGACAAGCCCCCGAACATTTTCTGAATGTAACGGACGTATCATTATATGGACATTATGTGGATCATGGAGATTCCAATGGTAATAGCTCCATTCTGGTTCTCCATAGTCATCAATGATTGGCTTGCCATAATACTTGGAGATTTCAGAGACCAATACGTCAATTGTTGCTTTGTCTTGTTTACTTGTCAAGAACAGAAAACCGGGATTCACACCAAATTTAACTCCGGCAAATTCAATTATTGCAAATTTAAACTGACCATCTACCACACCTGAGTCAACAGTCAAAACACCGGCATCAGCCAACTCCTTTAAAGCAATGCTCTCGTCCAAATGAATTGGTACACCGAATATTATGGATTGCCTTGCATCAATTGCGTCAGCAGTATCCGCACTTTCAGATTCATCTGCAACTCTTTTGGAGATATTGCCGCCTGAGGGTGTTTTTGAACATGATACCACTAATAGTAACAATAACGTGTATGAGATTAAGCGTGTCATTTCCTATCACTATTTTGCTGTTCTATGTGTTATAATTATAGTCAAAAAGGAATAGTTTGCGAATTAACCAAACGGAAATTGAGAGTCAGAAGTGATTCTAACTCTTCTTTATAGTTTCCGATATTGTCGAAGAAATCCTTGACGGCCTGTCTGAATTTCTCTTTCGTTCTATAGAAGCCGGTATTGATGACCTTATTGAGGAGGAATTTCCAAAGCCTCTCAATCAAGTTGAGGTTCGGCGAGTAGGGCGGCAGGAATATCTGCCTGATTTTCGTTCCGCTCACCCATTCCTTGAGCTTTTTGTTGTGCATTGTCGGAAATGATGTATATGACGGAGGCCTCGTAATGCCTTGCCAAGGTTTAGTCTTCATCGTTTTGAGTATTATTCTTGTTCCATATTTCCTTGTATATTACCATCTCATCCAACATAGAATTGTTACCAAACAAATTACCGCTATTGCGAGTTATATTGTACTCAAATGCGAGTTCATAAAATTCATTGAACGCCACTTTGTCTGATGGATGCGTATTTAGATGTGTGATATATTGTAGCGCAACACGATTCCTCATGTCGTTATAGAAT
>CAYXIX010000233.1:0-2397 GCA_964465405.1 uncultured Parabacteroides sp. | reverse complement strand
TTTGACAAATGTTACTTTTAACAGAAAAGTAACAGAATCGTCTTTTGCTATTTATGTAAAATGGTTATTTTTGCAAAAATCGTGAAAGATTAGGAATCATACGATGCGTCAAATAACAGAAGAGAATTTGTGGAGACTTTATCTGGAGGGAGACCAAAAGGCAATCGAGGAAATATATTGCCGTTTTTATCCTCTTTTGTATAATTATGGAGTAAAATGGATATCGGATAAAGAGTTGGTAGAGGATTGCATACAGGATGTTTTTATAAAAATCATACAGAATCGCACCCATTTAATGCCAACGCTGAGTGTGAAGGGGTATTTGTTGAAGGCTTTGCGCAATAAGGTTTTGGATTACTTTGAAAAAGAGAAGGCGACGGAATCGCTCGAAGGGTATGAAGAGGCGTTTGCAGAAGAAACAGCCATTTGGGAAGAGGAAGAAAGGGATGGGCGCACCGAACAACTTTTGCGCTCTTTTTCGGAATTGTCTCCTCGCCAGCGTGAGATTCTTTATTTATATTATGTAGACGAACTGACGCACGACGAAATCGCTCAGTTGTTGGGCATCAATTATCAGTCAAGTAAAAATCTGTTATTTAGGAGTTTGTTGAAATTAAAGAAAATTTTTATTCAAAACACACATTTTCCTTCAAAAAAGTGAGTACCACAACCGTTTTGTCCCGTATTTAAATAAAAGATAAAGCGATTGGTGAGAAAAAAAACAAACATACAAGAAGATGCCTTTTTCCAGACAGGCTGGGAATTGTTGCAGAGAATCCGGAAGAAAGAAACCGTAAGTGATGCGGATGTGCGGGCTTCGTGGAAACGGCTGGAAGCACGTCTGACAGAAGAACGTACACGCAAATGGCGTATACGGTATGGATGGTCGGCAATTGCCGCTTCGGTGGCTTTGTTGTTGGCTGTCGGTGTGGGATTTTGGCTGACAGAGCGAGACGATTCGGCTGTTTCACTGAGTTTGTTGGATAAAGAGCTCCCGGCTTTGAATGAAGACGAGGTCATTTTGATTGCCCGGAACGACCGGATGCAACTGAAAGACCAATCTTCCGTTGTTTATGGGGAAGATGGCCAAGCCGATTTGAAAGAGCAAGTTGTGAAGAAAGTCACGAAGCCTGAGACGGAAAAGGAAGAAAAAACGAAGATTAACCAAATCGTTGTCCCGAAAGGACGGAAGGTGGATATAACTTTTTCTGACGGGACGAAGATGTATGTCAATGCCGGTTCGCGTGTGATTTATCCGGCGTTGTTCGCCAAAGACAAGCGAGAAATTGTTGTAGAAGGCGAGGTCTACTTGGATGTCCAAAAAGACCTGTCGAGACCGTTCATCGTCAAGACAAAAGAGTTTGAGGTGAAGGTATTGGGGACGCAGTTTAATGTCTGCGCATATGAAGAAGATGCCGATGCTTCTGTTGTTCTGGTAAAAGGGAAGGTAGAAGTCGGGACGGCGACAGGCAGGAGAAAAACGACATTGGCTCCTAATCAGTTGATTTCAGTGGGAAAGGATGGGACTTCGGTGAAGGAGGTCGATGTGTTTGAATATATCTGTTGGAAGGATAATATGATGCTATTGAATAACCGGACGGCCGGCGAAGTGATCGCTCGCTTGTCCCGTCATTATGGCCGCTCGATTGTGTGTGGGGATGCAGTTGATGATATCCCGATTTCAGGGAAATTGGATTTGCGCGAAAAAGCAGAAGATGTGGTGAATATATTGTGCCAGTCTTTGTATCTGACATATCATGTCGATGAGAATAATCGAATAATACTAACTAAAAAATGAAGCCTATGGAATAAGAAATGTTTTTTGTTGTAAACAAAAAAGAATCGGGCGATTGGCAGATCGCCCGATTCCAGAAATTAAGTTTAATCCAATAAATCATGAATTAAAGAAAAACGTTACAAATGTATGAAAAAGAATAAAGAAATCGAGCGAAGATCGGTTCATTTTCTCAAAAGTGCCTGTTTGGCCGCTTGTTTAGTCAGTTTTGGCGGGTCTGTTGTTTATGCAGAGACTTCTTATGCAAAGTCAACAAAACTGACCGTTCAGATGAACGAACGGAGCGTGAAAGATGTTTTTGATTACATCGAGCAAAACAGCGAATTTATTTTTGTGTATCACGGTTCGAATATCGACCTTAATCGGAAAGTGAATGTCGATGTGACTAACCGTACGGTGGAAAACATTTTGCACCAGATGTTCGACGGGACAGATGTAGAGTTCATCATTAATGACCGTCAGATTATAGTGCGAAAGAAAGAAACAATGAAGAAGATGACTACGGCTATGACTATCCTCCCAGTTGTGCAGCAAGAGAAGAAAATTACGGTTTCGGGTAATGTGAAGGATGTCAGTGGGGAGCCATTGATTGGTGTGAATGT
>CAYXIX010000232.1:0-2399 GCA_964465405.1 uncultured Parabacteroides sp. | reverse complement strand
AAAGTAGTATATGGATCACTTATAGTAAGTACAATGTTTACTGTCATGAGTGTACCTTACGATGCGACACTGAACGCTCATGAAAACATGCGGTACTATGCTTTTGTAGGCATTTTAGAATCATTACTGAAACTCATGGTTGCATTCGCCTGTGTTTATACTCTTAATGACAAGCTCATTACCTATGGTGTGCTTATGGCTTGTGTTCCGCTAATTACACTTAGCATAATGCGAGTTTATTGCCATCGACATTACGAGGAATGTACCATTAAGTTTAAACGGTATTGGAACAAGCAGCTAATGAAAGAAATGACAGGATTTGCAGGATGGAATTTGTTTCAAACAGGAGCTGCAATTATTACCAATAATGGTTTCAGCGTTGTGATGAATATGTTTTTTGGCACAATCATTAATGCTGCACAAGGGGTGGCAAACCAATTGTGCGGTCAATTATTGGCATTAACAAATAGCCTGGTAAAAGCCATTAATCCTGTCATAACGAAAACCGAAGGGCGACAGCAGCATGAAACGGTAGTAAGCTTTGCCTTAACAGGATCTAAAGCCACATTTTTTATGACTTCCCTTTTTGCTCTGCCTGCAATAATCATGATGCCCGATTTGTTAAAAATATGGTTAAAGAATGTACCTGATTATGCAGTATTTTTTGCACAATGCCAATTGATCATTTGCATGTGTGAAAACTTGTCTTCGGGATTGAATACGGCAATTACCGCAACCGGGAAAATAAGAAGTATTTCCATTTTAAAATCTATTGCAAAATTCTCATTTCTGCCGTTATCATATATCCTTTTCAAGATAGGTATCTCTGTTTACCTTGTGTATATATTATTGGTATTAACACAAGGTGTTATTAATGGAATTACAGTGCCGGCTCACTTTATATCCCGATATTTTAATCTAAGTTTCACAAACTATTTTAAGAGAATATTGTTTCCATCCTTGGTTATTACATGTATAGTACTTGGCATTGGAACCGGTTTGACTTTTTTATTTAATGGCTGGCTTCAACTGATCGCTGTTTTTTCAGTATGTATTCCAATTAACCTTCTTTTGTTTTATTCTTTCTGGCTAACAAAAGAGGAACGCGCTGCAGTCCAAGGAATAATAGCTCGTCTAAGAAGGCGGTAATGATAAGTTTATCCAATAAAACAGATTGTTGTGGATGTAGCGCATGTGTTTCATCATGCACTCACGAAGCCATATCATTTGCCCGTGATGAAGAAGGTTTCATGTACCCCCAAGTTGACATGGGAGAGTGCATTAACTGTGGATTATGTGAGAAAGTCTGCCCAATCATAAATTATAAGGAACTGCCCAAAGATGCCGATCCCGATATTTATGCTGCTATAAATAAAGACAGCGTAGAATATTTCCAATCCTCATCCGGCGGCATTTTTATATTATTGTGCAAATATATTATATCACTCGGTGGTGTTGTCTGTGGGGTTAGTTATGATGACAAATTTCAGGTGAAGCATTCTTTTGCTCGTTCACTCGAAGAATGCGCTGCATTCATGGGATCAAAATACGTACAAAGTGACATTCGGGGGATATATCCTGAGATAAAAAAGTTGCTGAAAGATTCCGTTCCTGTTTTGTTTTCCGGTACACCCTGCCAAATTGCCGGTTTGAAAGCATATTTGCAAAAAGATTATCGAAATCTGTTTACAGTAGATATTATTTGTCATGGAGTTCCATCCCCTTTGGTCTTCAGGGATTATCTGACTTTTGTAAAAGGCAAAAGGATGATTTCACACATTAACATGAAATCAAAAACTGCAGAGAAGGGAACTGCCATACGGATTGACTTCACCGATGGGAAAAGCATACGTCGCACACTGAAAACAGATTTGTGGAACAAGCTGTATTTTGGTCATTACATTGTCCGCCCTTCATGTCACGACTGTCAATTCACTCATTATAACCGAGCTGGAGACATGACAATTGGAGATTATTGGGGTATTTCAAAGCATTATCCAAAATTCTATTCAGAGAAGATGGTGTCGCTCATTATGATAAACAACGACAAAGGCAATTTGTTGTTCAATGAAATCTTCAAGGGGATTGACTCTATACAGATCAATAAGTTTGAAGCATCTCAGGATTCACTAAAGGCTCCAAGCACCCCAAACTCCAAACGCCACCAATTCTGGATTGATTATATTGAGCGGGATTTTAAGTTTATTGCCAATAAATATTTAGACTACAACTTTTACAACCGTCTAAAAGAATATATGCGTATGATTCTGTTGAGACGATAACGGAAATAAGACTTGGTATCTCAGGTATGAAAGGAAGAAAGAGGATAAATTGAACAGATTAGGATGAAACTTGGTATTGTAACAATTCATGATGCCTTAAATGCAGGAGCCATACTT
>CAYXIX010000231.1:0-2405 GCA_964465405.1 uncultured Parabacteroides sp. | reverse complement strand
CCGCAACAATCAGAATAGCAATCGTTATCCACATATAGGTTTCCTTTATTTATTATTCATTATAACATTTGGATGGAAAAGTGGGGCAATTTACCAAAAAAAGCCGAATGAGCTCTCTTTGCGCATAAAAAGTTTAATTTTTTGCGAGAAAAGGGTGTTTGTTAAAAGGACTGTTACCCCGTAGGCAAAGCAAAATATGTTCGGCTTAGACGGATTTACATGGAATGAAAAACGGGTTGCCATGAAACAGCGGACGGACAAGCATGAAATTTACATCTCTTTTTGAACCTGTTATTTCTTAATCCCAATGGTGTATATATCGTCATCTGTTTGCTCGTATCCCTTTTCCCGCCTACTTTCCGACATGTTTGTTAATGAATGTATTTTGGCAAAAAACGAACGTTTTTGTTAGTCATTTACGCTTTTTAATTCTCCCCTAATTTGCTTATCTGATACCTATTGTACCGAGTGATAAATAGAATTTTCCAACAGCCAGGCAATTCCCGCCAAGAACCCGGCCGAAAACCAAGCAAGCACACATAGCGAATGGCTTTCCGGACAAAAGCCACATTCTTACGCCGTCTGTGGAAAAAGCAACTGCACAACCAACTGTGTCACTCCATGACGTACAAATGTTTTAATCCGATTTTTCATATACCTGTTTTTGTTTACCCGCTGCCTATTATAAAACGGGCAAAGGGTAAATTTCTTTTCTTCCTGACAATATGCCAAAATGAACCATTTCCTGCCAATCTTTCCACTTTATCTCCCTACGATTTCTGCCAGCTTTACGCATACGGGGTCTGGCACAGCTTTTGCATAAGGTATGGTGCTTCCGGATAATACAGAGAAAGACAAAATCGAAGCGAAAGTGAAAAATGGCGTGCTGAACATCATTATCCCGAAGATAACTGAAGAAGAGGCAAAAAGATATGAGAAGGTAATCGAGATTAAGTAACGACATGGAAGGTTTGCTCCGAGCAGCGTGTGCCGCACGAGGCAAACCTTTCTTTTTTATCCGCTATTTCAAATTTAATTATTCACATAAACTCAACAGAAAGAAAGGTAACGAATTATGGTTTTAAGTCAAAAATTAGCAGAGGCGTTCAACGGACAAGTGAACGCAGAGATGTGGTCATCCAACCTTTATCAGTCAATGGCTGTGCATTTCAAGAAAATGGGATTGAACGGGTTTGCCAATTGGATGGAAAAGCAGGCAGATGAAGAATTAGATCACGCCCGTAAAATGATTGATTTCGCAATCGAACGGGGCGGCGACATCACAATCGGCCAGGTCAATGTAGTCCCGACTGCATGGGGCAGTGTTACGGAAGTATTCGAGCATGTCTACAAACATGAATGCTATGTATCCGAACTGATTGACAAAATGCTGACATTGGCAAAAGAAGACAAAGATTATGCTGCCGAAGATTTCCTTTATGGTTTCGTCCGCGAACAGGTAGAGGAAGAAGCGACAGCCAAAGAAATCGTAGATCAATTGAAACACTTTGGTGAGTGCCATGTAGGCATCTTGGATTGCAAATTGGGCAAGAGAGAATAAACAATAATTAACAATTGGTAATTAACAATTTATTTCACCGAGTGCGAAGCTAATTGCCAATTGTTAATTGTCAATTATCAATCGCCCTCAGCAACGCCTTTCCCCAAAGCTCCCCTAACGCCGCAGCCCCTTCTTTGTTGGGATGCAGGTAAAAAATGCCGGCATTTCCTTCCTCCGGTAACAATTCCTCTTTATGATGCTCTTCAAAATAGGCGAAGCCTTCAGTGTCGCCCATAAAAACTTGTCCGGGAAAACGTTTGGCATAGTCACTTACCAACGCTTGCAACACCGGATAATAACGCTGCAAACGCTCTAACCCTTCCTGCATATAGCGGGCTCTGTTGTAAGTATTCGGACTATACCAGACGGGGCGATGCAAAACGATTTTGCACGTGGGATAAAGTGCCAACAGGCGGTTGATAATGGTTTCCATATTGGCGCAATACGTATCGGGCGAGACCGGCGCACCGTTCGTCCCGCTGCAAGCGCTGTCGTTGGTCCCGAGCATAACGGAAAAGAGCAAGGTCGCCCATGTTTCGTCTTTAAACTCGTCTGCCACTTGCGTTACATTCCGGAAAAGGGTTCCCGTGTCGGGCAGGAAATCAAACGTCGTACTGCCGCTCACACCTTGATTGGAATAGCGAACCGTCCCGACACCCGGTTGCAAGCGCAGATAAGCTGCAGCCTTGACAGGAGGCGCTTCGTGGCGTGGGTCGTCCAAGAGGACACCTTGTGTGATGCTGTTCCCGATAAAAACAATATTCAAATTCTGCCGCCCCTCGCCATAGAGGGAAGCAGCGAACAATAAACAGGTCAAAAGGATGATAATTCTTTTCATGATTCT
>CAYXIX010000230.1:0-2429 GCA_964465405.1 uncultured Parabacteroides sp. | reverse complement strand
GCTGCACACGCTGGCTGATATCCGGGAATTGCTGTAGAAAAGCTGCATACCGCTCTTTTGCAGGCAAAATCAGCCGATCTTTGTAAGAACGGTGCAAACGGCGATACTCGTTCTGGTGGATAATACGTCCCCAATTAGCCAACTCTATATTGGTTTGAAAAAGATAGACAAGCTCAGTAAGTTCGATGCGATAAGCTATCACCTCTTCAATCGTTTCCACATATTCCTCACTAATTTTATTATAGTAAAGTTCATCCATACTGAAAACAATGCTCCCTTCACCCGAAAAAGATGTAGTAATCTCTTCCCCTTCGACCAGCCAGAAAGAACGTGTAATTCCCTTTTCGATGAAATAGGCCAACCGGCAAAACTCTTCTGCCTTAATCAACTGATAACGTTTCGGGAAGCAACAAGGGAGCACCCGCTCTTTCAACAAATCGACCGTCTCATCAGAAATGGGATATAACGACCTCATCTTTGCGATCACGTTCTTCATACCTATATCCTTTTTACCTTTCTTTTACAAAAAGGCAGAAGCAAAGCCGGAGCCTCACCTCTGCCAACCAATCAATCTAAGGATTATGAAAACAAAACTTTATTTGGCCTGTTCCAATTGCAAGGTCTTCGTCGGCTGATCGCATACTTCCGTCGGGCCGAAATACTGAATCGGACCCGGATAGACGTAACATGTGTTCAACGCCCACTCCTCGCGATGTGCGGCAAACGTCTTGAACGGCGCGCCGTCCAATTTAACCAAAGCCTTTTGAATAACCGGTTTCATCTCTCCGTGCCGTCTTTCCATATTCATCATCATGGTGACAGGAATACCGCCGGCAATCCACTGATCGGCCGGAGCTGTCGTGTTGCGTACGGAAGACATATAACCCGTCTTACCCACAGCAATCAGGCAAGAAGCCGTATAACCTAAAGAATAACAATAATCAGCATCATAGTTTGACGGAGCCGCGCAACGTCCTTCGTAACCGAAGAAATGATGTTGAGCAGCAAACTTACCGACAAACTTGCCTTCAGCCTTCCACTCGGTCAATTTCTTACCCACCATTTCAGACAATAACTTCTCAGTCTCAATCAGCGAAACCTGAACGTTTCCGTGCGGATCGCGGTCTAACGACAACTGACGAGCCACGCCTTCCGGCAGAGAGGCATACAAGTTTGCATTTTCTTTTGTCAGCTGGCTAATGATATAAGCCCGTTGTTCGCTTTTATCAACCTGCTTGAATTCAGAGTCATGCGTAGCCAAGAAATCATTCAGCTCAGCAATCAGACGCTTCATCGCAGGGACGAACTCAATCAAACCCTCCGGAATCAGAACCGTACCGAAGTTATGTCCTTCAGCAGCCCGCTTAGCCACCACATCAGCGATATAAGTCACAATGTCGTCAAGCGACATATTCTTTGCCTCAACCTCTTCCGAGATGATACAGATATTCGGCTGCGTCTGCAACGCACACTCCAAAGCGATGTGCGATGCCGAACGTCCCATCAACTTGATAAAATGCCAATACTTTTGAGCCGAGTTACAGTCGCGTTCGATGTTACCGATAACCTCTGAATAGACCTTACAAGCCGTATCGAACCCGAAAGAGGTTTCAATCTGCTCGTTCTTCAAATCGCCGTCGATTGTCTTCGGACAACCGATTACCTGAACGCCTGCACCGATTGCTTTGTAATATTCTGCCAATACACACGCATTCGTATTAGAGTCGTCCCCACCGATAATTACCAGTGCTTTGATGTCCAACTCTTTCAGGATTTCCAAACCTTTGTCAAACTGCTCCTTTGTCTCCAGCTTGGTACGTCCGGAACCTATCATGTCGAAACCACCCGTATTCCGATATTCATCGATAATATTTGCGGTCAACTCCATATATTTATGATCGACCAAACCGCCCGGCCCCAAAATGAAACCATACAAACGAGAATCTGCATTATGCGCTTTGATACCGTCAAACAATCCGGCAATCACATTATGTCCGCCCGGAGCTTGTCCACCCGACAGAATCACACCGACATTCATAGCCGGCATTGCCTTCTTTTCATCTGTTGTCTCGAACGTAACCACCGGCATTCCATACGTATTCGGGAATAATTTCTGGATTGCATCTTGGTCGGCAACCGATTGCGTAGACCCGCCGTCTACAGCCTTCACAGCCCCTTTCAATGCAGCCGGAAGCTTCGGTTGGTAAGCTGTTCTTGCGATTTGTAATGCACTTTTTGTCATCATTGAATCTGAAATATTTAGAATTTACCTGATTTCTACCTCGCTAAAAAACGGTGCAAATATAGGACTTTTCCCGCACATTTCCACAACTCACTTCCATAAGGTATCTAAAAACGGCATCAATTCGTCAATTCGTTAAACGGCATCGAACGCCTCACCGGAAAAGAGGCAATCAAATTAGTAAAAA
>CAYXIX010000229.1:0-2445 GCA_964465405.1 uncultured Parabacteroides sp. | reverse complement strand
CCGCGACCCTAACCTTGGCAAGGTTATGCTCTACCAACTGAGCTACTTCCGCAATGTCATAAACCGCGTTTTTTTCATACGCGGTGCAAAGATAGGTTAAATATTCATTTCTGCAAATAGTTGGACAGAAAATTAATGCCGCGACATCAGGCAACGGCAATACCCAACACACTGATTCGGATGTCGGGAACCACAAGCAAGGCCTCCATGCAGGCGCCCAACGTCGCTCCGGTCGTAATCACGTCGTCCAACAGCAAGATATGTTTTCCGGACAGCGCATCGACATCCTGCACACGAAAGATATGCGCAACATTGCGCCGCCGTTCCGACAACGATTTGCGCGTCTGGCTCTCGGCCTTCCGGTCGCGCACGAGGGAGGTTGTGTCAATCGGCACGCCTGTCAGCGAATGCACGCCACGTGCAATCCACTCGGCTTGGTTATACCCTCTTTGCTGCCTCCGCTTCGGATGCAACGGGACGGGCACAAGGCTATCGACCGTATCAAACAACCCCGACTCCCGGTGCGCCCCTGCCGCCATACGGCCCAAAGCTACCCCCAACTGTTTATTCCCCCGATACTTCAACGCATGAATCAACGCCTGTGCGGAACCACCCTGCTTGAAATGCAGGAGAGCAGTGGCAGCCTCCACCGGATACCGCTCCGTGAAAAGCCGATGAACCGGATTGGCGCGTACATCCATATAATAGGTATAAGGCAAATCTTCGGCGCAATGCAGGCAAATATGCTCCTCCCCCGTCACCAGCGGACGCCGACAGAGCAAACACAGGCGCGGGAAGAACAGATACAACAGGTCATTCCATATCGTCATCATACCCATTCCCCTTTAAAAGCTGTTTCAGGCACCGGGCACTCTCCCCCATCTCGAAGCCGCGCCCCACTGCAAAACGAAGCAATTTGACATACCGCTCCCGCTCGTCCTTGCCCCGCGTGTTTTTCATCTTCCCCCGCAGCAAATCCATCAGCGTCTCTTCATACACCTGCTCGGGAATACAGCCAATCGCTTCCGACCGGATTTCGGCCGCAATCCCTCTTTTCTGCAATTCATAATTGATTCTGACACGCCCCCATTTGTTGAAACGAAGCTTGTCGCTCACGAAATAGCGGGCAAAACGCCGTTCGTCGATGAAACGTTCTTGCAGAAGCCGCGCAATAATCCGTCCACACGCCTCGTCCGACAATCCGGCCTGTCGGATTTTCTTCTCCACATCCTGCACGCAATGTTCGCTTGCCGAACAATAGGCAGCCGCCCGGTGCAACATTTCCGATTCGCTGAGTGCCTTCATCGCTGTTGCGCCCTTACAATCCGGTCCCTCCCCGCAAGGTCCTGATACAATTTGACATTCGTGTATCCTTCCGCTTCCAACAAGCGAACCGTGCGCTCGCCATACGCCGCATTGATTTCGAAATACAACCGCCCGTGCTTCTTCAGCCGCTCCCTGCCGAAACGGGCAATCTGCCTGTAAAACAGCAGCGGGTCTTCGTTCGGGACGAACAGGGCAAGAGACGGCTCGTATTCCAAGACATTCCGCTCCATTGACAACTTCTCCACCTCCCTGACGTAAGGCGGATTGCTGACAATCACATCCTGCATCACAGGCACCGCCCGCCTGGCCTCTTCCGGCTGCAAAATATCCGCTTGGAGAAAAGTGACCGCGACGTTATTCCGTCTTGCATTCCGACGGGCGACCTGCAACGCCTCGTCCGAAACATCAAGCCCCGTCACGCTCGCACAAAGAAGATGTTTCTTCAGCGCAATGGCGATACAACCGCTGCCCGTCCCGACGTCCAACACGCGGATGCGGGCTGCTCGCGGCGCTGGCGTCTCCGCCAAAATGCGGTCTACCAGCTCTTCCGTTTCCGGACGGGGTATCAAGACTGAGGGATTGACTTCGAACAGCAGGCTGAAAAAATCGGCCGTCCCCAACACATATTGAATCGGTTCCATCCGTTGCAACCGCCCGACGATTTCATGAATCCGCTCTTTCTCCTCCTCCGCCAGCACCTTGTCGCGGCAGAACAAAAAATGATGAGGCATCAGACGACACACCCGTTCCATGATCAAACGCGTCAACGCACTGATCTCAGAATCCGGGTACAACCCATGCAACGATTCTCGGATGTAGGAAAGCGTTTCGGTCATAAGCTCATTTTTGGAAACAAATGTACGGCTTTTTTACCTACCGGATAAATACTTTTACCCGGAGGGCAAAAAAAGTTACATCGGGGTTGTTCGAAAATCCCACAATGCTCCCTGCTGCTAAATATGGAGTTTCCACCCTTTCCCTAAGCAGTGTTCCGACAATATGTGATAGAATAATAAAGGCACGCACGAGAAGAACTTAAAAGAATCGCCCTTTCACCCGCTCTGTTGTAGTAAATATCTGGATTTGAATGAAATGAAAAAGTGTAAAATGGCAGAAAAA
>CAYXIX010000228.1:0-2472 GCA_964465405.1 uncultured Parabacteroides sp. | reverse complement strand
TTAAAAACAAATAAGGGCCCGGCATAACGCATGCCGTCCCTTATTCTATAAAATGAAAACAAAAAAACTAACTCAAAGAAACAGCCTGCTCATCAATTGAGACCACTTCGATTTCGAATATCAAAGTCGAATAAGCCGGAATATCGTCTGTTGAGGTGGAACCGTAAGCCAGCGACTGCGGAATCCACACTTCATACTTATCCCCTTCGCACATATATTGCAGCGCAACCGTCCAACCTTCAATTACAGAGGAATATCCCGTGCCGTAATAACTACTATAATTTGCATAATAAGAACTTACCGCACACAAAAACGGTGCTCCATCTTCAACCAACTGTTGGTCGAACACTGTTCCGTCCGTCAAATAACCTTTGTAATAAACAGAAAGCCGGCTATTGAAATAAATCCGTTTACCATTTCCTTCCTTCAGCAATTTGGCAAACACATATCCGTTTCCTGCCGGAGAATCCCAACGTTCATACTCCGGGTCGTTAGCCTTTGACTGAAAAACAATATCCTGCTCAGCCCGGTACGCTTCTTGCTCAACCTCATCCAAATTGTCTTCGTCGTCTTTACAAGAACAGACGAGCAACAGACACATCATCATCCATACAACATGCAAACAATACTTCATCCTTTTCATTCCATTATTTTTTTCAACAAATTCTTCATGCTCACCTTTTCCGCAATAATATCATGCAGTTTATCGATACTGACACGCTCCTGCTCCATCGTGTCACGGAAGCGGATGGTCACGCAGTTGTCTTTCAGCGTGTCATGGTCTACTGTCACGCAGTAGGGCGTGCCGATGGCATCCTGCCGGCGATAGCGTTTGCCAATCGAATCTTTCTCGTCATACTGGCAACGGAAGTCGAAGCGGAACATCCGCATAATCTCCTCCGCCTTCTCAGGCAGCCCGTCTTTCTTGACCAGCGGCAACACGGCCAACTTGACCGGTGCCAACGCTGCCGGCAACTTCAAGACGACGCGCGATTCGCCGTTCTCCAGCGTCTCCTCGCAGTAAGAACCGGCCATGACGCTCAGGAACACGCGGTCGACACCGATAGAAGTCTCAATGACGTACGGCGTATAACTCTGGTTCAACTCCGGGTCGAAATACTGAATCTTCTTGCCTGAGAACTTCTCATGCTGCGAGAGGTCGAAGTCCGTCCGACTGTGGATGCCTTCCACCTCCTTGAAACCAAACGGCATTTCAAACTCGATGTCGGTAGCGGCGTTCGCATAGTGCGCCAGTTTCTCATGGTCATGGTAGCGGTATTTCTCGTTACCCAGCCCCATTGCTTGATGCCATTTCAGGCGCGTCTCTTTCCATTTCCTGAACCATTCCATCTCTTCGCCCGGCCGAACGAAAAACTGCATCTCCATCTGCTCGAACTCCCGCATACGGAAAATGAACTGGCGGGCCACAATCTCGTTGCGGAAGGCTTTGCCAATCTGCGCGATACCGAACGGCACCTTCATGCGCCCCGTCTTCTGCACGTTCAGGAAGTTCACGAAGATGCCCTGTGCCGTCTCCGGACGCAGGTAGACCTTCATCGCCCCGTCGGCCGTCGAGCCCATTTCGGTCGCGAACATCAGGTTGAACTGCCGCACGTCCGTCCAGTTGCGCGTACCGGAAACCGGGCAGACAATCTCGCAATCCAGAATCAACTGCCGCAAATCTTCGAAATTAGAATCATTCATGTCCTTCGTATAGCGGGCATGGATTTCATCCCACTTCGCCTGATGTTCCAACACGCGCGGGTTCGTCGCGCGGAACTGCGCCTCGTCAAACGCATCGCCAAACCGTTTGGCTGCCTTTGCCACCTCTTTATTGATTTTCTCTTCGATTTTCGCCAGATGTTCTTCAATCAAGACATCGGCACGATAACGCTTTTTCGAATCTTTATTGTCGATAAGCGGGTCATTGAAAGCGTCCACATGCCCGGAAGCCTTCCAAATCGTCGGGTGCATGAAGATAGCCGAATCGATTCCGACAACATTCTCGTGCAACAGCACCATGCTGTCCCACCAATATTTCTTTATATTGTTTTTCAACTCAACGCCATTCTGCCCATAGTCGTACACCGCGCCCAGCCCGTCATAAATCTCCGACGACGGGAACACGAAACCATATTCCTTGCAATGCGAAACCAACCTCTTAAAAACATCTTCTTGTGCCATAGTCTTATCAAACTTATCTTTACAAGTTTGCAAAGTAAATGATTTTTTTGGTAATCTGTAGTGTTTTCAACGACTTATCTACAGAATTAGTTCATTTCAAATCAATTTCAAATTAAAAAACGGTGAAAGAGCTTCCGGTTCACTTCCCGTTGACCAGCACTTCATTTTATTTACACTGGAAGAAAAATAGCACTTCCCGTCGGCTAATCTTGAAAAGCCGGCGGGAAGTTTTTCGTTCGACGGTCATCAAACATAAAAGTTATCGGCATCCGGGTGAAAGTAACCATA
>CAYXIX010000227.1:0-2509 GCA_964465405.1 uncultured Parabacteroides sp. | reverse complement strand
AGAGTTGTTTGAAGAGGTTCCAAAACAGATGACAACAGATGTCGGTATTCTTTTTTCTCCTGTTGATAAAGTGTTAATTGGAATGTTGGTAATGGATTTTCCCTCTTTTTCGTCTGATAATGTAGCTGTTGATTATGAAAGTCTTGCTTCTTATTTTGTACAAATAGGTTTTCAGTGGCATATTATCAACAATTTGTTGATGGCCGGTTCGCTTGAAACAACCAAAACATATACATTAGGTGGAAATATTGGCATTGAGTACACGGCTTTTGACAATTTTCATATACGGGCAGGTCTCCAGACTGCTCCTCTCCTGCCTACTTTAGGTATTGGATATGGTTTCACTCGTTTCTCGGTTGATGTGGTAGCTTTTTATCATCCTGTTTTAGGTATTAGTTCTGGATGTGGTTTGCGTTATTCATTTTAATGGATTGGAACAATGAAACGATTGTTTATAACTTGGTTGATAGGTCTGTTTATAAACAGTTATCAAGCTAATTGTCAGCAGTTATATTCGGTTGATAAATGGATAGAATATGTAGAAGAAATGGCACTTGAAACAGAAAATGAAGAACAGATAGAATCGCTTTATGCTGAACTTTCTTATCGAGTGGAACATCCTTTTGAGTTGAACGAAGTAACTGCCGAACAACTTCGTCAACTTCCTTTTCTTTCTGATTTACAAATACAGAATTTATTGGAATACCGAAAACGTTATGGTCGGATATTGACATTATATGAACTTAAAAGTGTTGATTCGTTTGATTTTGAAACAATCTCTTTGCTTCTTCCCTTTGTATATATTGGTGAAAAAAGTGTTGATAAGCGACCTATTACAGTTAAAAATCTGTTGAAACAAGGTATTAATAATTTACAAATCAGATATGATAGATGTTTTCAACAAAAGAAAGGTTACAGTTCATATCCGGACAGCGTTTTACAGCAGTATCCAAACCGAAAATATTTGGGCGAACCGTTTTACCATTCTGTTCGTTACTCGTATGCGTTTGATGAACGAATTCAACTGGGATTGGTAGCTGAAAAAGATGCAGGTGAACCGTTTTGGAATACTTATCATAAAGGATATGATTATTATTCAGTCCATTTTTTTCTGAAAGATGTGAATAAATGGTTGAAAAGTCTGGCATTAGGTGACTATAAGGTTTCTTTTGGTCAGGGATTGGTCGTCAGTCATGATTTTTCTCCCAGTCGGAATGCCATAGTTTCTCAAGCTGAACGACGCAGAAATGGATTTCGACGTCACTTTTCGACCAATGAAAACGATTTTTTTCGAGGGACAGCTACAACACTTGGTTGGAAACAGTTTGATATTAGTTTGTTCTATTCTCGTAGAAAACAAGATGCGAATATGGATAGTATTTATATTACTTCTTTTAAGACAGATGGTTTGCATCGTTTGCTACGTGATAGAGAAAAGATGCGAAATGTTACTATACAGACTATGGGTGGCAATGTTCGGTACGCTACGCCGAATCTTTGTTTGGGTTTGACGGCTATTGCTTACACTTTTGGTAATCATGTTGTTTGGCCGGATGAAAAACCTTATAACCGATATTATTTTCGAGGTAACCGAAACTGGAATATAGGTGTGGATTATTTGTTGAAAAATAAGTCTATTAAGTTTTATGGAGAAACAGCTGTAAGTCGGAACGGGGCAATTGCTTCTTTAAACGCTTTACAGTTAACGCCAATCTCTTATTTTTCTTTTCTTCTGTTGGGGCGTTATTACGACAAACGCTATCAGGCTTTTTATGGAAATGCTTTTTCACAAAATTCGACTGTACAGAATGAACAAGGCATTTATATGGGAATGCAATGGACTCCTTTTGCTCATTGGAAATTGTCAGCGTATGTCGATTGGTTTCGTTTTCCTTATATGAAATATGGTGTGGATGCCCCTTCAAATGGAAAAGAATATATGTGTCAGGTGGATTATGCACTTAGTTCTTCTCTGTCTTTCTACATACGTTATAAATATAAGCAGAAGGAGAAAAACAGACAGCAGGAGGATACGCAAGAGGTGAGCATTCTTCCTTATTCTCAACAACGTTTGCGTATGCAGATGCTTTGCACCCTTACTCCTGCCCTTTCCATGCGTACATCGGCAGATATTGTTTTATACGAGCAGGAACAACAAAAAAACAGAGGTTGGATGGCTGCGCAGACGGTTAGTTGGAAACCGATTTCGATACCTTTTCAAACAGACCTTTATGCTGCTTTTTTTCAGACGGATGATTACCAGACACGTATTTATTCGTATGAGAAAAATATTTTATATGCCTTTAATATGCCCTCTTTTTATGGAAAAGGAATTCGTCTGGCTGCTTCTGTTCGTTGGGACATCTTGAAGCAACTTTCTTTATCGGCCAAATTAGGTTATACGTATTACATGGACCGAGATGTAATAGGCACAGATTTAGAAGAAATAAACGGAAATCAAAAGATGGATTTGTATGCACTTCTGCGTTGGAAGTTTTGAAAGGTCATG
>CAYXIX010000226.1:0-2529 GCA_964465405.1 uncultured Parabacteroides sp. | reverse complement strand
TCAAAAGTACGAGCAGTGCCCTAGAAAGTGGCGTTATTCAATAAACGAAAAGTAATACACTTTATGATCCCGGATTATAAATATAATGCAGTCTCTTTTTCGGAATGGCTGAAAAGAGACTATCCTGATATATAAGGGATTGAGATCTAAATTGTATAAACTGGTGCAGACAAGTATCCCCGGCTACCCTGACACATCAAAACTAAACTTGACACAGTTCAGTTTACACTACCGGTACCCATCACTCCTCAGCATAATTTATCATCAGCTTCGCTATCTCCTCCGCTGTGCAGCCTTCGAATACGGAGGGGACGTCGCAAGTTTCCAAGGTTCGGAGTATGGAATTTAGCTCGAACCTAACTCCCTTGAGTTTGTTTTCTATTTCGCTTGCATCTCGGGCTCCTATAAAGTCCCCGCTGAAATGAAGATCCTTTATGTAACCCCTATCCAAGTTGATTTCAGCAGTTACGCTTCCGCAAGCAAGTTTGTCTCCTCTGATCAGGTTGGCTTCCTTTGAATTGCCGTAAATCCATTCCCAAGTAGCGAATTTTTCTTCGGTGAGACGCTGTATAGCATCTGTGTCTTCATCGCTCAAGTGTATTTGCTCGTCATTCCCAGCAAGCAAAACTTGTAGAGCATCCCTAAATTCGAGCACGGATTTGTATTGAGGAAGGAATTCCTTCAGGTTCGCAACCCGGCTGCGCACTGAGGCTATGCCCTTGGTTTGCATCTTGGAGCCGGTCACATTCAGGGCTTCGGTGAGAGTGGTAATGTCCACGTCAAACATCAGAGTGCCGTGAACCAATTCTTTGTCGTGCCACACCCTTCTGGCATAGCCTGAAACTTTGCGATTATCTACGAAAATATCGTTTCTTCCGGACAGTTCGGCGGCAACTCCCAACTTCTTTAGGCTCTCTACTATGGGTTCAGGACTTACATCCTTGCCTATAATGCTGTAGTTGAGGTTTTGCAAATCGTGATAAACCGCACCTCCGCCTGTAACTCTTCTTACAAGCAAAATGTCTTGCGAATCTATATAGCTGAGGTTTACCTCCCCGTAAGCATTCTGGTTCATACCTATTATGACTGAGGGTCTGTTCCTCCAAAGATAAAAGAAGGGCTCATCGCACTTGTATTCCCGGAGGCAGTGCTCGTCAAATGCCATGTTGAAATATGGGTCTGTGGAATTGTTTATAAGAAATTTCATATATTGTCTTTTTTCGGTACAAAACTAAGGAATATCCCGGATATATGATTGACGATAGTATGCAAATAAAAATATTCTCATTTTTCATATTGCTTTTCTGTGTGTATACGACTGGATTCTCACAAGAACTTTACGTATCCGGAAAGGTAACAGACGAGCAAGGACAAGAGTTTGTTGGTTGCAACATATTATTGATTTCTCAGCGGGATAGCTTAGACAGAGCATTTGGGGTTTCCAAAATCGACGGGACTTTTGAGTTGGAAGAGTTAAAAGAAGGAAGTTACTTGTTGGAGATTTCCTTTGTCGGATATCTTACTCATTCGATGAATTTAATATTAGACAAGTCTGTTGATTTAGGAACGATTGTATTGAAAGAAGATACGATGCTGTTGGATGAAGTAGTTATTACAGAAAGTATGGTTAAAAGGTTTGCGGATAAAAAAGAGTATTCACTTACCAACAAAGAGAAAGAACAGTATAGCAGCGCCTTGTCCGCATTGGATTTTTTACCCAAAATCCAAGTCATTGACCAAGACGTCACGTCTATAGATGGAAAGTCTGTGAAAATTTTAATAAACGGTATACCGTCAACAGCAATAGACTTGTCAGTTATTCCAACAGAGAATATTTCTAAAATCGATTACTATACGCAACCGCCAATCCAATATTCCAATATGGGATTAGGGGCTGTAATAAATGTCGTGACCAAGGAAAAACAGAATGGAGGCTCTGTCGGTATCAACACCCAGAATGCAGTAACCACAGGCTTTGGCAACAATGTTGTCAACTTCAAATACAACTGGGGCAATTCGCAGATAGGCGTGACATACAATATCAATTACAGAAACTATAACAAAAGGGTACTAGATGAAGAAATGGCTTATTCAATAGGAGGAACAGATTACGAAAAGACAAAAAGTGGGCGCAATAGTCCATACGCCTATGAACAGCAGATGGCTGAAATTAGTTACAACAATTCGAAATAGGATAACTATCTGTTCAGTGCAAAACTGTCTTTCAATTCATTAAACCGCAGACGTTCTTCGATACAGGACATCACGTCAAAAATCAATGGTATTGAATCCATTAAAATTGGTGAGAGTTCGGATAAGAATAAATATATAAGTCTGGTTATGGATATGTATTTCAGCAAATCATTCGGATCCAGACATGAACTGATAATGAATATTGTCGGCACTTACTACAAATCTGACTATGAATATGAATATAGAGAATTGCTGAATGAACAAACGGATTTTGAAACGGAAACGGTAATAAATATGGATAAGTATTCCGTTATCGGTGAGGCATTGTATAACTAT
>CAYXIX010000225.1:0-2547 GCA_964465405.1 uncultured Parabacteroides sp. | reverse complement strand
CGTGTTTTTTCGGAGGCACGTCCTTTTTTCTTCTCAAAAGTTTTTAGTTCCTTTGCCTGAACATTTTCAGATGTAGTTTTGTGAGACATTTTTTATACGTATTTGGACTGTTTTTTTTATTGAGTGGGCGTGCGGCCGCTGCTCCGGCAGATGCCGACAGTGTCGTGTCGCGCATGTCTGTCGTTTCTTATAAGTTCAATCCTAAAAGTTTGATATTGCCGGCTTCGTTGATTGCGATAGGGGCTGTCGGAACAGCTATTGACGGCATGAACGATTTCCATCTTTTTTCGCGTAGAGATTCCGTGAAGCAGATTCACGTGGATGACTATCTGGAGTGGGGGATGCTGGGTTGGGTTTTCGTCTGTGATTTGATGGGGAAGGAAAAGCATAATTGGGTCGACCAGCTGTGCCTTGTGGCAATTGCCGAAGGGTTGAATGCCGCCATGACCCGTACGCTGAAACACGCCATCAATGAAACGCGCCCGGACGGCAGTTCCTACTCGTTCCCGTCGGGTCATACGGCGAATGCTTTTTTGGGGGCGCATGTCGCTTGGAAGGAGTTTAAAGATAGCAGTCCCGCGTTGGCCTATTCCGGTTATGCATTAGCCATGTTCGTCGCCTGTTCGCGTTTGTATAACAACCGGCATTGGGTGGCCGATGTCGTCGCGGGAGCCGGTTTCGGCATCCTTTCGGTTGAGTTGGCCTATTTATGCTATTTCCCTCTGCGTAACGCCATCGCCCATGCTGTCAACAAACGGGCAGCCGAGCGTTTTATCCTCGCACCGACTTTTTCTCCCGAAGGAAGAGGCGGAGGACTCTATGTGGCATGGCGTTTCTGACTGGACAGCCGCATGATTATTCATCGTTTATTTTAAGTAGTTCGTCAAATATCTTTCTGTCATTACAAAGACGAGGAATCTTATGTTGTCCTCCCAATTTCCCTTTCCGGTGGAGCCATTTATAGAACGTACCCTCTTTGGCGGGAATGATTTCGAGTGGTTGGAGGGAAATTTCTTTATAGCGTTTGGCCTCGTAGTCGGAGTTGAGTTGTTGGAGGTTTTGGTCTAAGAGTGAAGCAAATGCTGGGAGCGACGCCGGGACTTTCTCGAATTCGATAAGCCATTGGTGGCGTCCTTTGGCCCGGTCGAGAATGAATAGCGGCGCTACTGTATATTCTTTGATGACGGCTCCTGTCATGCGGCAAGTCGCGGCGATGACCTTGTCTGCGTTGTCGACCATCAGTTCCTCGCCGAACGCATTGATGTAGTGCTTTGTACGTCCGGCTATCACAAATTTGTAAGGACGGAGGGAGGTGAAACGGACGGTATCGCCTATCTGGTATCGCCATAATCCGCCGGAAGTGGTGATGAGCATCGCATAGTTCCGCCCTGTCTCGACCTCCGTAAGCGGAACGGCATGCGGATTCTCTCTGTCCATTTCGTCCATCGGGATGAATTCATAAAAGATGCCATAGTCGAGCATTAAAAGAAGGCTGTGGTCAGACGGGTCATCTTGCAGGCCGAAGAATCCTTCGGAAGCGTTATACGTCTCCATGTATTGCATCCGGCCGGACGGAATGAGGGTTTTGTACTGTTCGCGATACGGTTCGAAGCTGATGCCACCGTGAAAGAATACCTCAAGGTTTGGCCAGACTTCGGATAGTGTCTCTTTTCCGGCGCGCTGCATGACGGCTTTCAGCAATACGAGTATCCACGACGGGACACCGGAGAGGCTGCAGACGTCGGCTTGCCATGTGCTCTCGACGATGGCGCGTATTTTGCTTTCCCATTCGTCCATCAATATGATGTCCTTTTTGGGGACACGGATGAGGTTGACTAACGGGTTTAAATTCTGCAACAAGACGGCCGACAGGTCGCCGCAGTGTGCCTTCCGGTTGAGCGGGGATGGGCTGTGGCTGCCGCCTAAAATCAATCCTTTGCCGGAAAAGAAACGGCTGTCGGGACGATTCCGGAGGTAAAGAGAAACGGTGTCAAAACCTCCCTGATAGTGGCACCCTTTCAGGATTTCAGGTGTTACGGGGATGAACTTGCTTTTATCGTTGGTCGTCCCGCTGCTTTTGGCATACCAGTAGGCTACGGAAGGCCAGAGGATATTGCGCTCGCCATTGATCATACGCTTTACGTAAGGTTTGATGTCGTCATAGAGCTGAACGGGAACACGTGCGCTGAAATCTGCATAACTTCGGATGTCGCGATACCCGTGTTTGCGCCCCCATTCGGTGTCACGCGCTGTATGGATGAGCGTGCGAAGTTGTTTGTATTGGATTTGGTCCGCTTCCGATGCAAAACGTGCGATTGCATGCTGGCGCGGACGGAAGATATATGAGATTGTTTGTGTCAATATGTCCATGCTACTGAAGTTTGACTGCTGCAAATGTACATATTCTCTTTGTATATCAATCGCTACCCTCCGGGTAAATTATACGGGAGGGGCAAATATCATGCAGCGAATCACGTCTTGTGGGAATCTATATAAAAAATAGTACTTTTGTTGGCGGAAATTAATTAAATCACGGATGTGAGCTGG
>CAYXIX010000224.1:0-2550 GCA_964465405.1 uncultured Parabacteroides sp. | reverse complement strand
ATGAAAACATTTTTATTCATCAGCTTCATGACGGCAGCCACTTTATCGCTGTCTGCCCAAAAAGATGCAAGCATCCGCATCTATCCCGAACAAGGGACGCAAACCATCAGCAAACATATTTACGGGCACTTTGCCGAACATTTGGGTACGTGCATCTACGGCGGCTTATGGGTCGGCCCCGATTCCGATATCCCGAACACGCAAGGATACCGCAATGATGTTTTGCAGGCACTCATAGAGTTGCAAATCCCTAACCTCCGCTGGCCCGGCGGCTGCTTTGCCGACGAATATCATTGGATGGATGGTATCGGCCCGCGCGAACAACGCCCCAAAATGGTCAATAACAACTGGGGCGGAACGATTGAAGACAACAGTTTCGGCACGCACGAGTTTCTGAATCTTTGCGAGCTGTTAGGGTGCGAACCCTACGTCAGCCTGAATGTCGGAAGCGGGACAGTGGAAGAAATGGCGAAATGGATTGAATACATGACCTCTGAGGGGGATAGCCCGATGGCTCGCCTACGCCGCCAAAACGGGCGGGATAAAGCGTGGAAAGTCAGATTCATCGGCGTCGGCAATGAAAGTTGGGGATGCGGGGGAAGCATGCGTCCTGAATATTATGCGGATTTGTACCGTCGTTATGCCACTTTCTGCCGGAATTATGACGGGAACAGGCTTTTTAAAATTGCCAGCGGCGCGAGCGATTATGACTATAATTGGACGGAAACGCTGATGAAAAACATCGGGCATCGCATGGATGGCATCTCTCTACATTATTATACGGTAGGCGATTGGAACAATAAAGGTTCGGCCACGCAATTCAATAAAGAGAACTACTATTGGACAATGGGCAAATGCCTCGAAATCGAGGAGGTCATCAAACGGCACATCCAAATCATGGACAAATACGATCCGCAGAAGCGAATCGCCCTGATGGTCGACGAGTGGGGTACATGGTGGGACGAGGAACCCGGCACGATCAACGGGCATCTTTTCCAACAAAACACCATGCGCGACGCGCTGGTGGCGGCCCTCACGCTAAACGTCTTCCATAAATATACAGACCGTGTCAAAATGACCAATATCGCCCAGATTGTCAATGTACTCCAGTCGATGATTCTGACGGATGGGCCCCACATGTTGCTTACACCAACCTATTATGTTTTCCAAATGTACAAAGTGCATCAAGAGGCCACTTATCTCCCGATGGATTTGATTTGTAACAAAATCAAAGTGCGGGATAATCGGGAAGTTCCTTTGGTAAGCGCATCCGCCTCCAAAGACAAAGACGGGAACATTCACCTCTCACTGGTGAACATTGATACCGACGAGGCACAACAACTCACCGTCGACCTGCAAGGAATCACAATCAGCAAAGCGGATGGTCGCATCCTGACGGCTTCGTCCATCAATGCCCATAATACGTTTGAGCAACCGGAAACGGTCAAACCGTCAATTTTTCAAGACTCTAAGATTAAAGATGGGAAATTAACGCTTAAACTGCCTCCTTGTTCTGTTGTCATGTTGGAAATCAAATAAACGGTAAATCCAATTGCCTTTTGTCATTTATTTCCTACTTTTGTGCGAAAAAACAAAAACACTTTATACATTACAAAGTCATGAAACCTACATTATTCTTATTGGCTGCCGGCATGGGCAGTCGTTATGGAGGCCTGAAACAGTTAGACGGATTGGGACCTAACGGCGAAACAATTATGGATTATTCTATCTACGACGCTATCCATGCCGGCTTCGGTAAACTTGTATTCGTAATCCGCAAAGATTTCGAGCAAGATTTTCGCGACAAAATCATTTCCAAATACGAAGGGCATATCCCGTGCGAACTGGTTTTCCAAGCATTAGATAATCTGCCCGAAGGTTTTACCTGTCCGGAAGGACGTACCAAACCTTGGGGAACCAATCACGCCGTCATGATGGGGGCCGATGTAATCAAAGAACCGTTCGCCGTCATCAACTGCGATGATTTCTACGGTCGCGACTCATTTGAGGTCATGGAACAATTTCTGGCTTCCCTCCCGGAAGGGGCTAAAAACACGTATGCAATGGTTGGATTCCGGGTTGGCAATACGTTGAGTGAAAGCGGAACGGTTTCACGGGGCATTTGCAGCACAGATGAAAATCTCCAGTTGACATCAGTCGTTGAACGGACCAAGATCCAACGCATGGACGGCGAAGTCAAATATCTGGATGAAAACGACCAATGGATCGCAACTCCGGATACGACACCGGTCAGCATGAATTTCTGGGGATTCACACCTGATTATTTTGCCTACAGCAAAGAATATTTCAAGACATTCTTAAGTGACCCGAAGAACATGGAAAACTTGAAAAGTGAGTTTTTCATCCCGCTAATGGTCGATAAGCTAATCAACGACAAAACAGCAACTGTAAAAGTGTTAGACACCGCCAGCAAATGGTTCGGCGTCACCTATCCGGAAGACCGCCAAGAGGTAGTCGACAAAATCCAAGCCTTAGTCAATACCGGCGTCTATCCGAATAAGTTGTTCTAAAAAAACAGGGCGGGCGTGC
>CAYXIX010000223.1:0-2557 GCA_964465405.1 uncultured Parabacteroides sp. | reverse complement strand
TTGTTGCGTGTGCGGAAACACCGCAACAGAAGCCGCTTACGCTGTGGTACAATGAACCGGCTCAAAACTGGGATGAGGCTCTTCCTATCGGAAATGGGCGGGCAGGAGCAATGGTCTTCGGTGGCGTTGACAAAGAGCAGTTACAATTTAATGAGAATACGCTTTACAGCGGGGAACCTTCCGTCGCATTCAAAGACGTGAAAATCACACCGGAAATGTTCGACCGGATTGTCGGCCTGATGAAAGCGGGGAAATACACCGACGCATCCGATTTGGTTTGTAAACATTGGTTAGGGCGTTTACATCAATATTATCAGCCATTTGGAGATTTACATATTCAAAACAACTTAACAGGGACAGATTCTTCTTACAAACGCACTCTGAATATTTCTGACGCAATTGCAACCACTTCTTACGAACAGAATGGGATTCACTACACGCGAGAAGTCTTCGCTTCGCATCCTGATGATCTCATTATGATTCATATGAAAAGTGATGTAGCAAACGGCATTGATCTCTTTTTAGACTTTTCTTCTCCGCATCCGACTGCTCTTCAAAAAGCAGCAGACGACCGGCTTATTCTGTACGGACAGGCTCCGGGTTATGTCGAACGGCGTACGTTCGAACAGATTGAGCAATGGGGTGACCAGTACAAACATCCGGAGCTGTACGACGCACAAGGGAAACGGAAGTTCGACCACCGTGTACTTTACGGCGACGAGATAGATGGGAGAGGTATGTTTTTCGAAGCGCAACTGAAACCTGTGCTTCCCGACAAAGGTTCCTGTGAAATCACAGACAAAGGTATACATATATATAATACGGATGAAGTTTATTTCCTATTCAGTTTAGCCACCAGTTTCAATGGCTTCGACAAAAGTCCAAGCCGGGAGGGAAACGATCCCTCAGCCAAAGCAGCTGCTATTTTGGAAAAAGCTTCAGCATACGATTATAAAACCTTAAGACAACGGCACATAGACGATTACCGTTCTTTTTTCGACCGTGTCGACTTCCAATTAACCTCTTCACCGGAACAATTGGCCATGCCGACCGACCAACGGCTTCAACTTTTTGCCCAAACAGCCGATCCGGACTTGGCCGCCCTCCTTTTCCAATACGGACGCTACCTGATGATTAGCGGCTCGCGTCCCGGCGGACAACCACTGAATCTACAGGGAATATGGAATAAAGACACCATACCTGCATGGAATTGCGGATATACGATTAATATCAATACAGAAATGAATTACTGGCCTGCCGAACTGACTAATCTGGCAGAATGCCAAGAGCCGTTGTTCCGGATGATACGCGAATTATCCGTTTCTGGTGCAGAAACCGCCCGGAACATGTATGGCAAGCGTGGCTGGGTGGCTCATCACAATACTTCCATTTGGCGCGAATCAATGCCAAACGACAACGTGCCGACAGCCTCTTTCTGGCCGATGGTACAAGGTTGGTTGTGTAGCCATCTGTGGGAACATTATCAGTTCTCACAAGACACGGCATTCCTGCGCAATGAAGCCTATCCGCTTATCAAAGGCGCTGCGGAATTTTTTGCAGACTGGCTTATTGATGACGGGAAAGGGCATTTGGTCACACCGGTAGGTGTATCTCCCGAAAATCGTTTCATCACAGACGACGGACAGACGGCAGCCATGAGTATGGGGCCGACTATGGACATGGCGATTATCCGAGAAACATTTACCCGCACCATTCAAACGGCAGAAATGTTCAATCTCGACAAACCGCTTCGAAACGAGTTGAAAGAAAAACTGACACGCTTATTACCCTATCAAATCGGCAAATACGGCCAACTGCAAGAATGGATGTACGACTTCAAAGAGTGGGAACCGCAACACCGTCATTTTTCCCACCTCTACGGTTTCCATCCGGGAGACCAGATTACGCCCGATGAAACGCCGGAATTATTCGAGGCTGTCCGTAAAACCCTCGAGTTACGAGGAGATTTGGCTTCCGGCTGGTCGATGGGATGGAAAATCAACTGCTGGGCACGTCAATTAGATGGGAATCATGCTTACAAGATTATCACCAATCTGTTCAATCCCGTCGGATTTGGGAACGGGCATAAAGGCGGTGGACTGTTCCGTAACCTACTTTGTGCACATCCGCCTTTCCAAATTGACGGGAATTTCGGTTATACCGCCGGGATTGTAGAAATGTTACTCCAAAGCCATGCCGGATATATCCACCTGCTTCCGGCGCTGCCCGATGTCTGGTCAGAGGGTTCCATCTCCGGCCTGAAAGCACGCGGGAATTTTGAAATCGCGTTAAGCTGGCAAGCCGGGAAATTGGTAAAAGCGCAATTACTTTCCAACGCCGGCAAAGATTGTACGCTCCGTTCTGCACAACCTTTCACAGTCCGGCAAGGGAAACAGGAACTTACGTCGGCAACAGCAATGCAATCAAACGGAAAACGTTATTTCCAGGCAACATTCCAAACGGAAAAAGGGGAAACATATACAATCAACACCCTTGTCCCGAAATAATTTCCGCTTTTAATTTATGTTTTCGCACACACACGCTACTCTAATTCAAA
>CAYXIX010000222.1:0-2584 GCA_964465405.1 uncultured Parabacteroides sp. | reverse complement strand
AAACAGATGACCGCAGATTTACAAACTTCTAATCTGCGGTCATCTGTTTTTATTTTGTTTCTATTTCTATTTTACAATTACCAGCACTTCGACCGGACCGTGTGCCCCGAATACAAGTGCCTGTTCAATATCAGCCGTCTTGGAAGGGCCGGCAATAAAAAACCCGAAATCATAGCGCATCTTTCGCGTCTGCTGATAGGCTTCATGCATATTATTCACAATCGAATTGCGGTCGAGCAAGACAACTAAAGCGTCAGAAACAAAATACAACGCTTTATGTTTTACCGAGCGGGTAATCCAAACGGCACCGTTCTCAGCAACGCCCAAATGGGCTGTGACGATGGCCAAATCCGTTCGGTTCAACTCACGCGAGTCGGCCACATCGTCCGGGTTATAGGTCGAACAGGTGATTTCGGGAAGGTTCGAAGCAATCCGTTTCGCTTCCGGGAAGTTCCTGCGAATGACTTCGTTGACATCCTCACTCGGCTGCAACAAGGCCATTTTTCCACCGGCTGCTTGCAAGGCTTTGGAAAATTGTGCGATTCTGTCCGGATAGGTAATTGCATCCAATGTCAAGTCAGGCATCTCATAACGTGTTCCTGTATGTTGGCGAATAGCGGATAATATTTCTTCTTTCGTACTCATAGTCTTGCTCCTTTACTTACTACTTTATTTTGTTGTTTTTCCACATCTCATTGAACGATTCTTTGGCAAATGCCGGCAGCTCGCGTCCTTTACCCCACGCATTCAGGCGGTTGTAAACCAATGGGCGAGGCATTTTGTTGACCAGTGGTGCAAACTTCAATGCGGTGTTGAACAAGACCGGACGCTCCATCAATACCTTCATGCCGGACGACATCAGTTTTTTCTCGCGATTCGCCCGCCTGAGTTTGTCCAAATCCTGCCGCCAACGATAAATCTGCTCGCCTAAATCGACTTTGACCGGACAGACATTCGAACAGGAAAGGCAGAGTGAACAGGCCGACACATTGTCTGCATATAACAAGGGATTCTTTAACATCCCCAAATTAATGCCAATCGGGCCGGGAATAAAATAGGTGTAAGAATAACCTCCACTCCGGCGATAAACCGGACAGGTATTCATGCACTCGCCACAACGGATGCAGTTCAAGGTGCGGACATGCTTTGGACGCGCCAATATGTCGCTCCTCCCGTTATCAACAATAATGATATGAAATTCGCATCCCTCAGGCGGCTTACAATAATGAGAAGTATATGTAGTTGAAAGCTGCCCCGTTCCGGAACGAGCCAACAGACGGGTAAAAACGCCTAATGATTCCCGATTCGGGACAATCTTCTCCATCCCGAAAGTGGCAATATGAACCTTCGAGAACGAGGTTCCCATATCGGCATTCCCTTCGTTGGTGCAAACAACGATTTCACCTGTCGAAGCAACCGCAAAATTGGCACCTGTCATAGCGACATCGGCCGTCAGAAACTTCTCGCGCATGTCTTTCCGCACGGCACGTGTCAGATAGGTCGGGTCGAAATTACCCTTCTCCGTCCCCAATACGCGTTCCATCATCTTTCCTATCTCCTGTCGTTTGACATGAACAGCCGGCAAAACGATATGGCTCGGTTTCAAGTGCATCCATTGGAGAATGCGCTCACCCAAATCGCTCTCAATGATATCATAACCCTTCTCAAACAGATAGTCGTTCATCTCACACTCTTCTGTAAGCATTGATTTGCTTTTGATGAGTGTGTGGGCATTGTGTTTGCGAAGAATCTCTTCCACAATCCGGTTATGTTCGGCTGCATCTTTTGCCCAATGGACAATCGCACCATTGGCAAGCGCGTTTTTCTCAAACTTTTCCAATAATGTATCAAGATGACTATTCGAATAAAGTTTGATGGCACAAGCCAAATCGCGCAGACGTTCCCACTCGGGAAGCGAATGGCTCATCTTATCCCGTTTCATACGTACCTGCCAAAGTGTTTCGTCATGCCAGGCTTCTTGTTTGCGATTTGCGATAAAACGGGCTGCCGCTATGGAATGTTTTGTACTCATAATCCGGAAACTAAAATTTCAACAATATGAATCGTTTTAATCGGGAGGTTATCACGTTTGATGACGCCACTCATGTGCATCAAGCAAGAACTGTCAGCTCCCGTGATGTATTCGGCTCCCGTGCTCATGTGGTCTCTCACCTTATCTTGTCCCATGCAGACTGACACTTCCGGCTCTTCGATGGAAAACATCCCCCCGAAGCCGCAACATTCGTCAACACGCTTCGGTTCAAAGATTTCAATTCCTTTTACCAACGAAAGCAGGTTACGCAATTTTGAATAATATGGAATATTCCGCTCGCTCGGCGAAGAGAGATGCAACTCGCGCACGCCGTGACAACTGTTGTGAATGCTCACCTTATACGGGAACTCCGCTTTCAATTCTTTTACTTGTATGACGTCATGCATGAATTCACAAATGTCATAAATCTTCTTGCTGTTCATACACACGTGTCCGGCTTTCTCCAAGATGCCCGGATGATTCTCTTTCACAAACGCTACACAACTGGCAGAAGGTCCGACCACATAATCATATTGGCCAAACAGTTCTTCC
>CAYXIX010000221.1:0-2697 GCA_964465405.1 uncultured Parabacteroides sp. | reverse complement strand
GCTTTGGACGGAAAGGGAAGTAAACGACAAATTAAAGGATTGGAAATTGTCGCTTGCCCCTATGCCATCACATCCCATTCAATCATCATCGGCTCAGCCTGAAAATTATCAAACGCCTATTTCAAATACGCAACCGAACACTGTACATGAGCCGCCATCACGAACAAAAGTGCAAAAGGCTGTGGAACGTGTCAGTAATATCAGCTCATTGACCCAAGCGCAACAGATATTGGAACAACTTTGCGAGTTGGGCTATGAGGATATACTTGACATCATATTAGATTACTAAACGTATGAATAGGAATTTCGAACATATTGACCATCTGATAGCGGAAGTCAAAAAAGATAAGGCAGCCAATGGAAATAACTCATCCATGCTGAACCGCTATCCGATACGTTTTGTGCTATTCGATAATTTTACCGACTCCAAAGAGTTTGTGAACGAATTAATAGGATTGGGGGTAACTAAGATGCAAAAAATTGTGGATTGGATGGACAAGGAACATCCAGACCAAATTTTGACGCATAGCTATCTGGCCACTTGCATCAAACAGTATATTGAGGATAATAGCGATTCCGATTGCATTATTGTGCCGTTTTCAGAGTTGGCACGATTTTACAACAATCATACTGCAAAAGAATTTGAGGCATTGGTTGGAGATATTAAAGGAATACAATCTACAGCTTTCGGTTTCCATCATCGGCAACGCATTTATATCCCAATGATTGGTCAATATGGAAAAATGTCGAAATTCTTTTCAGATTCTCAATCTGTTATTTGGTATCTGACGGGAGCAAAGCAAGAAGTTGGATACCATTTAACGCTTACCCGAAGCACTTACCATATAGCCGGACTGGAGAGAGAATTTACAGTGGTCTCCACCATCACTGACTGGCTCAAAGTATGGCGTGACGATGATGCTAAACCAAACATCATAAGTAGTTCCAAATCTATATATGCATTAGCTGAGAATGCTCAGCCGGACAACGCATTGAGCTATACGGTCTGTCATAATGCGTATGAGTTTTTGACCAAGGGATTGCATCTTGATTTCGGTGAGATAAAATATCAAAAAGAAGATGCTGGTAATTGGGAAAAATTGGCAGCCGAAATAGAATATAAGGATTTTTCGTTTGACAAGTTCTTTAATAAATACTTCGATATATTCGATTTGGCTGACTATACAGTATTTGTTAAAACATGGTTTGAAAATCCGGAACACTTCAAACGCTGGTTACTTACGACCTACTATACAAAACGGTTTTGTAACGAAGGATATATATGCCAATTACTTCGTGAATGCCGTTTATACAATAATCAGGAATTTGTGTCGGCTGCAGCTCTGTCTGTTTTCGACATGGAAAATCCCGAGGAATGCCTGAAGGAACGTGCGGTAATTTTGAACTGTGCCAATAAAAACAACATACAATTGACAGATGAAGTAAGCGACAAATTATATCGGAAGTTAGAAAATATGGCGATAGAGAGGGGATATGAAACCGCCATACAATATGTCACAGGTTTGTCGGTTCGTGAAAAAGAATTAGTGATACATTGGGTCGCCAATGGTCATATTCATATCAATAAGATTGCTCAACTTTATCCTGAACTTTACAATTATATGGAAAAGAGTTGTGGCATCACTCGGAGCGAACAAAAATGGGTATTAGACTATATGGATGCATATAAGCAGGCTAAACTTTCCAATAAATATACCGATGCGATAAGCGCATTTATGGAAGAACGAAATTCCAATGCCGTTAAATTCAGTACATGGTATAACCAATTCAGTACCGTTCGTGCACTGTTGAGTGGAAGAAAAGACATTGAAGTATTTTATTGGATTGATGGCTTGGGCATTGATTGGATTCCATTTATTATGCGACTTGTGGAACAATACAAGAATGAAGGTATCTTTCTGAATGAGGTAATGGTTGCCCGTTCATTATTACCATCGAAAACCGAAAACAATAAAGTCGATTTGTTAAAGCTGACTAACGGTGAATTATCGAAGAAAGGTGATTTGGATGGTTTCGCCCATAAATGCACTTCTTACCCCCGATATATTATTGAAGAGATGGAAATTGTAGAAACTGCCGTGAGAGAAATTATTTCCGAACATGCAGGTAAAAAGGTAGCCATTGTTTCTGACCATGGCCTATCTTATCTACCGCAATTACAGATGGGATATAATTTGGGAGGTATAAAACCAGACCATTATGGAAGATGTGCTGTGCGTACAATTGGTGCTGCCACTCAAGATGACAAATACATCGTATTGGATGATGGACAAACCATTTGCTCACTTCGTCACGATTCGCTCGCTGCAAAGATAGCCAATGGACAAGGTTGTCATGGCGGTTGTACTCCGGAAGAGGTGTTGGTTCCTGTTATAATCGTATCCTCTCAACATCAATCTTCGGATTATATAATAAGCCTTGTCAATAATGAGGTGAGTGGCAATAACCCAATCCTAACATTCCGAATCAAGGGCGTTACCAACTTGGAAATACCAAAGTTGATTTATAACGACATCGGATACAACCTGAATGACAAAGGGAACTCTCTTTACGAGAGTGACAGATTGGAACTAAAACAAAATGTGAACGTGGTAGAAGTGCGCATTGGCGGCTATTCTCAGAAGTTTAAAATAAAAATTAATCTGGGAGCAGAAGAAGATGATCTTTTCGGCGACC
>CAYXIX010000220.1:0-2714 GCA_964465405.1 uncultured Parabacteroides sp. | reverse complement strand
TGACGCGGGAATTTGGAAAGGGCTTCTCGCGGTCAAATCTCCAAAATATGAGGGCATTTTATCTAGCGTATGAAAAATGCCAGACGGTGTCTGGCAAATTGTCTTGGTCCCACTACTGCGAACTTTTAAGCATTTCTGACGAGAATAAACGTAGCTTTTACGAAAAGGAAGCTGTCAATTCCAACTACAACAAAATCCTGCGGGCGTATGTTTTGATTGAACTGAAAACTACCAAACTAACGCCGGAAGCCGCCGGACAGCTCAATATGTATCTGAATTACTATGCCGCCGAAGTCAACGATCCCGACGACAACCCGCCCATCGGTATTATCCTCTGTACCGAAAAAGACAGCGTAACGGCGGAATATGCGTTAGGCGGCCTCTCCAACAACATTTTCGCTTCCCGCTATGTTCTTTATATGCCGGACAAAGAGCAGTTGATTGCACAGGTGGAAGCTGTCTTGAAAAACCGGCATGGAAAAAATGATGGTTTCGGCCATGAATGAGAAAGAGCTGATTGGGAAAGTTCATTCGTCGATCTACCACCAATGTCAGCAGCGAGGTTACGCAACCCCGGTAGACGTGTTGATGGACATTGGTGTCCTGCCAAAGCAGAAATATGAGGACCGGCGCTTTGGGCGTGTGGACTACCCGGAACGGGTCTGTACGGTAAATCCGCGCAAGCTCTCTTTTATTTGCACCGGATGCGGATTTGCGCCCAAAAGACCGGATTGAAGCCATCTTTCTGTTATTACAAACGATGGGTGTGAAGAAGAAAAACGGGCAGGGACACAAGCCGGTGATTCCGCTTCGGTTCAGTAAAAGCGGGAACCCGGAGATTGGGCGGTGGTACGCAACACACTTTGCGGATACCAAACAGGTGGAACGCCTGAAAGGACGGTAAAATACGGGGAAGCCGGATTAGTGAGGGCAGCTGCTGTGGTTGTCCTTATTTTCTCCGGAGACAACAACGGCTGCCGAGGGCCTCAATTTCCTCGACGGCCTATTTTTGGCGCTTCAGCACATATACCCCCAGATTTTCTACGTAAATTATAGGGTGGCCGGCCTGAAATCAGTATTGTGAATATATCACCCGCAGGTTTCTGCAAAACAGAGCTCTGCTTCCGGTTCTATCAAGGAGTACCGGCCAATAAGACCACATAAGAATCAAGCACAAATTTATGGCCAGCATTCGCAACCGTGCAGAGAAAACTGTACTGACGGAACTTGTATATGCTTAATCGAACGCCTGGCCGACAACAAAAACATAATCGGAGAATTTTTCAAAACAGCCCCACAATTAAAATTGTCCGAAACAAGACAATTTTTATAAATTATTAAACAAATTGTTTGAAATGGAACAATTCATATTGACTTTTTGAGGCGCATATGCTATGACTGAGAAAAAGAAAAGAAAAAGGAGCGAGTATATGGTTCAGCGAGCTGAGTATCTGAATAAATTGTGGGCGTTAAAAGAGCTGCAATTGATAAAGGTGGTAACAGGTATCAGACGTTGCGGAAAATCTACGCTTTTGCTGCAATATCAGCAGATGTTGATCGAAAACGGCATAGACAGGTCGCAAATTGTTTCTCTAAACTTTGAAGAATTAGAGAACGAAGAGTTGCTGGATTATAAGTCATTATATGAATATGTTAGATCCAAACTGGCGTCAGGTAAATACACATATATATTTTTAGATGAAATACAAAAGGTGACGGGTTTTGAGAAGGCGGTAGACAGTCTATATGTCAAGGAAAATGTAGACATCTATATAACCGGTTCAAATGCTTATCTGTTGTCGGGTGAATTGGCAACCTATTTGTCGGGACGATATGTTGAAATAAATTTATTGCCTCTGTCATTCAAAGAGTATCGTGAGTTTATGGGGGTGAATGATGGTGCGAAATTGTTTGTCGATTACATGACGAACGGCGGATTCCCGTATGCTGCCCTCATAAGGAAAAACAATCTAGGATCTGAAGGCGATTATATAGAGGGAATATACAATACGGTTTTTGTCAAAGACATAGAAGAAAGACAGAAACGGAGAGAAACAGATGAAGCAAAGCGGAAGATAGCTGATATAGCTCTGTTAAAGAATATATCGCAGTATTTGGCAAGCGTGATAGGGAATCCTGTGTCTATGAATGGCATAGCCGATTATTTGACATCGGCAGGGCGAAAAACTTCTCATGTAACAGTGAGTGATTATGTGGATGCGCTCGAGGAAGCATATTTGTTCTATAAAGTCGAAAGGATGGATGTCAGCGGTAAGTTATTATTGAAACAAAACTACAAGTATTACATGGTAGATCTCGGATTCAGAAAGCAGATTCTGGCGAAAAGGAGATATGATATAGGATTTTTACTGGAGAATATAGTATATTTTGAGTTATTAAGGCGAGGATATAAGGTTAATATCGGCAAAGCAGGTAATGCAGAAATAGACTTTGTGGCATTCAAAGACGGTAAATACGAATATTATCAAGCATGTGCAAGTTTAACAGATGAAAACACCTTTAACAGAGAGATGAAACCTTTACGGGAAGTTAAAGACAATTACTCAAAAATAATATTGACGAATGAAATAATGAGCGTAGGAAACTATAACGGCATAGAAGTGCTGAATATAGTAGAGTGGTTATTGTCCGAGTAAAAGGGGAATATACGCTAGAGATGGCATTCATGGCATGTGCAAACCTCTAGTTTATGG
>CAYXIX010000219.1:0-2760 GCA_964465405.1 uncultured Parabacteroides sp. | reverse complement strand
GCTTTCTGAATCAATTGCTTTTAAAAATTTCTTCGATTTTCTCTCCGGAGAGTTTACACAAAACCGTAATCCGGAAGCAATCAGTCATCTCCATCTTTCTTTGCAACAAAAGAAGCCTCCTTACGATGGCTTTGTGTACCACGAAGAGAAAAAAGGAAACATTTCATTTGTCAATGACGATACCAATACAATCCTTGAATATCGCTATCTGGATGACAAAAATGGCCTCATTCGTGAAACATGGAAGCAGAAGGATGGAACGGGTAGCATAGATGTCAGGTACTATCGCTCAACTGACGTCCCATTTCTTACCCAACACTATAAAGAACAGGACATTGAGGCAAAAGTCGTATGGCATAGCCACGGACAATCAATGTCCTTCCCCGACTTAACAACACTGCAGCATTATTGGATTTCCCTACTATTCAATGAGTATCCTGATGCCTATTTTTGTTTAGAAGACCGCAACTACGATGAACTCGTAATCAATAACAGGTTCGGTGTTTCTCCAAAGTCGATAGCAACCATACATGGCTGCCATTTTCTTGCTGATCGTTCTTTTGGTATACAAAAAAGACTTGCCCTGATGCTTTCTCGAATCAATAGTTATGATGCGGTAATATGCTTAACGCATCAGCAAAAACAAGACATTCTTGATGAGTATGGACCACATGATAATTTATATGTCATCAGGCATCCGACTTTTCTTTCTTCAAAAAGAAAGCCACATAAAGCAAGTAATCAACGTTCGGGACTAGTAATGTTATCTCGCCTTAGCTCAGAAAAGCAAGTTGACCATGCGATTAAGGCGATGAAAATCCTTCATTCTGAAAATCCTGAAATCAAGCTTACAATTTACGGAAGGGGGGGGGCAGAAAACAAACTGTCCAAGCTTATAGAAAAGCTTCATCTTGAAGATACGGTTGTGCTTGCTGGATATACTCCAAATCCTCAAGAAAAGCTTCGGCGAGCAGAAGCATCGCTTTTGACCTCGCCATCGGAAGGTCTTTCTTTTGCCGTCCTTGAATCCTTAGAAGCCGGAACACCTTGTATCTCATATGACATTAATTATGGGCCAAGCGAGATGATAATTGATGGGGAAAATGGACGACTGGTTGAGCCGGATAATATAGAAAAACTTGCTCAGGTTATCTTAGAAACTTTTCGCAACCGCGCAAAGCTTAAGCAAATGTCCCAATTCGCTTCTGAAAGTATTCCGGAAGACTTTACTGATGAATACATTGCCAATCAGTGGGAAAATCTTTTCGACGCAATTGATTCGAAGCGAAATCAGAGCCATAGAAATATCATTCCGGTTGCCCCCGCTGCTTCGCTTTCTGAATCGCGAATCGAATATAACGGCAAGGATTCATTGAGATTCACTCTGCTATGTAAAATAGGAACTCCTGCTGAAGATGCTACTGTGCATGGATCCAGGTGCTTCTTTTTGCGAATTCCCACTAAACCCAATCAACGATATCTTAGCGGTGTATGTGCTGAGGGGAAGAATGCCCCCGACAATGCAAATGGTCTTGCTTTTACTTTTGATTTGCCCCTTGACAGGGTGAAAACAATTCTTGAAACAAGCCCTGACTTCTCCCTTGGTGTATATGAAGCCGGCAGCTATGCCGAACGACGCTTTCAACCATCTTTTATTTCAACCATCATCCTGAAAGCCATTCCCAATTGTAACAAGCAGACCATTGACTGCTTAAAACAGCTCGTACGATATTCCCATCCGGACCTCGGCGAATTGCGATTGGCCTTACCGACTACAGATGATTTTGCATTAGCATCGAGAAAAACAATAGAAACAGCATTAAGTGCAGCATCAATACGCGTGAACTCATCAGTAATTTCTTCAAAAGGCATTTCATTTGAAGGAGCGCTGTCCAGTAAAATAATTCCCGACATTAATCATCTTGATGGAATAATAGAGCTCTACCGACATGATGATAGCTCCGTTGTCGTCGCACAGGCTCCCGTGGTGATTGAGGCTCAAGGAGACTCTGATAATTATCGCTGGTCTTCAAGCGTCTCTTTCCATAATTCTGCTCTTATTGACTTTACGCCGCAAATGAAAAAGCAGCATTGGAAGATTGCATTAAAGCTCTCCTACAATGGACAATCATTAGTAGTAACAAAAAACTTTAAACCTTTTGCTACCCTAAAAGCTGCCTTCATAACGGTTGGCTCCTACCAGGGCAAGAAAGTTATACTCCAAAAATAGTTTTCACTATAGGAAATCTTTTACCTAACGGAATAATAATTGTGGCAACCCCACCGTTCCACGCTGCACTAACACAGCGTTCCGTGCTGCGCTGATACGCGTCACAAAACGACGCAACAGTTTGCGCGCAATATTCAACTAGATCAAAAAGATGTAAAGCGATTCTGCCTGGGACAATCTGCACCAACGAAGCAGGTCTGCGGGAGCCAATATGAATAGTAAACTTTTGTGGTACCGCCGATCAACTAACTTGGTACCGCGAGTAAACGATAATTGGTACCGCGGGAGTTTGCTGTTCCCGCGGTACTATCACTATTCAGCTTGGTTTTTCTTTGCGAAGTACTCGCGCATGTTCGGTCCGTCTAGATCTATATAGCGTGCACCGGCGGCGATGCGGTTGAGTATAGAGTCTGCCATCAGCTCGCCTTCTATGCGCAAATACCACTCGTTGGGTTCAAGCTGAGAAGCAACTAGCGTTGCACAGCGGTTCTCGCGAGCCTCCATAATCTCGAACAGATCAACAGCACTGC
>CAYXIX010000218.1:0-2867 GCA_964465405.1 uncultured Parabacteroides sp. | reverse complement strand
TAACTTACACGCGTAAATCGCTAACTCCCTCCTACAACCCCAACCTTTCCGATATCTCCAGCATTTTTCTTATTGGTCTGATGGCTTTTTCTTGGACGGTTTCGTCCACAAATATTTCCGGGAGTTCGTATTTCAGGCAGTTATAGAGTTTCTCCATCGTGTTCAGGCGCATAAAGTTACATTCGTTGCATGCACAGGTGCTGTCGGCGGGCGGTGCGGGAATGAACTGTTTATTGGGGCTTTGTTTGCGCATCTCATGGATGACACCGCTTTCGGTGGCGACGATGAACTGCTTTTTGCCGGATTTGACCGTATGCTTTAGTAAAGCAGCTGTCGAACCTACGAAATCTGAGATTTCAACAACCGGCTGTTTGCATTCGGGATGTGTGATGACCTCCGCGTCCGGATATTGCGCCTTCAACGACAGGATTTTTTCCAAAGAAAACTGTTCATGCACATGACATGCACCGTCCCACAATACCATTTTACGCCCCGTGATGCTGTTTATATAATTTCCTAAGTTGCGATCCGGACCGAAGATTATTTTTGTTTCAGGCGGAAAACTTTCCACTATCTGACGGGCATTGGTCGAGGTCACGACCACATCCGTCAACGCTTTTACCGCTGCCGATGTATTGACATAAGAAATCACGACATGTCCAGGATGTTGCCTGATGAATGTTTCAAACGCAGGAGCCGGGCAACTGTCGGCCAACGAGCAACCGGCATTCAAATCGGGAACCAATATTTTCTTGTCTGGACACAACACCTTTGCCGTCTCTCCCATGAAATGGACACCGCAAAAAGCGATTATATCAGCCGTCGTTTTAGCTGCCTGCTGTGCCAAAGCCAGACTGTCTCCCACGAAATCTGCTATATCTTGTATGTCGCCTGTCTGGTAATAATGAGCTAAGATGATTGCATTTTTTTCTTTCCGCATCCTATTTATTTCTTCCCGAAGGCTAATTCCAGCTGGAATGGGAACATTCATATACCCGATTGATTGGTTTGTCTGCATATACACTTTTCTTTTTTGTATCTGATATGCAAAGGTAAAAACTTTCTTCGGAAGAGAGAGAAGAGGAATCCTCATTTTCCCCTTGAAGTTATCCACCATTTATTATCATGCAATTTATTTTTCTTTCTTTTTTTAATAGGAGATGGATGATTATAATAACCCGTTGAAATAGTTAATACATTTCTGTTACAAGATTTGTTTGTTTGGTTATTAAACACTATAAAATGGTTTTTAAGTAGATATAAACTTGTTCTTTTCATCTAATATATTGTGTTTCTTCTTTTTGATATAGGTTATCAGTTTTAGTTGAAAACTATCTATGTTTAAAACTTTATAGGAATAGAAGGGAATTAGGACGTGCATAATGATGTCGATAGTTTGTCGTAAAGAAATATTGTTTTTGCTTGCATAGAAATAGGAAGTATTGTATAGATATGTATTTGGATTAATCAAGTATTATTTTTCATTCTGTTTCCACGACTTATCAATCGCTTTTCAACCCTCTATCCACATTAATTCACTACTTTTGTCGATAAAGAAAAAAGAATATATGATGCGTAAATTAAAAGTAACTGAATTGAATCGTTTGACACCGGAAGCATTCAAAGCGAGTAAGAAAATTCCGCTTATTGTTGTGCTCGACCATGTGAGAAGTCTGAATAATGTGGGTTCTGTATTTCGTACATCCGATGCTTTTCGGGTAGAAAGCATTTATTTGTGTGGTATAACCGCTTGTCCGCCTCACACCGAGATACACAAAACGGCTTTGGGCGCAGAAGAAACCGTTGATTGGAAATATTTCGAAGATACACTGGAGGCTGTTGATAGTTTGAAAAAGCAAGGATACGTTGTTTGTGCGATTGAACAGGCTGAGGGGAGTGTGATGTTAGATAAACAGTTGTTAGACAAGCATGAAAAGTATGCAATTGTTATGGGCAATGAGGTAAAGGGCGTTCAGCAACAGGTTGTTGACAACTGTGATGTGTGCATTGAAATACCTCAGTATGGAACAAAACATTCTTTGAATGTTTCTGTCACGGCAGGCATTGTGATTTGGGATTTTTTCAAACAATTGTCAGATTAACCCGTTTTCCACAAGGATGACAATCCGCTCAGTCATGGCATCTTTTCCTTGTGGGTCATATTCTGTCTTTAAACTGGCGCCGAACATGCCTGCGAACAGGTTCCAGAATCCAGCCCGGAAGCTTCCTAAATAGGCTTTCAGCAGGTTGTAACTGGATTGGTTACATTCTCGGTCGATAAGTTTGATAAGTAATTTTCCTTGTGAGAAAGTCAATTTTTTGAGTTCCGGTTTATATTCGTTGAAAAGATCTTTTTCCATCCGTTTCAAGTGTGCCTGACGAGCTTTGTCGTCAGGAAGCGTTTCCATGTATTCATACGTTTCGATAAGCGTTTTATATACCATTTTGGCGTATGGAAGTGTACGTTTTACATCTCTGACCAGTTTATTGTATTGAACTTGTTCTCGTTTGTTTTTGAATTTAATAGGTGGAAAAACAAATACTTCTTTTAAATTAATGATTGCTATGGTATCATTGCCTTCTACATACGCTTTGTACACACCTTCTGGAAGGGTGTTGATTTTCAATTTTTGCGCTTGCATTCCTGTTATGCAAAATATGAAAATGATTCCAATTATGTATCTTCTTTTCTTTAGCATAGCATACAAATGTAGTGGATTTACAGATAATGTTTGTCGTTTTTTTGCAGAATTTGACTAAATCCGGTCGATAGATTGTTTATAAGGGATTGTCAGATAAATATAAATTCATATATTTGTGAGGCGTAGAAATAACTAAAACTGTCAACTATGAAGGGATTACTTTGT
>CAYXIX010000217.1:0-2892 GCA_964465405.1 uncultured Parabacteroides sp. | reverse complement strand
CCTCATCAAACTGACCACTGGTGGAAAGATAATCGTCTGTACTTTGCGAAAAATCATCTTCATACACGAAGTCATTGCCCGTGTTATACGGCGGGTCAATATAAATCATCTTGATTTTGCCAAGATAGGTCTCCTGCAGGAGCTTTAGGACTTCCAGATTGTCACCCTCGATATAGAGGTTTTCGGTCGTATCAAAGTCAACACTTTCCTCCCGGCAGGGGCGCAAGGTCTTGCTTATGGGCGCATTGGCCAACAGGATAGACTTCTTCTTATCCGGCCAGGTAAACTGATAGCGTTCTTCTCTGCCTTCCACAACCTTGCAAGAAATCTCTTGCATCAGCACATCCTTATCAATGGCACGAACGACCTCGCCGGTGGTCTCGTCTATGGTCTCGGTAAGAGCGTGGGGAAACAACTCCGCCAGCTTCCTAAAATTCTCATCGGCTCTATTGACCGAGTGCATTTTCAGCTTATCCATTAGATTCTTCCTCCGTATTTATTTTCATCATCATATTGTAGTGTTCTATTTGGTGCGTCTTTTCAAACAGGTCCTTGAAAACCTTCAAGTGGTGTTCTGCACTATAAATTGAGGTTGTTGCCGAGAAGTCATCAAATGCGGAATGAGAACCTGAGTTCATCCACGAAATAAGGGACTTAAAAATTTGTCGTTCTCCATCAGGGAATTGTCGATGGAACTGATTAATATCTTTCCCGCCTAGAAATCTGAAATAATACTCCACGATTCTTCTCATTGTATTTGCGAGTGTTAGGGTGTTACACTCTGATGGTTTTTTATCAGCTTGAATAATTTCATCCCACAGCATTTCGTAAGTGGAACTGACTGGATTCTCTTCGTGCGGGGTAATCTTTGATGCATTCCCCGTCTTTGTTATAATCCAATAACCGGTTTGGTTCTTCTGCTTCTTCGTTAATCCTGTTGTATAGGAAACCTCTTTGAAGAAGTAAAGATTGTGGGAAAGGACAAATAGCTGTTTAATGGAGCTTTTGCCATTATATATGTCCTTAAACAAGTCTCTTATCAAGGTGCTTACAAGGAACAAAACATCGTTATCCAAACTGGATACAGGGTCGTCAATTACCAAAATCTTGTCGTATTCGTGACCGGACTCATCTGTATTACCTTTCAAAGTGTGAATAAAATACAGGAACGTAACAAAATTCCTCTCACCCTCGCTCAATGATTCAAACGCAGGCTCGCCGTTCGCTCTTACAAATTGATAGGTTTTGGTTTCGTCATCAACCTTCAACTTGAAGCCGCTGAACCCATAGTTTTCAAGCATTGCATTTATGCCGTTGGCTGTTGGAATTATACTTGTAAGCCGTTCCGCGGCTGTTCTTAACTCAATTGTTTTGGAAATAATCGTTTTCTCCGCATCATCTAAGGCGGTTTGAGTATCGGCGATATAGCCTTCGAGTTCGCTCTTGCGGGTGGAATATGTTGCTATATCAACAGCTAACTGTGTGATGATGTATTTCCATACCTTGGAGGTCAATGCTTCTTTTTCCGCCTTTATATTGTCAATTCGAGCGTTGTGTTCTCGGATTGATTGATTAGCTGCTTCGATTATAGCTTCGACATTTTTGGAAATCTGTTGAAGTGTTTCCAATGCAACGATAATGTTTGGATTGTTCGTTTTCTCGGACAACTTCTTTTTGTTGATTTCTATTATGGCTTTAAGTGTAGTTAATTCCCTTCCTAAAGCCTTAATGTCAAGAAAATTACTCTTTGAGTCCACAAGGTTTTGAATTGCTGTTACCAGTCGTTCTGCTGTTATGCCATACCTTGATGCAAGAGAAGTAATCTTACTCATATTTTTCTCGTATGCATCATCAAAATATTCTTCAACCTGTTTTCTGAAATCAACTGGAAGTTCTTTTTGGCAAAAAGGGCAAACGCCATCACTCATATCCAAATACTGTATGCCTTGTCTGAACCACGCACTGTTTCCGAGCTTTTGTATGAGTTCGGAGATAGCTACATTTTCTTTTCCCACGACGACAGTTGACAAGATTTCGTCGGCTTCAAAAGAGAGTATTTCCGCAAAGGAAGGCTGTGCAATAGCTGTGGCTCTATCCACAGATGCACCAAACAATTCTGAGGCTCGAGCTTCCAACAGGGCTTTATCAATCAACTCTGATTCGTTTCTAGCGCTTTCAGATAACACACGTTCCTTGAATCGGTCTTTGCTTCCAAGCACACCGGAAATTGCCTTTAACAACGGACTATTTTCATGGTCAAGTTTTTGCTTCATCTCCCAAAACTTTACCGTATAACTTTCTTCATGCTTTTGCAGCTGCTCTTTGTAGCCAGTGCTGGTATCTGTCCCTTCAAGTTCTTTTTTCTTGCTGGTACAGGTTTTTTCAAGTTCTGCAATCTCAGCCGTGAGTTGTTCAATAAGATTCTTTGTGCCGATTGGTCCTTCTCCTAATGTAAAGATACCGGGTACGCTTTCACTAAAATTGCCCTCAACAAAATCTCTATTGTAAACAGCACATTTTATAGGTGAGCCATCCCAGGAGATTTGACAAGAACTATATTTCTCGTCGCTAGGAGCTGCAATAAAGCGGCTGATTGTTGTTTTACCACTTCCATTCAAGCCGAAAAGGAAATTAACCTTTAACGGTTCAATGCGCTGACCGTTATCATCAGCATAGGATGCAACTTTTTTTAGAAGTAGGGTCTTAATCATAAAATTGTTCCACCCTTTCGTTAATATTCTAATTCGGTTAACCTTTTCTTCAAAGCCTTTATCTGTGAAGCAAGCAGGACTTTCTTGCTCGGTTGCTTCTCGCTACGGGCCTGTTTTGCGAGTTTTTCTATATCCTTCCTGAGCTTTTCTTTTCTGTCATCTGCTTTAATTTGTTCATTCA
>CAYXIX010000216.1:0-2913 GCA_964465405.1 uncultured Parabacteroides sp. | reverse complement strand
TAAAAGGTTCTCACTCCATGCGACTGGAAAAAGTTGCCGACCTGCTCTAAAACGGCTCGGCAGCGAAAAAAAATGGCCGTCAAACCGAGAAGGATTGGCTTCCTTTCCGATTTGGCGGCATTCATTGTATTTATCATCTTACTTCAAAGCGCTCAAAGCCACTTTCATGCGCCTGATTGCCTCCACGATATTCTCATCGCTTGTGGCATAACTCATGCGGATGCAGTCGGGTGCACCGAAAGAGGTTCCGCCCACGCAGGCTACGTGCCCGGCTTCCAGCAGATACATCGCCAAGTCGTCCGCATTCTGAATCGTATGTGTCCCGTCCGACTTGCCGAAATAGTAACTACATTTCGGGAACAGATAAAAGGCTCCTTCCGGCTGATTAACTTCAAATCCCGGCACCTCTTTGGCCAGTTTGACAATCAAGTCACGCCGACGCTCAAACGCCCGACGCATCTCCTCGACCGGAGCCTGTGTTCCGGTGTAAGCAGCCTCAGCTGCCTTTTGGGAAACGGAGCACGGGCCGGATGTATATTGCCCCTGCAATTTATTAACAGCTTTTACAATCCATTCCGGGCCGGCAATAAATCCGATACGCCAACCTGTCATCGCGTAGGCTTTCGAAACGCCGTTGACAATCACCGTCCGCTCCTTCATGCCGTCTACCTGCGCAATGCTGCTGTGCTTGCCGATATAACTGATATGCTCATAAATCTCATCCGCAATCACAATGACCTCCGGATATTTCTTCAACACCTCTGCCAACGCTTCCAACTCTTCCGCGCTGTAAACAGAACCCGTCGGGTTAGACGGCGAACAGAGAATCAACGCTTTGGTCTTAGGCGTAATCGCAGCTTCCAACTGGGCAGGCGTAATCTTGAAATCCTGCTCAATACCGGCAGAAACAATCACCGGCTTTCCTTCGGCCAGCTTCACCATTTCCGGATAGCTCACCCAATAAGGAGCCGGGATAATCACTTCGTCTCCGGGATTCACCAACACCAGAATGGTATTGCAGACAGACTGCTTCGCTCCATTTGCACACGAAATCTGACCGGCCGTATATTCCAATCCATTTTCATTTTTCAATTTAGCCACAATCGCATTGCGCAATGTCAGATAACCGGCAACAGGCGAATAACGCGAATAGTTCTCATCAATAGCCTGCTTAGCAGCCTCTTTTATATGATCCGGTGTATTGAAATCGGGTTCTCCTACACTTAAATTAATCACATCGACTCCTTGCGCTTTCAATTCGCTACTCTTTTGAGACATTGCCAATGTCGCAGATGGCGACAAACTTGCTAAACGTGCTGATACTTGTGTCATGACTATTTATTTTATGTACTTTATTTGACATTATGCAAAACATGCCCCATACGCTCCTTCTTCGTGCGCATATAGAACTCGTTATAAGGATTCGGGGCAATTTCGATCGGGACATTCTCTACGACCGTCAAGCCGTAAGCCTCCAGCCCGACGCGCTTCACCGGGTTGTTGGTCATCAGCCGCATCTTGGTTACGCCTAAATGCCGTAAGATTTGGGCGCCTACCCCGTAATCACGCTCGTCTGCCTGATGCCCCAGATGCAGGTTGGCGTCGACCGTGTCCAACCCCTCTTCCTGCAACTTATAGGCCTTTATCTTTTCCATCAGTCCGATGCCGCGTCCTTCCTGATTCAGATAAACGACCACGCCCTTCCCCTCTTTCTCGATACGCTCCATCGCTTTGTGCAACTGTTCGCCACATTCACAACGCAAAGAGCCGAAAATATCACCCGTCGCACAAGAGGAATGAACCCGCACCAACACCGGTTCGTCCGGCCCAAATGTCCCTTTAATCAAGGCAATATGCTCAAGCCCGTTGCTTTTCTGGCGGAAAGGAATCAGGCGAAAATGCCCATACTGCGTAGGCAAATCGACCTCGACGCCGTTTTCCACAATAGATTCCGTGCGTAACCGATACGCAATCAAATCCTTAATACAAATAATTTTTATATTGAATTTCTGAGACACTTTCATCAAATCCGGCAGACGCGCCATCGTCCCGTCTTCGTTGATGATTTCAATCAACGCGCCCGCCGGGTACAAACCAGCCAAACGCGCCAGATCGACAGCCGCTTCCGTATGCCCGGCACGCCGCAAAACCCCTCGCGAACGTGCCCGCAGCGGGTTGATGTGTCCCGGACGTCCCAAATCAGACGGCTTGGTCTTCGGGTCGGCAAGTGCCCGTATCGTCTCTGCCCGGTCAAACATCGAGACCCCTGTCGTACAGCCTTCGCCCAGTTTATCAACCGTAATCGTAAAAGGCGTCCCCAACAAAGAGGTATTGTTCGCGACCTGCATGTCCAATTCCAGCTCTTGACAACGTTCTTCTGTTATCGGAGCACATAGCACCCCCCGACCATTCTTCAGCATAAAATTCACTTTCTCAGGCGTTATCTTTTCAGCCGCGATGATAAAATCCCCTTCATTCTCCCGGTCTTCATCGTCCACGACTATCACAAATTTCCCCTCTCGAAAATCTTCTATAGCCTCTTCAATGGTGTTTAATTTAAATTCGCTCATATACTTTTTGTATCTACATAATTGCTCTTATCGCCGCAGCCTTGTTACGACGTCCGCAAAGATAATGTATTCCGCTGTATTAGGGACGATTTAAAGAATGTTTTTAGATAAACACCCGATTCATTATAGAATTTTTGTGGGTGCCCGAGTACAGAGCGACCGACAGACAAACAATCTCAACCATGCCTGCCTCCTTCTTCGCTGGCCTGCAAGCCTATTTCCAACTACCCTCCGGCTATACCTCATTTCCTCCCAACCAAAAAAACAAAAATCCCACCCATTATCGAACATCAAGGTAACTTGTCTACAACCATCGGACGGACAAGATTCCCCCCAATCGAGA
>CAYXIX010000215.1:0-2935 GCA_964465405.1 uncultured Parabacteroides sp. | reverse complement strand
CACACTTTGATTTGTGCCAAAGAATTCCTTCACTTCAGCTACATTCGTTTCGACAGGCAACGAAGCGGTTGCTTCGCAATAAAGGGATTTACGGGAGTTTTTCAATGATATCCATCAGTTCCGCACTTGTTTTTTGCGTCATTTCAATATCATGCCGCAAAAGTTTTCGTTGATAAATGGCAAGCAGATAAAAGGGCAGACCTATCGGAAACAGGAAAGCAAGTGCCATTCCCCCCTTTCCACCCTGTTTCAACATGAATTGGTTATACCCGGCAATAATCGGAAAATCCATCAATTTATTCAACACCAAATTTTGGTCTGAATTAGCCAACTCTTCCACAATAGACTCCGTTTCAGCCACAATCGACTCAACAGCCCGCTCCTGTCCGCCCTGCTTCCAAAAGCGGAAATAATTCATCCAGCGTTTATGCCTGGCCAAATACATCCGGCAATCTTCCCTCAATTGGCTCAACCGCAATAGGACTGCCTGATAATCCGGATTAAACAAAATAACATCTTTCCGTTCGACCTTTCGCCCTTCCCGTTTTCCGAAAAGATTCTTCAGCGCATTCAGATAGGTATCCGCATTCAACACAACGGAATCGTTTACTGCCTTGTAAGTCAGGAATATGCCCAACAGTGTCAAAATAACCGAACTTAACCACATACCCTCCCATGCCGGCCAAACCCCGTTACGCGCCATCTTGGCACCGACATTATCAATGATATAATAAAAGATGAACAAAATAACCGACAGCACGACCGGCATACCCAAACCACCTTTACGGATAATCGCGCCCAACGGTGCCCCGATAAAGAAAAACACCAGACATGCAAACGACATGGTAAACTTCTTATGCCATTCGACCAAATGACGACGTACTTTCGTCGCCCCGTCACCGACAGTCGCTGCTTTAAAAAAATAATCGGTTTTTACATTCTCTATGCTTGATTTCGCACGTGATAGAATCGCCGCCTGACGACTGGGGTCTTCAGCCCGGTAAAGACTGTCGAAATTCAGCACTGCCGCAGCCACTTTGGGCTGCCCCGCATCTTTCGCCTGCTCACTTGGTGACGTTTGCGGCCTGTTCAACGATTGTTTATAGGATGCTTCATAAATATTCTTCGAATTAATATTCTGAATACTATCCAGTCGGATTTCCATCGAATCGATAGAGATTTGCAAATCTCGCAGATTTTTCCCAAAAAACTGATTCTGCATAAATGACTCGTCGGACATCGAAAGGTTGGCATCAAATTCAATCAAAATATCCCGGCTGGCAAACGTTTCCCGTTGGTAGGACACGGACTTTTTCGCTTTGTTTGTGTTTTTAGACTGGTCGTCCAGATTCCGGAACGATTCGCCACTATACAGCGACAACACCAAAAATTTTTTATCGGCAGAGGCTTTCAGACGGCCGGAATCCGCCACCATCACACTGGCATTCTCGAAACCATTCGAATAATCATAAATCATCATATCCCGAAGCGACCCGGTTTTATTGTCTTTATGCCTCACATATACGTTATAGCCGGTTATTTCACTATAAAAAACACCTTCCGGAATATCCAATTCCGGCGATTTCTGGCGGATAGACCAAAGCAACGTATAAAACTTGACCTGCGCCATCGGTATGACATAATTCTGAAAAAAGAAAGCCCCGATACTAATCAGACAGACGGTGACAATCAAAGGGCGCATGATATGAAGAAGCGAAACGCCTGCCGACTTCATCGCCAGCAGCTCCAACCTTTCCCCCAAATTGCCAAAGGTCATCAACGAGCCCAGCAAAATCGCCAGCGGAAGCGCCAATGGCATCAAAGAAAGGGCGGCATACATAAACAATTCCGCCAACACGGATATCTCCAAACCTTTCCCTACCATATCGTCTATGTACTTCCACAAAAACTGCATCAGCACGATAAACAGACAAATGCCAAAAGTCATGAAGAACAACGGCAAAAAAGTCTGGAGCATAAATGTATATAATCGTTTTATCCGAAACATTACTTATCCGCTTGACGGCGCAAAAGTAATGAAAAAACGATTGGGACGCTAACAGAATTTACTAAAACTACCTAAATACCGAGCGTACGTTTCAACGCTTCTACCTGTGTATCCCACAAATCAATGGAGTCTCGTTTCTCTTCGGGTTCTGCGAAATCTGTAATCTCCAAAGAGGTCGCGCCCGTCAGTTCATGCGTATGAATCTGGAACTCAAAATAGGCATTGGCATCCTCTTCGTCTGCCCAACGGTAGCGTACGCACACTTCCGGTTCCATCAACAAGACAATCGCGTCTTGCCCGGTCTTGTTCCATTTAAATGTATATTTCTTTCCGTCGATAAGCACATCGTCTGCAAACCAAGCAGACAATCCGAGAGGGGTAGTGAGGTGATTCCATAAGCTTCTTCGTGAGACTTTATCGAATATGTATTCGATATGAAACTTCTCTTTTTTCATCTTCCATCGTATTTTTTCGGGCAGCAAGATAATAAAAGTATTCCTTTCATACAACATTATCTTTACAAAAAACATAAAGACAACTACCCGAAGCCTAACTTCATTTACACTTGCATGAAACATCAGACGCACTTGCATAAAATGAAAGGGGATTGGAAAAGAGAAGAGCGTTTCTCGCGAAAGCAGCAAAACCATCCGGTTTACGAGAATATTTCCTAACTTTGTATCGGGAAAAACAAACAGCAAGACAATGGCAAATAGTAATTCTGCACACGGACTCATCCTATAGGTGTTGAGGACGAGAATGACCGTACGACAAACCGTACAGCGAATTTTGAGAGACAACAAAGTCGACATGACTTTCGAGATGCTTCAGGTAATGCATCGCTTAGGAGAAAAAACCGGCGTCTGCCAACAATATCTGGCCGATGAAACCGTCAAAGACAAAGCATGCCTGACTAATCTTATCAAT
>CAYXIX010000214.1:0-2966 GCA_964465405.1 uncultured Parabacteroides sp. | reverse complement strand
CCGGAATCCATGATGCCAAGACTTGGGCTTTCCTGCCGTCCCGCCTGTTTGCGGATTTATTATCTTTTTATAACTTGCCACTGCTTTTCAGTCAGGTCGGTTGGATACGGTGTCATAACTTTATCGTTTGGAACCTTTAAAGATATAACATTTTTCCAATTGACCTGCTGATTTTGAATCTTATGGAGGCTATAGCATTATTATTGGATTAATTCAAAACAGTTTCTTACACTTTTAGAAATATATTGCGTTTATAGAGCAACCACAAAATTACATAAATAATCAATGCGTTCGAAGCAGCAATCAATGCCGGATAATAATTTCCGATATATTGCTCCAAGCCATGAAACAAAGAAGTGCCGATGCAACGGAAACTGATGACGTTTGCCAGCATATAGGCGACGATTGAATTCATCCCGTACACTTTCAGCCATGTGAGATGCTTCCGGTGTCCCTTATAATCAATCCAATAATAGAATAAACCCATCAACAAGAAGCAGTAACCGCTGCTGACCAGCACCATCGAACTAGTCCAAATCCTCTTGATAACCGGATGCTGCAATCCCCACAACCAGCCGAATGCGACCATCACGACGCCGATGCCCAGCAGCCACTGCCATTTGCGCTTCCGCTCTATCCCGCTTCGCAAGATGTGCCCCGCGAAAACTCCGGTCAATACCGTCACGCCGAAGTTCAGGCTACTCAAAATCCACGTATACCGATAGGATGCGGCAAACACGACCACACCGTCTTCCACCGTCGCTCCGTCGCGGAAACGTCCCAAAACCGCACGGTCTATCCATTCTGCCAGATTACCATCCGGCGTGAAGTTTCCCCCTCCGCAGCCGCCGACCGTCACGAACTGCATCACGCCCCAATAGACCAGCAGCAAAACAACAGCCGTCACGACCTGTAGCACCGGACGCACATGCAAAAACAACATCGCGGCAATCAGATAACCCATCGCTATTGCCTGCAACGTATTCGAATACAGATAAATGCGGTTCGGGTCCAAGCCTAATAAATTCCCTTGACACATCATCCCGAAAATCCATAAAAGAATCACCCGCTTGATAATCCGCCTATACACCGCCCATTTGTCAGGCATTGCTTTATAACGGGAAAAGGAAAAAGGCATCGACACGCCTGCCATGAACATGAAAAGCGGCATCACCAAGTCCCACGACGAAAAACCTTCCCACTTCACGTGTGAAAAACACCACAAAAAAGAGTGATACCAATCGGTATCGACCGCCTGCCCCAATGAATGCAAAACTCCTTCTAACGCCACCAAACAAAACAAATCGAACCCCCGCAGAGCGTCGAGCGACTCCAAACGCTTGTAAACAGGCTTTACAACCTTTTGATTTTCATACTGATTCATTATCCTTTCCTTTCATTATTTTATACTTTCAGAAAAATCTGCTGTCGATACAAGAAATAGAGGAATCCCCAGCAGACCGCGATATAAGCGACAATCTCTGCCAACGGGCGAGCCGCCTCAGGCATCCACCCGACAACTCCGCCAAACAGGGTGTCGGCCGTAAAGGCGAAATTCACAAATTCCTGCGCCAGATAAATCGTAATCGAATTCATCCCGATTATCGCAAAAAAAAAGCGTCCACTTCCGGAAGTTCAACACATCCACAACATAAAAGAACAAAGCGAACATCCAGAGGGAATAGGCCCCGAACATCCAAGCCAGCCCGCTCCACTCCACGTGGTGCATCTGCCCGGCTATTGCCTGAAAAAACGGAGTCGGGCACAACGCCGCCAACGCGACGAACAACGAAGCTCCTCCCATAATAAAAAACATGTCGAATCCCCGAAGCGCATCCAACGAAAGCAACCGTCGGGATTGTTTTTGTGTGTCCATGAAATTGTATTGAATTATCGATTTATATTTTATCCTCTTCCCTGTTACTTCTCCGCCCGTAAAAAGTTTCGCAATTTTTCATCGCATTGAAACTTTTGTTTCTCCCACAAGAAACTTTTGTTCCAACGGGGGGAGAAATTTTTTCCAAGCAAGAAAAAATCAACATCTGCCCGGCAGCGGTTATTTCCATTGGTATGTATATGTGTACGCATCAAACAGCGGTTCTTTCTCAATGCCGGAACGACGGAACAAATCGGAAACATATTGCTGGTCGGCAGGCGCAAAACAGCGTTCTTTCCGCATCAGGCGGTAAAAATGAGTCTTCCCGAAATATTCCCGCATCTGCGCTTTCAGCATTTTGGTCTTCCGATAAGGTAATTCGTTCAACGCCTGTGTCATTCCCCACGCATAGCGTAATACCATACAGGGCATAAAACTGTCGCAATCTGCTTCCGATGCAATCCGAACGGGATTGACAACCAATACCGACTGACGCTCTTTGGGTACACAAGTGCCCACCTGATAGCGCAGGCATTCGCCCGAACACTGACATTCTGCGCGGAAACAATGGGCAAACTGAACCGGCACTTGCTCATAATCTAAATTCTCTAACATATAATTTTGTTTTAATAATTCTACAAATATACAACAAGATAGGCTAAACACATGCAAATCTTTTCCTATATTTTCTCGGAGACATTCCTTTTTCAGCGGCGAATCATCCGGGAACTTTCTATGCCGAATTTCAGGGCATCCGTCGGGAAAATTATGCATGCAAGCCTGTTCCGCAATTCAGGAAAAACCACCATGCAGTTTTCTACCAGCGCATGGCTGAAAGCGACCATCAAATAACGGACACATCCTTTTTCATCCGCAGACGATAGGCCATAATCCCAATAATGATACATGGAAATTACCCTGCTTGCCAAGAACATGGCGGCGTTTAAGAAATTTGTTTTCGAAGTGGAAATCGGGTGATATAAACAAGATGTCGACGTTTGCTGATGCGTTGCCAAATAAGTAAATAGATTGGTAGAGACCTCTGCAAAACTTCGGCCATGAAGATGTTGGTAATATGTTGGAAAAGTTG
>CAYXIX010000213.1:0-2982 GCA_964465405.1 uncultured Parabacteroides sp. | reverse complement strand
GGTTCATTCATGAAAACAAAATTGATTCGCTTTTGCTTTTGTATCTTATTGAGTCTGTTTCCGGTTCTACTCCGGGCAGCAAATGTTCAGCATTCTGTTTACAACCTGCGTTGCGAGCAAGAAGAAAACCCGTTAGGAATCGAGACGTCGCAACCTCGATTCAGTTGGCAAATACAAGCCGAACAACGGAATTTCAAGCAATCCGCGTGGCACATCCTTGTCACCGACTCGCCCGAAAAGTTGCAGGAAGACGAAGGAAACATCTGGGACAGCGGGAAAACCCTTTCCTCCGCCTCCATCCTCGTGCCGTTTCAGGGCCGTGAATTGAAATCAGGAAAAGTCTATTATTGGAAAGTCCGGATATGGGATGAAGCCGGAAATGCCTCCGCATGGAGCCTTGTCCACCCATTCGCAATGGGATTGCTCTCGGAAAAAGATTGGGACAACGCACAATGGATTGCACTGGAAGAGGACAAGAAAGATGAAATCATCACAACCGGATTACACGGACTGACCCAAATCGACGACATACTGAAAGGGAAGAAAATCGGCATGTACAAACTTCCCCAGTTCCGGAAGGAGTTCGCCATCGGCAAGGAAATCAAACGCGCCGTCGCATATGTCTCCGGATTGGGACAGTTCGACCTCTTTCTCAACGGCGCGAAGGTCGGCAATAACTTCTTAGACCCGGGATGGACGAAATATGACAAATGCGCTTTATACCAATCGTTCGATATTACCCGGCTGCTCAAGGAAGGGCCGAACGCCGTCGGTGTCATGCTCGGAAATGGTTTCTTCAATATCCCGCGCGAACGTTATTTCAAGCTGTTGGCCTCCTACGGTGCTCCTCGCTTGCTCATGAAGATACAGATTGACTACGCTGACGGCAGCACACAGAGCATCGTAAGCAATACGGACTGGAAAACCTGCGAAAGCCCGATTACCTACTGCAGCATTTACGGCGGCGAAGACTATGACGCGACAAAAGAGCAACCGGGTTGGACTACCGCCGGCTTTGACGACAGTGCATGGAACCAAGCGTTGAACACCAGCTGGAAAACCCGCCTCCTCTCCCAACGCTCCGCGCCGCTCACCATACGCGACCAGCTCCCCGCCATCCGTCTGTTCCAAAACAGCAAAGGGCAATGGGTCTACGACTTGGGACAGAACTTCTCCGGCATCATCCGGCTCACTCTGAACACAGAAGAAAAAGGAAAATCCGTCAAGCTCTATCCTGCCGAATTGCTGAATGCGGACAGCACCGTCAATCAGAGTGCTTCCGGCGCCCCCTATTGGTTCACTTATACCGCCAAAGGAAGCGGGACAGAGCGTTGGCAGCCGCAGTTTAGTTACTACGGCTTCCGCTACGTCGAAGTAGAGGGAGCCGTCCCTGCCGGAAAACCCAATCCGCAAGGGTTACCCGAAATCGGGGAGCTCACGGGGCTGCACACCTGCTATGCGGCGGAAGAGGTCGGCTCGTTCCACTGTTCCAAGCCGTTGTTCAATGAAATTTATGAACTCATCGACTGGGCCATCCGCAGTAACATGGCAAGCGTCTTGACCGACTGCCCGCATCGCGAGAAGCTGGGCTGGCTGGAACAGGTGCACCTGATGCAATACTCCGTCCAGTATCGCTACAACCTCTCGCTTCTCTATGACAAAATATTCAATGACATGCGTTCCACACAAACCGCCGACGGTATGGTTCCCTGCATCGCACCTGAGCTGGTCGAGTTCGAGGGCGGATTTAGGGACACACCCGAATGGGGCAGCTCGTTCATCATCAGCGCGTGGTACATCTATCAATGGTATGGCGACACGCGCCTGATAGAAACCTACTACGCCGATATGCAACGCTACCTTGACTACCTATCATCGAAAGCCAACAACCACATCGTTGCTTACGGTTTGGGCGATTGGTTCGACATCGGGCCCGGAACACCGGGTTACGCCCAGCTAACGTCGAACGGCGTCACCGCGACCGCCATCTATTATTACGATGTCACCCTCATGGAGAAGATGGCGTCGCTAATGGGCAAAGAGGTCGATGCCATGCGCTATCGCAATCTTGCCGCCAATATCAAGAAGGCATTCAACGAGCAGTATTGGAACCCCGTCAGCCGGACGTATGACCGCAATAGCCAAGCTGCCAATGCCGTTGCCCTCTATATGGGCCTCACGACGGACGAAAACCACCAGCAGGTGTTCGACAACCTGATTGCCGACATCCGCAGCCGCGACAATGCCCTGACAGCCGGCGACGTGGGCTACCGCTACGTTCTCCGTGCCCTCGAAGCGGGCAGCGCTTCGGACGTCATCTACGACATGAACTGCCAATACGATAAACCGGGCTACGGCTGGCAACTGGCGCATGGAGCGACGGCACTCACCGAGTCGTGGCAGGCTTACGGATTCGTCTCGAACAACCACTTCATGTTGGGCCACCTGATGGAATGGCTCTTCAGCGGGCTCGGCGGCATCCGTCAGGCAGCGGATTCGTTCGGTTTCCGCCACGCCGTTATCCGTCCCGAACCGGTTGGCGATGTCCGCTCGGCACAAACGGCATACGAGTCGCCCTACGGACGGATTGTTTCCGACTGGCAGGATAACGCCGACGCATTCATCCTCCGCGTCGAAGTCCCCGCCAACAGCTCCGCCTCCGTCTACCTCCCGACGACCGACACCGCCCTCATTTCGGAAAGCGGCACGCCGCTGCAAGCCCTCACCGAAGCAAAGGTCAGCACGGACAACAGGAATACGATCGTCACCATCGGCTCTGGAAGGTATTGTTTCAAAGTGAAGAAAGAATGAATATCTTATAGCCTTAAAAAATGTTCCGGATGTTTACCTTTTCAACAGATATCCGGAACGTTCCTTTTCCCGAATTTATCATAAGTATTTAGCTAAAAACCTTTTCTTACTACAAAAGTGTCTCCTGATATGCTTATGAATGTACCTATCGATTTAGGAAGAGATTTATAC
>CAYXIX010000212.1:0-3075 GCA_964465405.1 uncultured Parabacteroides sp. | reverse complement strand
TTAGAGAGTATCCTCTACAGCTGCCTGCGCCGCTGATATCCGAGCAATTGGAACGCGGAACGGAGAGCAAGAGACATAGTTTAATCCTACCTTATGACAGAACTTAACCGAAGAAGGTTCGCCCCCATGTTCTCCGCAAATACCACATTTCAAATCCGGTCGGATGGCGCGTCCTTTTTCCGTTGCCATCCGGATCAATTGACCTACACCGTTCTGATCCAATACTTGGAACGGGTCTACTTTCAGAATCTTTTTCTCCAAATAAATTGGAAGGAACGAAGCAATATCGTCACGCGAATAACCGAAAGTCATTTGCGTCAGGTCATTGGTTCCGAATGAGAAGAATTCAGCAGCCGAAGCAATCCGGTTTGCCGTCAAAGCCGCTCGCGGAACTTCAATCATCGTACCGACTTTAAAATCGATGCTATCATTCATTTCGTCGAACAAAACGTTAGCCGTTTCGCGGATAATCTTTTCCTGCTCTTTGAATTCATACAAAATACCTGTCAGCGGAACCATGATCTCTGGTATTACTTTGATGCCCTCTTCTTTCAATTCCAATGCAGCCCCCAATATAGCGCGTGTCTGCATTTCTGTAATTTCCGGGTAGGTATTACCCAAGCGGCAACCGCGATGTCCAAGCATAGGATTATGCTCGCAAAGAGCTTCCACACGTTGTTGGATATACTGAACCGAAACACCCATTGCTTTTGCCATATCCTCCTGCCCTTTCAAGTCATGAGGAACAAATTCGTGCAAAGGCGGGTCAAGCAACCGGACTGTGACCGGACATCCTTCCATCGCCTTGAATATACCCTTGAAGTCTTCTTTTTGATATGGAAGAATTTTCGCTAAAGCTTTTTTGCGTCCTTCTGCGTCTTCGGCTAAAATCATCTCGCGCATGGCCTTGATTTTCTCACCTTCGAAGAACATGTGTTCGGTGCGGCACAAACCAATACCTGCCGCGCCAAATTTACGGGCTATCGCCGCATCGTGAGGCGTATCTGCATTCGTTCGTACTTGCAATTTCGCATATTTGTCTGCCAATGCCATTAACTCGGCAAAATCGCCTGAAAGTTCGGCCGCCTTTGTTTCGACCTGTCCGACATACACCTCGCCGGTTGTCCCGTTGATTGAAATGTAATCCCCCTCTTTCAATGTCACGCCATTTACGTCTACGGTCTTGTTCTTATAATCAATTTCCAAAGCACCTGCTCCGGAGACACAACATTTGCCCATGCCCCGTGCAACAACTGCCGCATGTGAAGTCATACCGCCCCGAGCCGTCAAAATCCCTTCAGCAGCAGCCATGCCCGCCAAATCTTCCGGCGAGGTTTCGATACGAACCATTACAATTTTCTTTCCGGCGGCACTCCATGCAGCAGCGTCGTCTGCAAAGAAAACAATCTGCCCCGTAGCGGCACCCGGTGAAGCCGGCAAACCTTTCACCCAGACTTTTGCTTTCTTCTGCGCATCTTTGTCAAATACAGGGTGAAGCAATTCGTCCAACTTATTCGGATCGATACGCATCAACGCTGTTTTTTCGTCAATCATGCCTTGATGTAACAAATCCATTGCAATTTTAACCATTGCCGCTCCCGTCCGTTTACCGTTACGGGTTTGCAGGAACCACAATTTTCCTTCTTGTACGGTAAACTCCATGTCTTGCATGTCGCGATAGTGATTTTCCAATTTGGTCTGGATGTCGTCCAGTTGCTTATAAATTTCGGGCATGGCCTCTTCCATTGACGGATATTTAGTCAAGCGTTCTGCTTCCGAGATGCCAGCACGTTCCGCCCAACGCTGCGAACCGATTTTGGTAATCTGTTGGGGCGTACGGATACCGGCTACCACATCTTCTCCCTGTGCATTGATTAAATATTCTCCGTTAAAGAGATCTTCTCCGTTTGCAGCATCGCGTGAGAAACAGACGCCTGTCGCCGATGTTTCGCCCATATTACCGAACACCATCGCCTGTACGCTAACAGCCGTTCCCCATTCCGACGGGATTCCTTCCATTTTGCGATACAAGATGGCACGTTCGTTCATCCAACTGTCGAATACGGCACAAATCGCTCCCCAAAGCTGTTCATAGACAGAGGTCGGAAAATCTTTTCCGGTTTGCTCTTTCACCGCCGATTTGAAGCGCGAAACCAGCGTTTTCAAATCTTCTACATCTAGTTCATTGTCCAACTTGATGCCTTTTGCCTCTTTCACCTCTTCTATAATCGCTTCAAAAGGGTCGATATCTTCTTTACTAACAGGTTTCATACCCAATACCACGTCTCCATACATCTGTACGAAACGGCGATAAGAGTCCCATGCAAAACGAGGATTTTGAGTTTTGCGAATCAAGCCTTCTACCACTTCATCATTCAACCCCAAATTAAGGATTGTATCCATCATTCCCGGCATTGAAGCACGCGCACCCGAACGGACAGAAACCAACAGCGGGTTGGCCACATCTCCAAATTTGGAGTTCATCAGAGTTTCGATGTTCGCAATAGCCTTTTCGACTTCCGACTTCAGCAGTTCGACAACTTTGTCTTTCCCCAAGTCATAATATTCCGAACAGACCTCAGTAATAATCGTAAATCCGGGAGGAACCGGAACCCCGATCAAATTCATTTCTGCAAGATTTGCACCTTTGCCACCCAGCAAATTCCTCATGTCAGCCTTTCCTTCGGCTTTCCCATTTCCGAAAGTATAAACTCTCTTTCTTTCCATTGTTTAGACAGTGTTATGTTAATCGATTATTGATTTGATTTTCTCCATTTTTGCAATCTCAAGTTTACAATACTGCAAATATATACTATTTCTAAGACTCTACAAATATGAAAGGTTAATGAATTTATATGTTTTACAACTATTCCCTTCACTCATAAAGAACAAAATAATTATATCTGCATGCGGAAATTTGATACACATTTACTTTTCTGTCCGAATACGGGCATCTACCACGAACAAACCCCGTTCGGTCGCCACTAACGGATTTAAGTAAGTCATAAGAATTAATTTATCCCAAATCGGTCGTTAGAATACCCTATTCCCGTGGTCTTGCTTGTAAAATGTTGA
>CAYXIX010000211.1:0-3086 GCA_964465405.1 uncultured Parabacteroides sp. | reverse complement strand
GAAACTGTCCTGAACCTGCTCCTGAAGGTTCCCCTGGTTCCCTTTTACGGCAATCCGGCAGTCTGGGGATGGCGGTGATTTCATTGCTCTTCTCTTCCACATTCAACTGTCCGAGTGCAATATGGTTTTCTCCTGCCCATGCGCTGCCCATGTGCACAATACTCTTGGACCCGTATTCGCGTGTGCCGCAAATGCCTTTACCGTCGATGGATTTTGGTACGTTCAACACGCGGGTCGGTCAATTCACAGAAAAATGGCAATGGACTGGCCATACTACGTTTTTATTTTCAAAAGTATCATAATATAAATCCGCTAAATTTATATGCGTTTGCCCTGATATTTAATGAAAAAGGCTCTCCGCCTAAATACATTTACGCGCAGGATAATCAAATTTACCCGCCGGCAAGATTATATCCCCCGCCTGTTCAACTCCGCCTGATAGCGACGGGCATTCCGGTTATGCTCGGCCAATGTACGGGCAAAATTGTGGCGGCCGGAAAAATCTTCTTTCGCACACATGTAGAGATAGGTGTGTTTCATATAATTCAACACGGCGTCGATACTTCGGGCAGAAGGCACACGCAGCGGGCCGGGAGGAAGCCCCGTATGTTTATAGGTATTATAGGGTGAGTCGATTTCCAAATGTTGCAACAGAATACGCCGCAAGGTGAAATCGCCTACTGCAAACTTGACCGTCGGATCTGCCTGCAACGGCATCCCCCTGCGTAAACGGTTGATATACAAGCCTGCCACAACTGGATATTCATCTGCGACAGCCGTTTCCTCTTCCACTATCGAGGCCAAAACAGCCACTTCTACCGGACTCAATCCGACGGATTCAGCCTTAGCAAGGCGTGCCGGTGTCCAAAACGCATCATATTCACGCTTCATCCGTTGCATCAATTTTTCGGCAGAAATATTCCAATAGACTTCATAGGTATTGGGGATAAAAAGGGTAAGAACCGTCTCGGGCGTAAAACCCAACGACGCACAATAGGCAGAATCGTCCAGCAGGCGCAACAGGTTGTCCCCGCTCAACATCAACTGCCGCTCCAACCGTTCGGCCAAATCGGTTTTCAAACGGATATTGTTAAACGTGAGGCGGACAGGTGCCTGATGCCCCCGCCGCAAATCGTCCAACAAAGTCCGGTTACTCATTTCCGGCAAAACAGCATAACATCCCGTATGCATACGCGACGGATACCCCAGCCATCCGGCAAGCCTTTTAAAACTTCCCAGACGCTCGCAGCCGGCAGAATCTTCCAATTGCCGACAAAGAGCCGTAAAATCTCTCTGCTCATCAATATAGACATAAACCGTATGCGACAGCCTGAAATTAGGAGCCCATAGCAGGCGATATCCCTCTATTCCGATAGCCGCCAACACAACAACAATCACTCCCCCGAAGAGCAGCATTCGTTTTGGATTTTTCAAAATAAACATATCCGCAATCAATAATACACTGAATATCAGAACCAGGTACAAATGTAGCGTCTTTTCCCCGAAAAAATATCAGGAAGATACTTTGTTTATTCAAAAACTTACGTATATCTTTGCACCGCATTATCAGGGAATAAGCACTGAACAAATGGAAGTTTGGGTGAGTGGCTGAAACCAGCAGTTTGCTAAACTGCCGTACGGGTAACCGTACCGGGGGTTCGAATCCCCCAGCTTCCGCAAAAAGGCTGTTCCGCGAAAAGCGAAACAGCTTTTTTGCTTTTTTAAATCAAAACAATAATCATTTCTTTTCAAACATTATAGACAAATGAGTTTCATTTCCAAACTATTCAAAAAGAAAGAAAAGACAGAAGCCATAGCAAAAGGATCCGTTGAAGAATTCGTCACGCTCATCCGCGTATATTACCAAGCTGTCATGGCGGTACAACTGGGGATTACCAATCTCAACATCCTCAACGACATGGCACTGTTCAAACGCATGCTGAAAATCCCGACACAAAACAACAAACTGGGAGTTGCCGAGAAATCCCGTTCGCGGAAAATATTGATGCAAGAATATGGGCTCAACGAACGTTTCTTCAAAGAAATCGATGCTTCTATCAAAAAGAACTGTAAGACAGCAAACGATATCAAGTCTTATTTCATCATGTATCAGGGATTCAACACAGACCTGTTTTCGCTGCTCGACAACCTGATGCAATGGAAGTTCCGGTTCTCGATTCTGTTCAAGAAACTGCTTTACGCTCAAACACAAAAGACCGTTCATGAAATCGTCACGCGTTCGGAATGGAAAGATATCAACATGCAGAAAGTGGCTTGGCGTATCCGGAAATACAAAGAAACGCTTGGCTATTCGGAAGAATGGATGACAAACTTTGTCTACAATGTTGTCCTGATGGCTCGGGAAGATGCCAAGAACCAACATAAGAACAAAAAGAAAAGCGAATGACGCCCGAACAACATCCGCTCGGCTTTTTCCTCCCCGAAAACACCCGATTATTGATGTTGGGGAGTTTTCCGCCCCCACAGGCACGTTGGTCGATGAACTTTTACTACCCAAATATCCAAAACGATATGTGGCGGATATTGGGTTTCCTTTTCTATCACGATAAAAATTATTTTCTGGAAACGCACAAAACTTTCAGCGAAACGAAAGCGAAGGCGTTTTGCCGAGAAAAAGGAATCGGTATCGGGGACACGGCTGTCGAGGTTATCCGGTTGAAGAACAATGCATCAGACAATTTCTTGCAAGTCGTCACACCTCTCGACCCCGCAAAAGTCCTATCACAAATTCCCGCCTGTAAAGCCCTTGTCGTGACCGGACAAAAGGCGATGGACACGTTGCTCACCCAACTGCCACCCATTAAAGAGCCTCCTATCGGTTCTTCCACACCATTCACGCTGCTCGAACAGGAATTCCGCCTCTATCGCATGCCCTCATCCTCGCGTGCCTATCCGAAACCTCTGGAAGAAAAGGCCGCTTATTACAAAAAAATGTTCGAAGAGCTGGAAATGATTCGCTGACTTTCATACAGCATAAAACGCACAAAAAGAGACTAAAAATTTCATGCTATAATGCGGGAAAAATTTTCTGCCAGTTCCATTTTTATTCCCTGCCGACCCATTTT
>CAYXIX010000210.1:0-3117 GCA_964465405.1 uncultured Parabacteroides sp. | reverse complement strand
CAATTGGCAGCCAACCGGTAAGTAAATTCGATTAGCCGCCGGCAAGTTTTGCGTTTGACGGTCGTCGAATACATTTTATATGGGAATCTATTAAAATTTTCAGCAGAAGAACAAAATCAGCAACTGCGCAGTCAGCACCCGGAGGAACATTGCGAGCGGATAAACCGTTGCGTAACCGACGGACGGCGCATCGTTGCCGGCCGTCGCATTCGAATAGGCCAAAGCGGGCGGGTCTGTCGTGCTACCGGCAATCAATCCCATCAAGGTAAAATAGTTGACTTTATAGAAATAACGCCCGATACACCCGACAATCATCAACGGCACAAAGGTGATGATAAATCCATAACCGACCCACGAGAGGCCACCGTTGTTGACAATCGTCTCCACAAAACCGTCGCCGGCACTGATACCTACACACGCAAGGAAGAGCGTGATACCAACTTCGCGCAACATCAGGTTCGCACTCTGCGTCGTATAAGTAATCAATTTATAGTGATACCCGAAACGGCTAATTAATATCGAAACAATCAGCGGACCGCCGGCGAGTCCCAACTTAACCGGCTGCGGAATGCCGGGAAACGAAATCGGAATGCCTCCTAAAATAATACCCAATGCGATGCCGACAAAAATCGTCAACAAATTCGGCTCATTCAACCGCTTCATGGAGTTGCCCAACAGTTTTTCCACATTGGCGACTGCGGTTTCCGTACCGACCACATTTACCCGGTCGCCCACCTGCAAAGTCAGTCCCGGCGTAGCGACGAGGTCCATGCCGGCACGGTTGATGCGCGTGATGTTGATGCCATACAGCTTGCGCAGTTTCAGTTGTCCCAACCGTTTACCGTTCAGTTCAGGCTTCGTAATCAGGATGCGGCGGTTGATAAACTGGCTTTCCATGCGGATCCATTGTTTACGCTCCATATCAATTTCCTTGCCAATAAAAGTCTTAACCGTTTCGACATCCGTCTCTGTCGTGATGACGAACACCTTATCATTCTCATGCAAAACAGAATTGGCTGAAGCGATTTCAATCTGCTTGTCGCTGTCGCGCCAAATGCGGGAAATAACAAATTCGCGATGCTCCATGAGGTTTGACAACTCTGCCACCGTTTTGTTGAAAATCGCCGGATTTTTTACGAGCAGCGAAACCGGCTTCGCCTCATTGGTATGCGTCGTGTCTTCCTTATTCAATTGTTCGTTTTCCTTATCAAAGGATACCCGGAAAATATACTTGACTAAAATAATCGACAAAATAATGCCTACAACTCCCAGCGGATAAGCAACAGCATAACCCAAAGCAATCGTATTATCCGTCACACCATACATATCCATATAAGCTTGCTGCGCCGCTCCCAGTCCCGGCGTATTCGTTACGGCACCGGAAAGGATTCCGACCATTGTCGACATCGGGATATCTGTCGCATAATACAAAATAATCGCAGTCACAACCCCCAAAACGATAACGGCTGCCGCCAAGATATTCAGAACCACCCCTCCATGCTTAAAAGAGGAAAAGAAACCGGGCCCGACTTGCATCCCGACGGAATAGACAAACAGTATCAACCCGAATTCCCGGAAAAAATGAAGGACATCCTGGTTCACCGTGAATCCAAAATGCCCTAAGATGATTCCGACAAACAAAACAAACGTAACTCCCAGAGATACACCGAAAACTTTTATCTTACCTAATTGTATCCCCGCTGCGATAACAACCGAAAGCAGCAGTATGGAGTGTCCCACACTTTCCCCACATAATAAATCGACAAACCAATCCATATATATGTTTCTAACCTTTAATTTGTTTTTGAAGCGCGCAAAGGTAACTATTTACTTTGTGTTTAACAACATATTATTGTACCTTTACCCGGCAAAATTCTATGTATATGAAAAGGTATCATTCCATATTATTAGGGCTATTGGCCTGTATCACGCCCATTTCCGGGCAAGAACAAGAAAGAACAGACACGATACCGGCAACACCTAAGTACACGGTCACCATCCAGACCAACGTCGGGACTATGAAAGCCATCCTGTATGACGATGTACCGGGCCATATAAACGCATTTATCCAAAGGGCCCGCGCCGGTGAATATGACGGGACGCTGTTCACACGCGTTTTACCCGAATTCATGATACAAGGAGGTGCACCTGACTCGCGCAACGCTGCACCGGGAGCACGTTGCGGCTTTGGCGACCGAAGCGCGGAAATCATGCCCGAAATGAAACCGGAGCATTTCAACAAGCGCGGCGCATTGGCCGCTCCACGCCAAAACGACGACGTAAACCCGGAAAAGAAATCAGACATGTCGCAGTTCTTCATCGTACAAGGCAAAGTGTATAGGGAAGGCGAATTGGATACGCTGGAACTCATCGCCAATCAGAAAATCAAACAGGAGGCGATGGAAAAATTCTTTTATCCGGTCCGGGCTGAATTGCGCATGCAAAAAACCAGCAATAAACGCGAATATATCAAACGGCTCAAGAAAATCAATGCACAAATCGACTCGATGATACGTGCTACACCCGGCCATCTGCTCTTCACGGACGAACAACGGAAAGCCTACACAACAGTCGGAGGTTGCCACCACTTAGACGGCCAATATACAGTCTATGGAGAACTTACCGAAGGATTCGACGTACTGGACATCATCGTGAACCAGCCACGAGACCAATATGACCGCCCGAAAAAAGACATCCGGATATCCAAAATTACCATTAACTAAAACAAGAATTCATGCTTCGAAGAGATTTCATCATGGTACAAATCGAGGAGCTGGCCAAAGTCGTGCTCCAAATCGTGACCAACCGTAATACCAACGCAGCCCGGCATAACCCTGAGTTAATACAAACCGTTTACACCTCGCTCAAGCTGGATCACCAGACTTTGATGACCGAGCAACCCGACACACTCGTCCAACGTCTTAACCAAGACGACAACGGTGGTTTTCTACGCCTTGAAATCGGCGTCAAAACCCTGATTGAAGAGAGCTATCTGTATCCCGACAAAGAGACTCCCATCCTCCAACGCGCCCTCATCCTGCTCAACTATTTGCAAACACACGACAATACGTTCTCTTTGGAACGTGTGAGGATGTTAGAAGAGTTGAAAGAACGAAT
>CAYXIX010000209.1:0-3143 GCA_964465405.1 uncultured Parabacteroides sp. | reverse complement strand
TCCGTGACAGACTGTTTAAAACTGATGGGAGCCAACTCCTGTCTGACACTCTCCCTGTCAACTGAACATTTTTTACGCCGGTAGTGATAGGTGGAATAACTTACACCTATTTGTTGCAGGTACGATCAACGGCAGGCCGCTTTGTTGTACCTGCAATTCTAATTCTTCAAATTCCAGTCTATTCATAATAATTGAGGTTTGATTGTATTCGTTACCGCAAAGCTACAATCAAACCTCAAGGTGTACAATGTGTATTTCTTCGAATGCTTACATTTATGTGTTTAGCCTGTATAGATGTATGCTTTGTCTTGCTTGTCGTACGCTCTGTGTAAAAAATACCTATATTTGTGGCTGAAAGAGAAAAGATTAATTATAGCAAATGGATTTTATATGGAAAAGTTGAAGAACTTGTTGTTGATGGCAATCGCCTTGTTGTGGTCTGCTTGTTCTGTATCGGCTAAATCGGATAAAGGAACGGTTCCTGCGCAGGAGGAGGCAAAAACGGAAGTAAATGCGTTGTCGGAAGGGAAAGTGGTTGTTTTGACAAAAGCGGATTTTCTGTCAAAAGTGTATAATTATGAAAAGAATCCATCCGAATGGATATATGAGGGGGATAAACCTGCTATTATTGATTTTTATGCTGATTGGTGTGGCCCCTGTAAGCGAGTCGCTCCTATTTTAGAGGAACTGGCAGGAACGTATCAGGGAAAATTGACCGTTTATAAAATCAATGTGGATAATGAGAAGGAATTGGCTGCTGCTTTTGGCATCCAGAGCATTCCTTCGTTGTTGTTTATCCCGGTGAAAGAACAGCCTAGAATGTTTCAAGGAGCACTCTCGCGGGAACAGTTTGTGGAGCAGATAGACGGTTTTTTGTTGAAATAAAGTCTATTATTGAGGAAGTCTGACAGGATGTGGCTTCAATAAGGTTGCGAAGAAAAATTAGAGAAAGAGAGATGGGGAACGAATATACAAACAGTGAAATAAGGTTTCGTTGCAAGTTGGCACCGTTTTCTTTTTTATATGGAATCGGGGTCTGGTTGCGAAATTTGCTGTTTGATTGGGATATATTGCCTTCTGAACGTTTCCCGATACCGGTAATTTGTATTGGTAATTTGTCTGTAGGCGGGACAGGAAAGACGCCGCACACGGAATACTTGATTCGTTTATTGAAAACAAAATATCGGGTGGCTGTGTTGAGTCGGGGATATAAACGGAGATCTTCCGGTTTTCTATTGGCCACTTCGACCACCACAGAGCGTGATTTGGGCGATGAACCGTACCAGATGAAATATAAATTCCCGGATGTATTGGTTGCGGTAGATGCTGACCGGAGGAGAGGCATTTGGAATTTACTTCGATTGCCTGAAAACGAGCGGCCTGAAGTAATTTTGTTGGATGATGCCTTTCAGCATCGCTATGTCTCTCCCTCTTTTTCAATTATGTTGACGGATGTACATCGGCTTTTTTATAAAGATCGTTTGTTGCCTGTTGGTCTTTTGAGAGAACCTTCTCGGGGAGTGGAACGGGCAGATGTCGTGATTGTGACGAGGTGCGAAACAGGAATGAAGCCGATTGATTTTCGGGTGATTGAAAATAATATGAGCTTGCAGCCATGGCAGCAGTTGTTTTTCACGCGTATTGTATATGATGAGATTATGCCTGTGTTTCCAACTGAGGCGCGTTCGTTGCGACGGGAAGATATCAATATGGAGGAAGATATTTTAGTGATTGCAGGTATTGCTTCCCCTGACCCATTTATTCGAGAGGTGAAACGTTATTCGGGGCGGGTCGTTCCGATTCTTTTCCCTGATCATCATGTCTTTAGTATGGCTGATTTTCGTAGGATGGAAGCTGTATTTGGGAGTATGCACTCGGAAGGAAAGTTGATTATAGTAACTGAAAAAGATGCGGCACGATTGCGAGAATCTTCTATACTCCCGTCAGAATGGCGGAAAGTATTGTATTGTTTGCCGATAAAGGTTGAGTTTTATAATCGTTCGGTTTTTGATGAAAAAATAGAAAAACATCTAATGGACTTTTGCAGGCAGAAAGGAATAAAAAGAAATGAGTAATAGAACAGAAATAGCGACGCTGGGTGAGTTTGGCTTAATCCATCACCTGACAGATAAATTGGATCTGAAGAATGATAGTACGATTAAAGGCGTAGGAGATGATGCCGCGATTCTTTCTTATACATCAAAGCAAGTGTTGGTGACAACGGATTTGTTGTTGGAAGGAATTCATTTTGACCTGACGTATGTTCCGCTGAAACATTTGGGCTACAAATCTGCAGTGGTCAATTTCTCTGATATTTATGCCATGAACGGGCAGCCGAAACAAATTACAGTTTCGCTTGGGATTTCTAGGCGTTTCTCGGTTGAGGATCTGGATGCATTTTATTCGGGAGTAAAATTGGCTTGCGATGTGTATGGTGTCGATATTGTCGGAGGTGACACGTCTGCGTCTTTGACAGGGCTTTGTATAAGTATCACTTGCATAGGAGAAGGAGAAAAAGGTCGAGTTGTGTGTCGAGATGGAGCAAAAGAAACCGATTTGATTTGCGTTTCGGGTGATCTTGGGGCTGCTTATATGGGACTGCAACTTTTGGAGCGGGAAAAGCAAATTTTTAGAGGAGAAAAAGATTTTACTCCTGACTTTGCCGGAAAAGAGTATTTGTTGGAACGACAGTTGAAGCCGGAAGCACGGAAAGATATCATAGAAATGCTTCGAAACACAGGTATTGTCCCGACAGCAATGATGGATGTATCAGATGGTCTTTCTTCTGAATTATTGCATATATCTCAGGCAAGTCATGTGGGATGCCGTATTTATGAAGATCGGATTCCGATTGATTATCAAACTGCGGTAATGGCCGAACAGTTTAATATGAACTTGGTGACAGCCGCTTTAAATGGAGGAGAGGATTACGAGCTGTTGTTTACGGTGCCTCTTCCTGATCATGACAAAGTGTCTGATATGAAAGGCGTTAAGGTGATAGGCTACATTACAAAACCTGAATTGGGGAATTATTTGGTCGGACGTGATGGAGGAGAGGTTGAGCTTAAGGCGCAAGGTTGGAATTCATTGAGTGAATAATCCAAATAGAAACGCAACGCCTCAAAGGGAAAAACTCATCGGTC
>CAYXIX010000208.1:0-3194 GCA_964465405.1 uncultured Parabacteroides sp. | reverse complement strand
ATTTTTATCTCGAAATGCGTTGTGCCATTTGCTGTATGTCTTGCAATGTAAACTTTCCAATCAGCCGGATGACGACGTATTCCGAACTACTGTCAGCAAGCATGATCATTTCGTTGATGATTGTTCCGTCTTGCTTGATGTAAAAATGAACCTGTTCGTTTTCCTCTTTGACGCGCATCAGTACCTCGTATGATTTGTAGTCAAGGTCTCTGAAATCTTTCTGCATTTGTGCGCTGATTTCTTTCTTCTTTGTAGTCAGAATTTGCAGGTTGTCAACTCTCTCTCGCAAGTACATCAGGTCGAGTCCGCCGCTGTTGATGTTAGACATCAGATCGAACATCTTTTGGGAAATGTAGACGGCTTCCACGTCATCCATGTCGGCATATTTCTCGAAAAGTTTGTCTTGTGCAAAACATATACTTGCACAACAGCAGAATAAAAAAATGTATAAGCTTCTTGTGTTCATAATGATTAATTGTTTAAATGTTTATTTAATATGTTGTTTATTTTCTGTATTCCTTTTTCCGCATTGTCTATTTGGGCAAATCCTCTATTGAGGTTGTCGGCCAGTAGGAGCAAGGCTTTTTCGGCAGCGATGGCTGCTTCTTGCGGGTCTGTATAGGTGTCGGCAAGCCTATTTGGCGTGTTAGACAGTGTTGTGTAAAAGAAAATGCCCACGCATAACAACAGAGAGGCCGCGATACCACCCATCCAATAGAATGTCTGTTTACGCAGGTGGAAACGCTTCCCTTTGTCTTCTTCTTGTGCCACCCAAAGCTCGATTTGTTGCTCCAGCCGCCGGGAAAGTCCTTCCGGCAGTGGCTGTTCCGCTTTCAGTGCGCGGTCAATCAGTTTGTCGATTTGTTTGTCTGTCATAAAACTTTCCTTTCTATTTTTTGAAGTTGTTCTCGGAGCGTTTTGCGGGCTCTGGAAAGTAATACGCGTATATTTCCGGCACTCAGTCCGGTGATGTGTTCAATTTCTTCCATCGAGCAGTCGTTGATACTTCGCAGGCGAAGTACTTGCCGTTGGTTTTCGGGCAGGAGGTCAATGAGTCGGCTGACCTCTTTAAGTTGCTCTTTACTCTCCAGTTCCTCGTCGGGCACCGACTTTGCCGAGAGGGAAAAGGTTTCTTCGATTGTCTCTTCGTGCCGGTTGGCGTGGGGCGAACGGAGGAAATCGAGGCAAAGGTTTTTGACCAATGTCACGCAGAAAGCCTCTGCGTTGCGGATGTCTGCCAGTTCGTCCCGTTGCTTCCAAAGTTTGTAATACGCCTCTTGCAGCAGGTCTTCCGCGTCTGCTTCGTTGCCGATCAAAGCACGGGCTACCCGAAAAAGCTTGGCATGAAAAGGGAGGAATCGCTTTTTAAAACTTTCAGCATCCATCCTGATGGTCGTTTATCACCCGCTGGATATCCGATGGTTTGATTTTCCCTTTGATGCGGACTAAAGCGCCGTCGGTTTCTTCAGCTGTCAGAATCACCAGTTCGCGAATCATTTCTTTGTCGATGCGCACCATGATTTTCGTGCGGCTTCCCTCTTCGTTGCTCGTCACCATCGTTTCGAAATCCGGGTCTTTCAGATTCCGGATGGCATCATAGAGTTTTCCCCTAACGGCACGGTCGCATTCGTCGAACGCGAGCACTTCGATGCTTTTGACACCCATTGTCTCCGTAAACAGACTGCTCAGTTTCATCAGGAAAGGGCCGATCTTTACGTGTGTGACATGTTCTTGATTGGAGAAGTCGTCAAACAGTTGGTTCACGCTTTGTGCCCGTCCCGCTTGGCAGGTGAGAAGAAGTAGTAGAATTGCGATACACTGTTTCATCTCGTTTCGTTCTTAGGTTTGTTGTTTTGTAAGGAAGACGAGAACGGGTCCAAAGATGTTACAATTATGCGGGAAAAAGATGTATCTTCGCATAAATTTTAACTGATTTTACCATGCAGACTGTTCAACCGACAGCTGTCCGGCCGCATATCGTCTGGCTGGACGTTCTCCGTCTTATCGCCATCCTGCTGGTGATAGCCGTGCATTGTACGGATCCGTTTAACGCTTCGCCCGAGTCGCGTGCCAATCCGGAGTTTAATTTCTGGGGCTCGGTCTACGGCTCTGCGCTGCGTGCCTGTGTGCCGTTGTTTGTGATGATGACCGGCTTCCTGCTTTTGCCCGTGAGGCAAACGATGTCGGCTTTCTATCGGAAACGCATTCCGCGTGTTTTCTTCCCCTTCCTGTTTTGGTCGGTCTTGTTCGACCTTGCGCCTTGGTTCATACAGGCGGTGGGCGGAAGTGCGGAATTGGTGACGCGCTTCTTCCCGTGGGAACCGAATCCTTCGGCATCGCTCGCGGATGCGCTGCTGACCATCGCGATGATTCCGCTTACGTTTACGGTCTACGCCACGCCGATGTGGTACATCTATGCCTTGATTGGCTTGTATCTCTATCTGCCGATATTTTCCTCTTGGGTAGAACGCGCTTCCCGCCGGGCAAAACGCGGTTTCCTGCTGCTTTGGTTCGTCTCGCTTTTCGTTCCTTATCTGACGGAGTTTGTCTCGCGTTATCAGTTCGGAACCTGCTCGTGGAATGCCTTCGGGATGTTCTATTATTTTGCCGGCTTCAATGGCTATCTCTTGTTGGGGCATTATTTGGGAAGGGGGAACGATTGGTCGGTGGGGAAAACCTTGTCGGTTGCCCTTCCGCTCTTCCTTGTCGGTTATCTTGTCACGCTCGTCGGTTTCCGTCACATGACGTCCGACCCGCATGTGAGCGAAGAGGGCATGGAGTTGTTTTTCACCTATTGTTCGCCTAACGTGGCGCTGATGGCGATTGCCATTTTCTTGATGGTGCAAAAAGTCCGTGTCCATGCCCCGACGATTCGTTGTGCACTGGCGAACCTGACGCGCTGCGGCTTCGGGCTTTATTGCGTGCATTACTTCTTCGTCGGCCCATCTTATATGTTCGCCCAGTGGCTGGGGACGCCCGTCCCGCTTTTGGTTCCGGTCTCGATGCTCTTCACCTTTGTTTGCGCATGGGCGTTTGCATTTGGGGTCAGCAAGTTGCCGGGAGCGAAATATATCATCGGATAAGGAGGTTCTTGTTGATAAATATTTTGATAGGTGGAACAAGGTGTGGTTGTATTTAATGAAGTGATTTAAACTTTTTGTTTTCGTGAAATTTTCTTTAGTAACAAGACCGCA
>CAYXIX010000207.1:0-3221 GCA_964465405.1 uncultured Parabacteroides sp. | reverse complement strand
AACAGCGTCCATGCCACATTCACCCAAGCATCTTCCAACCCGATTGAAACATTTCCTGCATGTTCCGGCGTATAAGGTATCTGGTCACCATAGATTTTGGTTCCTTTTTCCGTCCGGTCTACCGCATGTTGCCATGTGTACGAACCATCCAACGACAACGCAAACGACGCAGGCAATTGCCAACGGGCTGATACATTCGCATCGATTCCACCGATATTCACCCGCCCCTGATTCATCATTTTCCAGATGAACATCGTCGGAAGAGCAACAATCTTATCCGTCACCCGATTAAAGTAACCATCTACCGACAGGCTCAAGTACTCCAACGCCCAACTCCACATATCACCGCTCCACGTCATACCGAAATTATACTGCACCGCCTTTTCCGGATTCAGTTCCCGATTTCCCAGCCGGTCATAATACAAATCGTTGAAAGTCGGAATGCGATAAGAGTGCTTATACGAAGCCCGTATCCGCCAATTCTGTTCTGCAAACAGACGATAAGAAAGGCTCACAGCAGGAGAAAGTTTTTTCCTATCCGGCGCCGGTTCGCCAATTTCCAACCGTTCCGTGATGAATGTCCCCAGCAAACTGGCCGTAGCGGTCAGCCGTTCGTCTTGATACTGTGCCGCCAACGCTGTGAGCGACGTCCAACGCTCCGGGAAAGGACACTTCGGAGTCGTCGCGTCCAACGTATTATAGAAGAAATCCTCTGCCAAAGAGAAAGAAAAATGTTCCACCGGCGTGTACAAAAGCGCAGCCGACCCGTAAGCCTCCCGTTGTGTATATACATCCGTCTGTACCCCCCCTACATATTGGCTATGGAAATCTTTATAGCGCGTCCAGGCATAATCAAACTTCCCCAACACTTTCAAGGCAAACCGTTCATTGAAGCGGTTGTCATAAGCAGCCTGCACAAAACCGTTCCGGTTTTCCAGCCGTTCCGTATGGTAATCGTTGTAGAGGACGACCGAACCCGGCAAGCCTCGTTCCGAATCAAACCAATACCCTTTCACTTGCATGTGTCCGCCCCGTTTCCAATCGGCAAAAAGATTGACTTCGCCCATGTAGTTGTCAATATCGCTGTTGTGCCGCTTCTCTTCCGTCACGATATTGCCATTCGTCAGTGTATAAGGATACTGCCCGTCTGCACGCTGATAATCGGCGTTCAGCGTGATGGCATAATTCGAAGCGATTTTCTGCTCATACCGCAACGACGGGTTCACCAACCCAAACGAACCTCCTTTCAGTTTGATTTGTGTGTTGAACGACTTATCTTTGAACGCAGGAGTTACCGTTCGGATGTTTAACGCGCCCGCCGACGCATACATCCGTGCCGTCTGGAAAATGTCGTCAGCCTGCCCGATGGAGAGTGAGACCATCTCTACGTTGTCAAGCGAGAAACGGCTGATATCGACCTGTCCGCTTTGTGCGTCAGTCACCGTCACGCCATCGTAGCTGACTGCCGTATGTTTGGCCCCCAGACTGCGCACCGAAACCGTTTTCAGCCCGCCGATACCCCCATAATCCTGTACGGTCACACCGGAAAATCGTTTCACTGCTTCCGACAAGTCTTGTACGCCCAGCCGCTCAATCCCCGTACGGTCCAACACCTGCAACGGCGCCCCTTCGCGCGTCACGGCATGCCGTTTCTTCGCCACCACCTCCACGCCATAAAGTTCGTGGTAAGTGGTCGTATCGACCTGCGCTTGCAAACCTACTCTCGGGAACAGCCCTACAAACAAGGCTATTCCCCATTGTTTCAAACAGTTGTTGTGCATGTTGCTTCTTTCTTTTTGTTCCCTTTACCCGAGGGAGCAAACGTTATCAAAAATCATGGCAGGTTTTCTGGCTCGTTCATTCCTTTTATCGGCGCCTTCCCATACGCAGTCAAACCGCATACAGTGGCAACTGAGTCGTGCCGAGGAATCATAGAACTTACAGCTACGGGTACAGCTCCGGATTCACACCGGATTCCCTTTTACTAACGGCCTACGGACGCAGAACCGTTACACCTTGATTTGGCTGCAAAGATAAAAGATTTTTTTCATTACACAAAATTTCAATCATATTCCTTTCCTATTTTCAACAATATCCCTTCAAAAAGAGATGTCTGGCACTTGCGCATCCCGAAATGCCGGGTACCCCCCCCGCAACCGACTCCACGTCGGACATCCGGATTTTTGCCCAAAATAGAGAAAAACAGGTCGTCAAAAAGCCCAAAAGGCAAAAAATCAATAAAAAGCAAGCCTCTCTTATAGAACTGTTTACATTTTAAGAAATATAAAAATAGATGATTGATGGGTTAATTTTACACGCTAAAATCATCCATAACCAATCGGATATACCCGGATGGTAAATCCAATTACCCGAAGCTTTTTTAGATTTACCCGGAAGGGAAAAGCCAACCAACAAGAAGCCTCAATGAGATTCCAATTTATACCCAACACCCGAAATCGAAACAATATCGATTTCGGGAATCGGTTTTAACGCATCTTTCAACCGTGCGATGGCCGTTTGAATCCATCCCTTTCTCCTAATTTCATTCGATAACCCGTTCCGGGAACGGGATTGATTTCTATACCAAAATCTTTCAATATTTTCCGTAAAACATTTATTTCTTGGTAAATTCGTTTTTTATCTTTATATCGAGGTTCTACAATGTTCTTATAATCATGGATATAAGCAAGTAAATATTCAAAAGACAAAACATATTTTTCCGCTTGCAAAAACGCACAAAAATATTTCTTCTCCAAATTCTTCAACTGCAATATTTGTTCGCCACTTTTCAAGACACCATTCAGTTCGTCAAAAAACAAATCTTCCCTCAAACGAAGGTAAGAAACCGATTCTCCCGTATTTCCCCGTTTCCGTTTCTTATACATATAAAAAACAGCAAGCCCTATCAACCAAACCAAAAACAAATACGTATACCACTGATTTAACAATGCAGCAATCGACAACTGCATGTATGCACGTAAGGTTATATGATTTGCTTCAACCGTATTTTTTCGATACACGCATTCATCCAACAAAAATTCTTCTTGTAATCGACTTTTGGGGGAAACAGACAACGTATCCTTACCTCTCAGGCAACAAACCGCGCTCCATAAAACGGGAACTTGCTTCGCCTCTAACTCCAAGCGGAAAAGGCTATCCAAACGATAACGGCAAGAGTCTTCCATTGTCAAAACTGCCTGATGTGCCCATTCTAATTTCTC
>CAYXIX010000206.1:0-3231 GCA_964465405.1 uncultured Parabacteroides sp. | reverse complement strand
ACTATTTACAAGATTGACCCGACTCATCTCGTCGACCTCACGAAACAAATGAATGCTCGGCCGCCCATATTTATGGAAAACCTATTGTGGGTACCGAATCCTTTACGACTATTGGCCCGCATTGGAACGACGAGTTATGGCACGACCAAAAACCTGCATTCGATCACGAAGTCTGTGCCAGGTTAAATTGCGTCTATCTCCATACATTCACCTGTTCGCCCGACTTCAGCCTGACAGATGTCCCTAATCAGGCGGACTTCGAATACATTCACTATCGGAACGGTTCATCACTCCTCTATTTCGTGAGCAACCAAACAGCAGAACGGAGAACCATCTATGCCCATTTCCATGTCAATGGCCTGCAACCGGAATTATGGGATGCCGTCACAGGTGAAATCGAGGAGGCAAAAGCATTCGAACAACAGCCATCTGGGACAACTGTACCTCTTACACTGGAACCTTATGCCTCCATCTTCGTCGTCTTCCAACGGCCAATCACGATACAGGTTGCCATAAAACCCTGAAATAGGGCGATTGATGCTCCACGTGTGTGGGGCATCAATCGCCCTATAAAAGGAAAGCCTCATTTGTATGCCAGCGAGAAATTCCCTACTTTTGTAGGCGATTTAATCACAGAATCAAATGAAGTACAAAATAACTGCTCCGGCGACACTGAATGCGTCTGTCAAACTGCCTGCCTCGAAAAGTATCAGCAACCGTGTATTAATTCTCAACGCACTGAGCTACAGTCCGTATGAAATAAAAAACTTGTCGGATTGCGACGATACGGGAGTGATGATAAAAGCCCTTCATTCGAACGACCGCGATTTTGACATCCACGCAGCCGGCACGGCGATGCGCTTCCTGACCGCCTTTCTGTCCAAAATCGTGGGCGAATGGACTATCACCGGGACGGAACGGATGCGGAACCGTCCGATTAAAATCCTTGTTGATGCGCTGAATGCATTGGGAGCGCGTGTCGAATATATCGACAAAGAGGGATACCCGCCCTTGCGCATTTTCGGCAGTGCGCTGCAAGGAGGCGAGATTTCGCTCTCGGGCAGTGTTAGTTCGCAATACATTTCGGCACTCCTGATGATTGCCCCGTTGATGGAAAAAGGATTGACCCTGCATTTGGAAGGAAACATCATCTCGAAACCTTATATCCGCCTGACGCTCCAATTGATGAAACAATATGGTGTGCAAGCGACGTGGGAAGGTGCGACCATCCGCGTGCGGCCGCAAAACTATACGCCCGTCCCTTTCACCGTCGAGTCCGACTGGAGTGCGGCCTCCTATTGGTACGAGATGGCAGCCCTTTCACGCGGAGCGGAAGTCGAGTTGTCGGGGCTGTTCAAAAACAGCTTGCAGGGTGATGCAACCGGAGCAACGTTGTTTGCCCGGCTCGGCGTCCGGACAGACTACACAGTGCAAGGGGTGATATTAAAGCAGGTGCAACACGAAACGAAGAAGTTGCACTATGATTTTGTCAATGAGCCCGATTTGGCACAAACCTTCGTCGTCACCTGCGCGATGCTTGGCATCCCTTTCCATTTCACCGGTCTACAAAGCCTGCGCATTAAGGAAACAGACCGCATCAAGGCGCTGAAAACGGAGCTTCGCAAATTGGGCTATCTGTTGGCAGACAACGGGATTGGTGTGCTTACATGGGAAGGCGCGCATTGCGAACCGGAGGCGCAACCTGTCATCGCCACCTACGAAGACCATCGGATGGCGATGGCATTTGCTCCTGCCGCCTTGCTCCGTCCGGAAGGAATCGAGATAGCCGACCCACAGGTTGTCAGCAAGAGTTATCCCCGTTTTTGGGACGATTTGCAAGCAGCCGGCTTCACCATTGAAAGCAAAACAAAAAACGAAGTATAAAAGAGGGACGCGATATGTGGTATCTACTGATAGGGATTGTCATTTTAGGAATGGTCGCCGCCCTTGCGGGCTATTTCCGTAATCGAAAGTTGCAACGCATGCTGGAACGCGGCGAAATCACCGAAATTCCCGAACCAAAGGAGCTGGCGATCGAAGGCGAATGTTGCGGGCAACATGAGATATGCGAACGCGACAGCCTGCTGGCAGCCGTCAGTAAGAAGATTGAATATTATGACGATGAAGAATTGGACCGCTTTCGGGGAACGGCGGCCGATGCTTACGACGACGCATCGGTCGACGAGTTCCGCGAAGTACTCTACACACTCAAAGACACCGAAGTGGCTGGTTGGCTGCGCAGCCTCCAGCTGCGAGCGGTCAACCTACCCGATGTGCTGAAAGACGAAGCCTTCTTGATTGTCGGCGAACGACGGATACACTAACTTGTTTATGACAGATTTACTGCAATACAGCTTTTTCCAACATGCCCTGCAGGGCAGCCTGCTGACAGCCGTTGTTTGCGGCATCGTGGGTACTTACATCGTCGCCCGGCGGCTCGTCTTCATCAGCGGCGGTATCACGCACGCTTCCTTCGGAGGTTTGGGATTAGGCTTCTATTTGGGAGTGAATCCCATTTGGATGGCGATGGCGTTTGCCGTGCTTTCGGCGTTCGGTGTCGAGTGGGCGAGCCGGTCGCAGAGCGTGCGCGAAGATTCGGCCATTGCGGGCGTCTGGTCTTTAGGGATGGCATTGGGCGTCATCTTCATCTTCCTCACACCCGGTTATGCCCCAAACCTCACTGCCTATCTCTTCGGCAATATCCTGACCATCACGCAGGGCGATTTGATTGCCATCACCTTACTGGCAATCGCATTGGTCGTGCTATTTGGACTCTTTTACCGGGAAATTGTGTACGTCGCCTTCGACCGCGACTTTGCTCGAACGCAAGGGTTGCCCGTCCGCTGGATTGAATACGGGATGATGTGCTTTATCGCCGTGACCATTGTGCTTTCCATCCGGCTCGTTGGCATCATGCTGCTGATAAGCCTCCTGACACTGCCGCAAATCACCATCAACCTCCTGACGTCCGACTTCCGTAAAATAATCTTCGGCAGCATCGCGCTGGGCTTTCTCGGTTGCGTAGCCGGTCTTTTCCTCTCTTATTTCCTCAACATCCCTTCGGGCGCCTTCATCATCCTCGTCTTGGTTGTTTTCTTTTTAATCGTCAAAGCAATAAAAGGGATGACCCTTAAAAAGCCCCTTTCTGTGAGATAAATCCACAGTATCTCGTGGATTTTCTGAATAAGGTTCCCAAGCGTCTTCATGACTCTCTTGAAGTTATAAGCCGCT
>CAYXIX010000205.1:0-3236 GCA_964465405.1 uncultured Parabacteroides sp. | reverse complement strand
TTTTTATTCCAAAACTATTACTTTATATTTCGGCACCAAAATCTTCATGATAATCCAACCTACCAAATAAGCAACGGCACAAACACAGAATATGATGAAATAACCCGCCGGCTTGCCTGTGAAGCCCAGAAATGCCATTTGTGTCTGATCGGCATAAACAAAAAGATCGCCTGCCACTTTCTGCAAAATCATGGAACCTACGCCACCTGCCATTCCTCCTATTCCCGTTATACTTGCAATCGCTGATTTAGGGAACATATCACCTACCGTCGAGAATATATTAGCCGACCACGATTGATGAGCAGCACCTCCTATACCTATCACAATTACGGGGAACCAAGGCGATATCGTACCCAACGGCTGCGCCAACAACACCAACAACGGGAAGAAAGCAAATATCAACATCGCTTTCATACGTGCCGCGTACGGATTCATACCGCTACGGTTGATGAAAATCGTCGGCAACTTCCCTCCGTAAATAGATAACATCGTTATCGCATACAAGGTGAAAATCAAGCCCATGCCTAACGGGTCGGAAGTCTTGATGTCAAACTGCGTATTCAAATAAGAAGGTGTCCAGAAAAGGAAAAACCACCAAACGCCATCCGTCATAAACTTACCTACGACAAAAGCCCATGTCTGCCGGAATGTAAAACATTGCAAGAAACCCATCTTTTTTTCTTCTTTTTCTTCAACGACGGGAACATTCTCTTCGGCTTTATCTTGCTCGATATAGGCAAGTTCGGCTTTATTTACATACCGGCTCTTATCCGGGGTCGTGTACATAAACACCCACAAGCCCATCCAAATAAAGCCAAGCGCACCAATAATGAAAAACGCCATTTCCCAACCCCATAGTTTGGCCAAAATAGGAATGGTCAACGGAGCAATTAGCGCACCGATAGAAGCACCTGCGTTAAAAATAGAAGTTGCATAAGCCCGGTCTTTTTTCGGGAAATACTCTGCCGTCACTTTAATGGCCGCCGGAAAGTTTCCTGCCTCTCCTAAAGCCAAAATACAACGGGCAGCCAAGAAGAAATACATGCTCACAGTGGCCAATATGACAACCACGTCACCTGTCGCAGCCACTAATTCTGCAGCACTATGCATTCCTACATAATGTTCCGTAGCAATACCACACAAAGCATGCATACAAGCACCTAACGACCAAACACCAATCGCCCACAAGTAACCTTTCTTTGTCCCCATCCAGTCAATAAAACGCCCTGCAAACAACATGCAGATCGCATACACAATGGAAAACACAGATGTAATCGTACCATAATGAGATTCGTTCCAATGAAACTCCGGCTTGATAAATTCATCCCATGTTAAAGAAAGCACTTGACGATCCAAATAATTTACGGTCGTCGCAAAAAACAACATTGCACAGATTGTCCATCTGTAATTCGTCATCTTTTCATTTACCTTTTGAAACGCATTCATGATACCCAAAATCCATTTACTATTTTAATACGGGGAACAAATATAAAACATTTTTCCGGTTCCACACAAGTGTGTGCGCGAAAACATAAAGATTTTTGGCAAGTTTTACGCTTTGCCCTCCCAATTCCATCCGGCAAACAATTGGTCGGCGGGTAGAAAAAATTATATGCAAGTGTAGCCGGACTTTCATGCCAGTGGAGAAGTACCTTCATGGCTGTGCGCAAAACGCTTCATGCAAAGCACATCAAAACGAAAAAAGGCTGCCAAAACACGCATGTTTCAACAGCCTCTTCAAATCTATTTGCTTACATTATTATAATATCCGTTCATACAATTTTGTTTCTTCCGGCTGGATGGTCGTCAGACCGGCAATCATCACCGGTTCTCCGGAAGCGATACTTTTCCGAGCTGCGATGCCGACCAGACAGGCCAAAGCCCCGTCGCGGATACTTGCACATTGTTTATATGGGTCTTGTGTGTTTGGCAAGAAAATCTGGTCTTTCAACAATGCATCTCCTCCTCCATGCCCTGATGTCCCGAATGGTATCTGGATATATTGGCGTTTCCCGAAGTTCTTATACAAAATCAATTCATCATAATTCACGTCCGACGTCCGATGCGATTCCTGAATCCAAGCATCCAAACGCCCTTTTGTCCCGTTGAAAGCAATCCGATACCCTTCGTAAGGAGAATAAGCCGTCAGCGAATAGGCCACCTGCACACCGTTCTTATAACGAATCGTCGCCGCCATCTTGTCGAAGATATTCACATCCTCGCAGAAAACGCAACCGTCACGCAGGTAACCATCGTATTTCTCATTTGCCACATACAAATCCATGCACGTCTTATCTCGGGTGATATCCCAAAAGAAATGGCACTTTGATTGATAAGGACATGTCCGGCAGTTCTTAGCCCTATAAGTCCCATTTTTCCCATAAAGATCCAAATCTCCCAACGCATAGACGCTCTCCGGGTCACTATCTATCCACCAATTCAACAAATCGAAATGATGGCTGGCCTTGTGTACCCAAAGCGAACCGCTGTTTTCCACCAACCGATGCCACCGGCGGAAATAGTCGGCACCATGCGACGTATCCAAATACCAATGAAAATCGACCGACGTAATCTCGCCAATCTCACCCGCACGAAGCAACTCCCATATTTTGGCACGATGGGGCGAATAACGATAGTTGAACGTGACACGACACTTCTTTCCGGTCCGTTTCTCCGCATCCAGAATTGCCTGTATCTTCTCTTCATCCGTCGACATCGGCTTCTCGGTGATGACGTCGCATCCCAACTCCATTGCCCGAATGATAAACTCATGATGCGTACAGTCCACCGTCGTGACAATCAGCACATCCGGTTTCGTTTCCTGCATCATCCTCTCGAAGTCCGTGTAAGTCGCGCAAGAGGTCCCGATAATCCGTTTACCGGTCTCCAAACGTCCTTCGTTTTTATCGCAAAGTCCGACAAACTCCATATAATCCGGGTAAGCCTCCATTAAATCCCGTCCCCACATAAATACTCCTCGTATACCTGTCCCGACCATCGCAAGACGCAGTTTTTTACTCGCTTCCGGCACCATGATATTGGCCGCCTCCGCTTCTATTCCCCCTAAAGGATTGAGCAATGCCGTTCCGGTTATTGCCCCTGTTGTGGCAAGAAATTGCCGTCTGGAAATTGTGTTGTACATAATAATTCCTCCTATATTAACGAGAGTTCGATATAACCAAATAAATATTTTGCTGAAAATTAGGGATATAGCGATAAAAGCATTAAATTTATAG
>CAYXIX010000204.1:0-3327 GCA_964465405.1 uncultured Parabacteroides sp. | reverse complement strand
CCTTGGTCAAAAACTCATACGCATTATGACAGACCGTATAGCTCAATGCGTTGTCTGGCTGAGCATTCCCAGCTAATGCATATATAGATTTTGAAGTACTTATAATGTTTGGTTTGGCATCATCGTCACGCCATACTTTGAGCCAGTCTGTGATGGTAGAGACCAGTGTAAAGTTTTTCTCCAGTCCAGTCATATGGTAAGTACTTTGAGTAAGCGTCAAATGGTATCCAATTTCTTGTTTTGCTCCCACCAAATACCAAATAATAGATTGAGAATCTGAAAAGAACTTTGACATCTTGCCATATTGACCAATCATTGGAATATAACTGCGTTGTCGATGATGAACACCAGAAACAGTAGATTGTATTCCCTTAATATCCGCAACCAATACCTCAAATTCTTTTGCAGTATGATTGTCGTAAAATCGAGCCAACTCTGAAAACGGGACAATAATGCAATCGGAATCGCTATTATCCTCAACATACTGTTTAATACAAGCGGTCAGATAGCTATGCGTCAAAATTTGGTCAGGATGATCTTTGTCAATCCAATCCACAATTTTTTGCATTTTAGTTACTCCTAATCCTATTAATTCGTTCACAAACTCTTTAGAGTCAGCAAAATTATCGAACAGCACAAAACGTATTGGATAGCGGTTAAGCATGGATGAGTTAGTTCCTTCGGCTACTTTATCTTTCTTAACTTCCGCTATCAGGTGGTCAATATGCTCAAAAGTTCTATTCATACGCTTAATAATCTAATATGATGTCAAGTATGTCTTCATAGCCCAATTCTTCACAAAGTTGTTCCAATATTTGTTGCGCCTGGGTTAATGAATTGATATTGCGGACACGTTCCACTGCTTTCTGCACTTTTGTTTGACTGGGTTGCTCATGCACAACAACACTGTTTGGTTGCGTAGATGAAGGCTTTGGATAATTCTTAGGTTTAGCCGGTGATGGTGAAATAGTATGTGTCGGCATAGAAGGAGTAAGCGATAATTTCCAATCCTTTAATTTGTCGTTTACTTCCCTTTCCGTCCAAAGACCAACTTCTCCTTGCAGATGTTGCTTGATATAAGTTTTGGCATCCAATAAATGTTCGTCATCTAATGCCACAATATCGTTTGATTTGAGAAAATTATTGTATCCTTCCTCAAATGCCCCACTGCGGTTGAGTAGCATTGGGAATTCAAATTCATAACGACTCAATAAGTTAAGCGTATCGTTCATTAATGCAGGATTTTTGTTGATGTTGGGGTCAAGGGATACGGTCACAATTTTGTCAATAAGTGACGACATGTCTTTGGTTACGCCATTTGCATATTTCAATGCCCACAGCGGGTAACCTTTTTCCGCAGTATATTCGTGAGAAATCGCCCAACGGGCATCTTTCAAACTGCTAATGTCCGAATATGTTTTCAGAGACTTTAGTTTAAATGCTTTTATCAATTGTTTGCTCAGCTGCCCGGCTTCTTTGGTTTCAAACGTAAAAGTGATTTTATTACTTGGTTTACCGCTTTCCCATGATTTGAAAACTTCAATCACGTCATCTACCAAATGATGAGCCAATCGAGGTTTGCCATCTGTGGAATAAATTTTATTTATCCAGGGACGCATGGCAAATGCCAGCATTGCTATACCTGCATACGATGGGAACAGCCCATAAGGGGGCCGCGTCAGTTCGATGAACTTTTCTGCCAAATTAAATTCCTTTGTTTTGTCTGCGTTTTTTATTTTACGATTTACAAACTCACTCACCAAATACAACGGATGTGTTTCTTTGTTTATACCTTCTTTCCAATTCAGATTGTCATCAACAGCGTCTTGAAATAAATATTTCAATGGCTGAGCTGGTCCGGTTGCTTTACTGATTACCTCATCATAAGTATTGAACATTAGTATGTTCTTTGCAGTTTCTTTGGCTTGCTTTTTTTCCCAGAATGTTTTAGGCGCACGTGTGCGCAGCAAGTCAAGAGTTTCTGCCCCGCGACTAAATACAATGGGAGAGATACTTGCATTAATAACGGTAGCCAGCTTCATTGTAGAAAATGTTTCGCATTCACCTTTTAGATATACTGTAAAATTGCTGCGTCTTATCTCTTTCATCCAATCGGAAATCATGGCTTGTGCATTTTTATCGTGAGCGGCACGCTGTTCTGCCAAATTATGGCGACTTGCACACTGGGCGTTAGCCATATATTCAATGAAACGTTCATAATTATCATCACCAAAGACTGCATCAAAGACAATGAACACCACATTTGAAAAACGTTCATTCCTCATCGCTCGCATGGCAATGGCTTTTAGTTCGTTCATTTCTTCATTATTCCGTCCTAACATCACGGCCATGAACAGTTCATAGCTTTTGGCTGCGTTCAATGCTTTCTCTATCAGATGAAGCAATGCAGCTTCGTTTACATAGGTGGGAAAAAACTTGATGTTTATTGGGCGGCTTACATTAGAAGTTAGCAAATCAAATGTTTTGATTACTTCCTGTCCGTAAGTTAATAATTGCGAAGTGTATTTGAACTGCACTTTCATTTCCTTTTTTATTTCTTCTATCTCTTTCGGAGGAAGTGCAGAAAATTGTATAGAAAACAAACCGCCCGGTGCCCTTTGAATTATACTGTTATCATTGAACCAATTTAATATATCGTCAATGTGGGACTCTATATCTGTACCAATAAACAAACTCTTTACATTATCCTCACTGGGTGTCACCGTTTCGTTTCCTGCCACATTGTTCAGGGCATTAAGCAATAAAATGCCTTTGAACACTGCATAAGTATCCGCTCCATGATTTTGCACTTGCCGTCGGTAAGAATTATAACGTTCTGTCACTGCCCCATAGCGGATATTATCCTCGTTAAATACATCTAATACATAATCCCAAAGATAATCGGCTGTTACGATGTTGCGTTTAATGAATTGTTCTTCATTTTCCAAGAAATCACGTATTGCTTGGTTGGCACCGATAAACTCAAAGACACTTCGAGAAGAAGATCCTACCACACGGGCATAATAAGTGGCGAGATTGGCTGTAGATGGATGTATGGGATAGAGATTGCGTAAATCTTTGATTGTATCTTCTACATTGTTGCTGCCGGCGGCATAACGAGCTAACATTCCTGCATTCTTGTTAAAGAATGTGGTGGCTAAAGTGTTGTAACCTTCAATATCTGTAATACGAAACTTGCGCGACATGATTTTGAATGCCGACACAGTTTCCATATTATATTTCATATAGTGGTAGCGCCCGGTTGTCTTGGTACGCTCCTGTGCATCAAGTCTGTTAAGCGCTGATGGATGTGAAATTAAAAAGAAA
>CAYXIX010000203.1:0-3331 GCA_964465405.1 uncultured Parabacteroides sp. | reverse complement strand
TGATTTGATTGTTATTATATTAAACATCTGTTATATTTTCGTATGAAAAATCGACTTCAAATGTAGTTCTATTTTGGCATACAGCAAAGGGAAAAGTGAATTTTGTCTTGATTTACTATGTTTTTAGAGATAATTTGCCTATTTTCAGGAAAATCATAATTTTTGTTCACGGAAAAGAGGATTCTTTTGGTGTTAAAAAATATTACATGGAAGGCAGCTGTATGTACATAGAAGCTAAATGAATTTGCAATGCGGGGAATGGAACAGTGATTTTTGTGTGCTTTGTTTATAATTCGAGGTTTTTATGTACATTTGTCTCTAAATTTTAGCGGAAATATGATGAATCAGAATAATCGTTCGGGGTTTTTAAGCAGTATCCCGGTCGTAACGAAAAATCTTATTATTATTAATGTATTGGTTTGGTTGGCCAGTATCGTGCTGCCGAAGGTCGGGATTGATTTAGTGAAGTGGCTGGGGTTGCATTTTCCCGGCGTAACGGATTTTTACCTGTTCCAGTTTGTGACGTATATGTTTATGCATGATACGCATTCTTTTGCGCATGTGTTTTTCAATATGTTCGGTGTTTACATGTTCGGGCGTGTGTTGGAGAATGTGTGGGGGCCGAAACGTTTCTTGATTTTTTATATGGTGACGGGGATTGGCGCCGGCATCGTGCAAGAGCTGGTTTGGCTCTATTCCGTCCATTCCGTCGCTGTCACGAACGGGATTACCATCGGGCAGCAAATCGCTTTTGACTCGTCGTTGAATTATCTGATTACGATTGGGGCATCCGGTTCCGTGTTCGGTATTTTGCTGGCGTTCGCCATGCTGTTTCCCAATGTGCCGCTGTATTTGATGTTTATTCCCATCCCGATTAAAGCGAAATATTTTGTTATTTTCTACGGATTGGCAGAGCTGTTCATGGGCGTGGCCAATTATGGCGGAGATTCGGTGGCGCATTTTGCCCACTTGGGAGGTATGCTTTTCGGCTATATCTTAATTCGGTATTGGAAAAAGAAAGATTTGGATCATGGGCGATTTTTTTATTAATCTCAGGCAACGATTCGATGCGGGGAGCGTATTGGTCAAGTTGCTCTACCTGAATATCGGTCTTTTTATTTTGGTTCGGTTGGTGAGTGTGGTGCTGATGTTGTTCAATTGGGGCGATTTCCCCTTTTTGCAGTATCTGCAAGTGCCCTCTTCGCCTTGGCTGCTGTTACAGCGTCCGTGGACGTTGCTGATCTATATGTTTACCCATTTCGATTTCCTGCATATTCTTTTCAATATGCTATGGCTATATTGGTTTGGCGGACTGTTTCAGACCTTCTTCAACGAGCGGCAGTTAGGCGGATTGTATGTGCTGGGCGGTTTGGCGGGGGCTGCTTTGTTTTTGTTGGCATATAACCTGTTCCCTTATTTCCAGAATGTGGCTTCGCATAGTTATTTGATGGGTGCGTCGGCGTCTGTCATGGCAATCGTTTTCGCCGTTTCTTTTTATCGGAAGGATTTTGAGATTGGGCTTTTCCTGATAGGCCGGGTCAAGTTGATTTATTTGGCTTGGTTTACGTTGGCAATTGACTTGTTGGCCATCACGTCTGAAAATGCCGGTGGTCATATTGCGCATATTGGCGGAGCGCTGTTGGGCATCTGGTTTGCATCGCGCATACAAAGGGGCAAGGATTTGACCGCCCCGATGAATCGCCTGATTGATAGGTTTGTCAATTTAGGAAAGCGGAAGCCGAAAATGCGGGTGACCTATAAACGGTCGGAAACGGACTATGCCTACAATGCCCGGAAACATCAGGAGGCCGCCGATTTGGATGCCATCTTGGATAAGCTGAAACGTTCGGGCTACACAAGCCTCTCGGCCGAAGAGAAAAAGAAATTGTTTGATGCCAGCAACAAATGAACGAACTTTTTCATACCATCCGAATCCTGTTTAAGTCCGTAGTGGGCGTGTGTCACATAGTGGTGATTCTGTTGTTTGTCGCATCTGCTTTTTCGGATAGGGTTTCGCCGGAAACGAGCGTGTTCTTCTCCTATTTGGGGCTCGGCTTCCCGGTTTTTTGTGTGTTGAACCTCTGTTTTGTTGTCTATTGGCTCTTCGTGTGGGGATGGCGTTTCCTTTTGATAGGACTGTTTGCTTTTTTGGTTTGCAAAGAGCCGGTCTCCAGCTATTTCCCGTTTCATCACCGGATGAAAGAAGTTCCCAAAGAACAGGTGCTGAAAGTTTTGACATACAATGTGAGGGGATTCAGCTACAAAAAACATACCGCGAAATCGCCGAACCCGATTTTGAAATATATCGCCGATTCGAATGCCGACATCGTTTGTTTGCAAGAATATGCCGTTGGGACGACCAACAAGTTCCTGACCAACCGGAAAATCTTTGACGTCTTGAAAATGTATCCTTATCGTTCGATTGTTCCCATTGGGACTTCTGGGGAACTGAAGTTCAATATTGCCGTTTTTTCCAAATATCCCATCACGAAATCCCGGAAAATCAAATACGAGAGCTCTTTCAACGGCTCTTCTATTCATGAATTGAAAATAGCTGGGAAGAAACTGACGCTAATTAATAACCATCTGGAGTCGTTTAAGCTGACCACCGAAGACAAAGGGCATTATGCCGCCTTTATCAAGAGTATGAATTCAGAGACGCTTGGCGGCTTTAAAGATGCAGTTACCCAGAAGCTGGGTCCGGCATTCCGCATTCGTGCCCGTCAGGCGGAAGCGGTGGCGGAAGAAATAAAAAAGATAGATTCGGATTATACGCTGGTTTGCGGTGATTTTAACGACACCCCTGTCTCGTATGTGCATCGGACGATTCAAGGCTCGTTGACGGACGCTTATGCGGCTTCCGGCTGGGGAATGGGGACGACGTATAATGAAAACTTTTTCTGGTTTCGGATTGACAACATCCTGCACTCCGCCAATTTGATTCCGATGAATTGCACGGTCGACAAGGTGCGCTACTCCGACCATTATCCGCTTTGGTGCTATTTGAAAATGGAATGAGGGAATAGGCTTGTAGAGACGCGGCACGCCACGTCTCCCAGCACGCGTGAAAGGGGGGGGTGAGAAATAGACGTGAAAAGAGACGCGCGGAGAATATAAAAAAATTAGAATCTGTCGTTTTGCTTTAAATACGGGGAATAATAAACTATTCCTCAAAATGGCTAATTAGGGACATTCAGTAAATATCATAAAATTATCCAACTAATTCATATACAAAGTATTTCGGATTAGTTGGCTTTTGTATCTTTAGGCATTCCTCCGCAAATAAGGTTTAGCAGCCAAAACGGGGGAAATCCCCCAACCAAGATATGGC
>CAYXIX010000202.1:0-3344 GCA_964465405.1 uncultured Parabacteroides sp. | reverse complement strand
ATTATAAACACATGCTTTTCTATAAGGTTTATAATATCAACAACTAATACGACAACACCCAATTTTACATTTGGGGGTGTAAAACTGGGTGTTTAATTTGCAAAACATTGATTTTCAATGTTTATTGCGGTGCGTACGGGACTCGAACCCGTGACCCCATGCGTGACAGGCATGTATTCTAACCAGCTGAACTAACGCACCTTAATTTTTTATTTCATGTCTTAGCTCGTTTGCTTGATGGGTGCAAAGGTAGCGCTTTTTTCTATATTACCAAATATTTTCTTACTTTTTCTTCATTTATTTCTCTACAAAGAACTATTTTATAGAACAAAGCGCTTATATACAACCATTTAGCATCATACTTTTTTCTTTCCGAACAATCGTCCAATTTCGCCAATCCAAAGGACGAATGATGTCGAACCAATAATGATTCCCCAATCTTTCCAAGAAAGCGGAACGACATTAAACATTTCGCCCCCGAATGTCACAATCAAATATTGGCCGACAACTATCAGCAAAGCAACAAACAGGAAACTTTTACAATCGTTTAAACCGGCAAATGCTGAACGTCCTTCCATAAAAGCTTTTGCGTTAAACATATTCCAGAACTGAAGCATGACAAAGATTGTAAAGAAACGGGAGAGATCTTGCGGGGTCAATCCGTCTGTCACATGAAAACGAAGCAAAATACCCATCAACACCAACACAAAAACAAACCCTACCCCAAAAATACGATAAGCCATCGGTCGCGTTATGATAAAATCGCCATCTTTTCCGCTCCGGCGAGGCCTATCTTTCATCACCCGCTCATTCGGCGGCAGAGAAGCCAAAGCTCCGGCAGCAAACGTATCCATAATCAAGTTCACCCAAAGCATCTGCGTTATCGTCAACGGAGACTCTGTACCTAACAACGACCCCAAAAGCACAATCAAGCAAGCAGCCACATTGATGGTTAACTGGAACAAAAGGAACTTCTGAATATTCCGATACAACGAACGCCCCCACATCACAGCACGCGTAATACTACTGAATGAGTTATCGATAATCGTAATATCACTTGCCTCTTTGGCGACAGAGGTACCATCCCCCATCGACAAACCGACCTGTGCAGCCTTCAATGCCGGTGCATCGTTCGTCCCATCACCCGTCACAGCCACAACCGCGCCTTTTTGCTGCAAAAGTTTTACCAAACGTTGTTTGTCTGTCGGCCGCGCCCGACACATAATTTTCAAATCAAATACCCGGCCTAACGCATCTTCATCCGTCAATGCCTCAAAGTCCGACCCTGTGATGATATTCCGTTCCGTATCGTCGGCCTTCCAAATGCCTATCTGACGCCCGATTTCTTTCGCCGTGCCCGGTGTATCGCCCGTCACAATCTTGACATCAATGCCTGCGTTCAAACAACTTTGAACTGCAGCCGACACATCTGTCCGAACCGGGTCTGAAATCGCCACGATACCCAAATAAGTCAAATCCGTATGATACAACCGCCCATCCACAAAGAAAGCCGCGTCTTGATTATCTTCTATAATCTGATAAGCGAACCCCAATGTACGCATTGCCTGATTCTGATAGTCAAGCAATTGCTTTTCTATCCGTTCCTTACATTCACTTACCGATTTATACGTCCCGTCTATGGCTACCCGATTACTGTTTGCAAACACAATCTCAGGTGCCCCTTTCACATACAAAACCCGTTTGCCCAACAACGGCGATTGTACAATCGTCGCCATGTATTTCCGTTCTGTTGAGAATGTAAGCTGGTCGACAACCTGCGCATTCTCCCGCATTTCCAAATAATTCTGCTGCTGTCCGTTCAACCACAACAGCAAGGCAGCTTCCGTCGGATTACCCATCGTTTTTACCTTACCGTCTGAATCATCCAAAAATGCCGTCGAATTGGTCGAAATACCTTCCTTTATCAAATTACTCAATTCGTCAGCTCCCAACTTTTGGTCTTTCAGATTATAAAAATTGGTCTGATAAACCTGCATCTGGTTTTGCGTCAGTGTCCCGGTCTTATCCGTACAGATAACGGTTGTCGCCCCCATTGTTTCGCAAGCATGCATTTTCCGTACCAGATTATTCGTCTTCAACATCCGATTCATGCTCAACGCCAGACTAAGCGTCACGCTCATCGGCAATCCCTCCGGAACCGACACAACAATCAACGTCACTGCCACCATAAAGGCTTTCAGGATATGCGAAATCAAATCCATGACCGACATGTCGGAAGAAGACAACAATACCTTTGTCAGCAAAGCGACAAAGGTAATCGCCGCAACAGCATAACCGGCCTTGCTGATAACCTTTGCCAAACCAGCCAACTGCATCTGTAACGGAGTATCGATATTGTTTTCAATCTGCGAACCTTCGTACACTTTCCCGTAACCGGTCGCATCACCCACCTGCTCCACCTTCATCACTCCGTGCCCGTCGACCACAATCGTCCCACGCATGACTACATTGGAGGGATAGGTAGCATCCGCATCAAAATCGGCTTCGTTCGTCGTCTTACTGACCATCGGTTCTCCCGTCAAGGTCGATTCGTTGATTTGCAACGAAATCGCCTCCAGCAAATGTCCGTCGGCCGGGATCTCTTCGCCCGTCTCCAACACGACAATATCACCCACAACCACATCTTTACGTGAAATCTGGCAAATATGCCCGTCACGGATGACCTTCACAAGAATGTCGTCATTCACGGTATTCAAAACATCGAATGCCTTATTTGCCTTTACCTCAAATACAAAACCGACACACGACGCTAACATAATCGCAAAAAATATACCGACCGGCTCAAGAAAAGCAGATCCGCCTTTCGCCTCAGGCCCCCAACAGTGGACACCCGCTATTATCATAGACAACAACCATGCAACCAACAAAATTTTAATGATGGGGTCGTCAAACTTTTCAAGGAATTGTACCCATAGAGAGGTTTTCTTTGGAGGTGTAAGGATATTCTCGCCATGAAGGCGTCTGCTTTCTTCTACTTCTTGCTTGGTTAATCCCAGATACTGATTTTTTTTCTCCATAAAAATTATTAAGTTCTGTTCTTCTTGAATCGGCAGGCAAATTACGTAAAGTTATAGGAGATTTGCAAAAACTTCGACTTAATAATATGAATAGATGCCGGGTAATTAAAAAAAGAGAGGCTGTCTCAAATAAACTTTGAGATGGCCTTTTTTGTGTCTGCAAAAAATCGGGCAAGTTCTAACTTCGCTCAGCCAAAACTTGCCCGTTTCCCTAATTTTTTGTATCTTCCTGACTTCGTCATTGTCCCCCCAAAAGTGTCATCAAATAAAGGAGCGATACGCCTGTGTCGTTCCATGATCATGGTT
>CAYXIX010000201.1:0-3428 GCA_964465405.1 uncultured Parabacteroides sp. | reverse complement strand
CGTCGATTTTCAGATAATTAGATTGTTTGAAATATTGCTCGATAATGCGTTTGACTATGATCCTGTAATTTTTCCAGTCTGTTTTCCCTTCCCATAAAAGAGACTTCATCTTCTGGACAATGATGGACATTCCAAGCTCTCTCTTGTCCGTTGGCTGGCAAGATGCATAATAAGAGAGTAAGCAATGAGGGAATGAATTCACACATAAACTTCTGATTCATGTTTCTATCTTTTTTATCGTCCATGATTTTATTGTGCAAAATTAATAAAAATATCCGGCGTGAAGGAAATTCGAAAAAAAATTTGCTTTTTGTCCGAATTTCGAATTCATTTTAAAATTGAACCCGAACTTTGCCTCATCAAAGATGATAAACAACAAGAGAGTTAAGGGTATAAGTATAACGATTAAAAGTAAAAAGAAGATGAAAAAGATTGTAGCATTATTCGTATGTCTGTTAGCAGTAAGTTTCTCGCTACGTGCAGACGATGATCGTCCGATTCTGTTTGAACAATTACCCGCCGAAGCGCAAGCTTTTGTAAAAGAATATTTCCCGCAAGAGAAAGTGGCATTGGCGAAAGTGGAGAGAGATTTTTTTGAGAAGAAATATGAAGTTATTTTCACCAACGGCAGTAAGGCTAAATTTTTCAGAAACGGGAAGTGGAAAGAAGTGGACTGTAAATATTCGGCAGTGCCCGAAGCCATTCTTCCGAGTGCAATCACTCAATATGTGAAGACGAACTATGCCGGCCAGATGGTCCTCAAAATAGAAAAAGAAGATCATGGCGGCTATGAGGTGAAGCTCTCCGGAGGACTGGAATTGGAATTTGACAGATATTTTAACCTGATAGATATAGATTATTGAAAAGCCCCCGGTGGAAAAAATATATTACACCGGAGGTAAATCGAAAGACACAGGCGACAGATGAAATTACTTTGAGAGTAAAATAAACGATAAAAAGAAAGGAAAGAAACATGAAGAAAGGATTGATTTTATTAGCGGTTTTAGCTTTATGTGTGTGTCAAAGCTGTGATGACAGTGAGCCGGCTCCGGGATATGTAAGCATGGAGACACGGACAGCTTTCAGCCAATTGTTCCCGTCGGCGAAAGACATTGAATGGGAACGGAACGGAGAATACATCGTTGTCGAATTTAAAGAGGGCGGAGTAGAGAAAGAGGCTTGGTTCGATAATCAGGGGAACTGGTTGCTGACCGAGACGGATATCACATACGACCGCTTGCCGACGGCAGTCAGGGAAGCTTTCAGGAACAGCGAGTATGCTTCGTGGCGGGTGGAAGATGTTGATTGGATTGAGCGCGCAGGAATGGAAGACCTGTATGTCTTGGATGTGGAAAGCGGCGAGCTGGAGGCAGACCTCTACTATTCGTCGGACGGTATCTTGGTCAAAGTAATCGGTTTCCAATTCGACAGCAATAGCAATACGGGAGGCAGTGATGATACCGGCGGAGGCAGTTTGGGAGATTTGATTCCCTCGCAGCCCACTTCTTCCATCGAAGAGTTTATCAACACCCGGTATCCGGATGCGCGAATCATTGAAATCGACCGGGAAGATTTCGGTTACACAGAGGTAGATATCATCTATGACGGTACATTGCTGGAGGTTCTTTTCGATGAAAGCGGCGCATGGGTGCGGACTACACAGGAATTGAACAGGAATGAGATTCCTGATGTCATTTTGAATGCCGTAAACAATTTGATTAACACGACCTATGCTGGTTACTGGATTGACGATGCCGATTGGATTGACAGCCCGACCGGCGAATGGTATCAAATCGAACTGGAGACTTCCAGAGGACAAGATGTCTGTTTGCGTGTGGAAACCGACGGGACGGTCACCGTCGTAAATCATTTCTGAATCTTTTTTGCCCGCATCTTCACAAACAGAAGGTGCGGGCTTTTTGTAAAAAAACTTCTTACCTTTGCATCTGTTTAGAATAACGGCGAAGGAAGGATGAAACGAATAGGCTTAGTGGGGATGGCTTTGTGTCTGGCAGTGTCCGGGCTGGCGCAGAAAGAGAATTTCACATATACATTTTATGGGCAGGTGCGCGGAGATTTGTTCTATAATTCGCGGGCCAATGCCGAGACGGTCGACGGGTTGTTTTACCTCTATCCGAAAGACCATTCGTATGATGCCGATGGGAACGATTTGAATGCGACGCCCAACGGCAGTTTTTATTTGCTCTATTCCCGTCTGGGGGTGGATGTGACGGGGCCGGACATCGGTAAGGCGAAGACGTCGGCAAAGTTGGAAACCGATTTTCGCGGTTCCGGCAGCGAGTGGTCCATCCTCCGCATCCGTCACGCGTATGTCAATTTGGATTGGGAGACATCGGCTGTCCTTGTCGGGCAGACGTGGCATCCGCTTTTTGGCGACGTTTCGCCCCAGATGTTGAACCTGTGTACGGGTGCCCCTTTTCAGCCTTTCAACCGGAGCCCGCAGATTCGTTACCGTTATACTTCGCCTAAAGGTTTGCAACTGACAGCGGCAGCCATTTGGCAATTGCAATATCTTTCTGCCGGGCCGAACGGGAAGAGCGAAGAGTATATCAAAAACAGCTGTGTGCCGGAGTTCTACGTCGGCGCAGATTATAAGCAGACGGGTTGGATAGCCGGCGCGGGCATGGAGCTCCTGTCGTTGAAGCCCCGTCTGCAATCAACGGTGAACGGGCAGGTCTATAAAGTAAACGAGCGTGTCACCTCGCTTTCCTTTGAAGCGCATGCCAAGTACACGAGCCGCGATTGGTTGGTGGCAGCCAAGACGCTTCTGGCTTCCAACCTGACGCAGACCTCCATGCTGGGCGGGTATGCCGTTACCGCGATAGACACACGCACCGGCGAACAGTCTTACACCCCCTACCGCCACTCGATGACGTGGCTCAACATCGTCTATGGCACGAAATGGAAGCCCGGCGTCTTCATCGGCTACATGAAGAATCTGGGGACGGGCGAAGCCATCGCAGGCGACACCTACGGGGTCGGTCTGGACGTCGACCGGCTGTTCACGACCCACTGGCAGCTCTCGTACAACCTGCCGCATTGGAAGTTGGGGGCCGAATACACCCCCTCCATCGCTTGGTATGGCAATCGCAACGATGCCGACGGCCGCATCCGCAGCACCCATTCCGTCACCAACCACCGCCTGCTGGGCGTCCTTATCTATATGTTCTGAAATCGCATCGGCAAAAAACAAAAATCCGGTTTGTTGTCCCGGTTTTCCCGCAATTGTTTTTTATTTCAAGAAAAAATGCAGACCTTTGCCGATGCATTAAAAAATTAACGCAGAAGCGTTTCGATATTATCCCACTTTGGAATCTCGACAGTTTCAATCATACGGGATAATAAACCAAATGACTCTCTCGCGTGCTTGTGCCGTTATATGTCCCGCTGCGAAAGCGAAGATTATA
>CAYXIX010000200.1:0-3468 GCA_964465405.1 uncultured Parabacteroides sp. | reverse complement strand
AAAAGAACGGTCAAAAATTCGATTCAAAAACTCTATTCCAAACAACACTGACCCCATTCCGTTTTCAAACGGACGCAAAAAATATTACCCGCCGCGTAAATAGAAATCGGCCGGATGTAAATCCGTTTACCCCCAAAGTAAACAGAACTACATCGTTCTTTTTTATTAAAAAGCATATTCGTTTCCGAAAAAAACAGCATAAATCCGTTGTAAATCCGAAGAAAGGGCTACATTTGCATATTGAAAATAAAAATGATTAGAAATGATCAATAAGATTGACTCTCTATTAAAGGAGGTAGAGAATTTAAAAGCAGCAAACGCAGAAGAGCTGGAAGCATTACGTATCAAATATCTCAGCAAAAAAGGAGAAATTTCTCTGCTGATGAATGAGTTCCGTAACGTGGCAGCCGACCAGAAAAGAGAAGTAGGGCAACACCTCAACAGGCTGAAAGAGGTCGCCCAAAACAAAATAAACGAACTGAAAGCAAGCTTCGAACAAAAACAATCCGTACATGTAGACCTCGACCTTACACGTACGGCTTACCCCATCGAATTGGGGACGCGTCATCCGCTGTCAATCGTCAAGAAAGAAATTTGCGACATCTTCGGCCGATTAGGTTTCAGCATCGCCGAAGGGCCGGAGATTGAAGACGACTGGCATGTTTTTTCCTCCTTGAACTTTGCAGAAGACCATCCTGCACGTGATATGCAGGATACGTTCTTCATCCAACATAATCCAGATGTATTGTTGCGTACACATACCTCATCCGTACAGACACGCGTCATGGAACAACAACAACCTCCTATCCGCATCATTTGTCCGGGACGTGTGTACCGCAATGAAGCTATTTCTTATCGGGCACATTGTTTCTTTCATCAGGTAGAAGGATTATATGTCGATAAAAATGTTTCTTTTGCCGATTTGAAACAAGCCCTCCTGTTTTTTGCCAAAGAGATGTTCAGCGCAGACACCAAGATACGTTTGCGTCCCTCTTATTTCCCATTTACAGAACCGTCGGCTGAAATGGATATCTCCTGCAATATTTGCGGCGGAAAAGGTTGCCCGTTCTGTAAAGGGACCGGATGGGTAGAGATATTAGGGTGCGGCATGGTTGATCCTAACGTATTGGAAAATTGTGGTATCGATAGCAAAGTATATTCAGGTTATGCTTTAGGTATGGGTATCGAACGTATCACAAACTTAAAATATCAAGTTAAAGATTTACGCATGTTCTCTGAAAACGATATACGTTTTCTTAAACAATTTGAATCAGCCAATTAAGTTGAAGACCTAAAAATCATCTGCTATCTTTTCCCCCGGGTCTTTTAACCTTGCCCGGGGAAAGCACACATACATCATCACACACAGATGCGCAAAGGAGATCGATATAAAGGAGTTTTAGCTTGGTTCGCTCAAAACGTGCCGGTGGCAGAAACGGAATTGCACTACGAAAATCCATACCAGTTGCTTATTGCCGTCATCCTGTCTGCCCAATGTACGGACAAACGGGTCAATATGATCACACCAGCCCTCTATCGGGACTTCCCCACTCCGGAGATCATGGCGGCATCCTCTCCGGAAGTCGTTTATGAATACATCCGAAGCATTTCCTATCCCCATAACAAAGCCAAACATCTGGTTGGCATGGCGAAAATGCTGGTTTCCGATTTCGGCGGTGTTGTTCCGTCCGATGTCGACCAGCTACAAAAGTTGCCTGGCGTAGGACGCAAGACAGCCAATGTGATTGCTTCAGTTGTCTACAATAAACCGGCAATGGCTGTCGATACGCACGTTTTCCGTGTCGCCAACCGAATCGGCTTGACAAACAACAGCAAAACACCTTTAGAAACAGAAAAAGAACTGGTCAAACACATCCCGAAGAAACTGATTCCGATAGCCCACCATTGGCTCATCCTGCACGGGCGCTATACTTGTACAGCCCGCAATCCCAAATGCGAGACCTGCGGGTTAAAACGTTGGTGCAACTACTTCCTGTATCCTGAAACCTGATGAAATGAGTGTAAAGAAGTGGGAAATAGCTATCATTTTACTCTCCGCTCTCGCCATCTTGACAGCGGTCGGGATTTTTTTATACAGGCTGCAAGAAAAGAAGCTAACCAAAGAGACAGAGCTTTATTCGTGCGTCGCCTCTTCTCCGTACAGCATTGTAAGCATAAATAATCCGGTCGTTTTCAAAGACGAAATGCTATCTCGAAAACCGATACGAGAGTTGTTTGCCTCGTCCATTCCGCCTGTTTTCCTATCCATCATACAACACGCACACGCCCCCTTGCTTCTATCCTTTCACAAACAAGGCGTCATCTTATATTTGAAAACAGATGCCTTTTCGGCTAACCGGCTGACCGAAACAGTCATAAAGAATTCGCTTAATGCTTTCGCACCTCAACAGCAAAAAAAAGGAGATATCGTTTTCTCTTACTATCCGGATACAAACAACCGATTTCTCGGCTGCTATTACCACAACCATGTATGGGTGGCAAGCTATAGCAAGAAGCTCTTGGAAGAGGTAGCCCGGATACAAAACGACGAAAATCCGAATGAAGCATTTCAACAAAAAAGCGCCATCCCGCAATCTTTAGACCCTAACGTCCCAATCCATATAATGATACGCAATGATATATTCAACCTGCATCTCACACTGGCAGATTCCACCGAGTGGAGACCTTCAAATAAATGGATAGGAATGGATGTGTTCATCAATGATAACCAGCTGAACTATCTCAGTATCCTCGACAGCAACATCACGCTTGCCGACAGCTTGCAACAAGACTTGGACAGCATATTCGCCTCAAAAATAGGACAAACATTCTCGCAATTCCAAATATCCCATCAAATAACCCAAGAAAACGGAACGTTCCTGCTCACCGGCGTCCTCCAGCCTTCAGCAAAACAATAACAGCAACAACACATTTTTCTTCAAATACTTAAGTGCTTCCCGTATCTGATTTTCTACCGTCTTTTCTGATATTTGCAGCAAATCGGCAATCTCCCTATAACTCTTTTGCTCTTTGCGGCTCAAATTGAAAATCTCACGCCGGCGAGGAGGCAGCTCGTCTATCAAACGTTCGATATATTCTTGCAAATTATGGGCATCAATTTCTTCTTCTATGTATTCCGGCTTTTCCAAAGCTTCAAGTACCGTCACTTTATAAAACTCTTCGTTCACCTTTTTCCGGTACTGATTGAATATCAAATTCCGTGTGATGATAAATAGAAGCCCTTCAAAACGTTTGTCTTCCTGTATCCACTCGCGGTTCTCCCAGACTTTGACAAAGACATCCTGTACCACATCTTCGGCATCTGTGAAATTGGTCAAATAAAGACGGCTGAAATGGTATACCTGTCCCCAATACCGCTTGTATAAAACAGTAAACGCCTCCTTGTTTCCCTGCTTCAACAATCCTATCAGTTCCTTTTCATCCATCTCACTTTCTACACTAATTATG
>CAYXIX010000199.1:0-3491 GCA_964465405.1 uncultured Parabacteroides sp. | reverse complement strand
CGCATAGTCATTATATAATCTGATGACACACGTGGCATTTTAGCTCCATACGTTGATGAATTTACATCATCCGTGAAACCTTTTGAAAGCATTAAATATACAAGATAATTTCTATCTACTTTATAATTGGGGCGAAACACAAAGAAGTCTCCAACAGCATTGCCCGAAAAAGTTGCTTTCCAGACTTTTTGCAGATAAGGCCTTAATTTCCCATAAACAATATCTCCAATTTCAAACTGAATCCCATTTCCCTCAAATTCACTTTCAGAAAACACATACTTGCCTGTTCCACTCTCTATATTCTCTAATCCTATTTTATGAGAACTATTAGACGGTGTTGTTATCAGAGATGTTATATTTTTGAATCGACAAAATTCCCAATGGTTTGGAATCATTCCCAACCATTGTACACCGCTATCCTTATATTCGCTGTATCTTTCCATGCAAGCAGAGTTATTTTATTTCATCATTATCCATCAAGAGCTTGCGCATTTCTTCCATATCAGGAAGAGAGCTGCGCATCTTCTCATCCATGTCTGCCGCTGTCTTGTAGGTAGCCACCCCCATCGGGCTATTATAGTCGCGGATGACATATTCCACAAAGGCTTTGTCGGCACTCTTGCACAGCAGAATTCCGATGGTCGGATTTTCATGTGGCTTGCGCACCTTATCATCCAACACACGCATATAGGTTTGGAGCTGACCGATATACCCGGACTTGAATGCTCCCTTTTTCAATTCAACAATCACCATGCAATTCAGTTCACGGTTGAAGAAAAGCAGGTCGGGAAACAATTCCTCAGTGAATATCTCCAAATGATATTGATTGCCAATGAAAGCAAAATCGCGTCCGAAAGTCATGATGAACTTCTTGATGTTGCGCACAATGGCTTGTTCCACGACACGCTCGTCCACATCATCGGCCTTGTCTACTTCCATTTCTTCCACATTGATATAGTCAAGCAGATACTCATCCTTGAACATACCGACGGCTTTTCGGGCATTTGCCGCAGGCATGGTTTGCAGGAAGTTGTTTGTGGCACTTCCCATGTTCTGGTACAAATCATCTTTCAGCCTGTTGCGCAGGTCGTATTTATCCCATTTGTGCAAAACTGACTGGTGGATGTAAAATAGCACTTCATGGATGTTTTTCGTCTTATGAAGTATCTCCATATGATGAGAGAAACTGATGCCCAAGAACTCTTCCCGGTTGATTTCGCTCGCCACGGGCGACCATTTTTGTAATGAAAGACCATCTATATCAATACCACTTTCAGCAACAGGTAGTTGCAATTCGCTCGCCGTTGGCGAGCATTTTAGATACACCTCCCAATACTCGGCAAATGTACGCATATTGCGTATGTTCTGTTCGGAGAACCCACGTAAGCCGGGCAGTTCTCTTTTCAACCGTTCGCTTATACGCCTAATGGCTCCCGTACCCCATGTTCCGGTGCGCGAATTGGCCGATACATATCGTCCTATGCCAAAATAGAGTGACAGCTGTTCTCCAGTAATCAGCTTGACCGAACGATACTGGCTTTGCAGGATAGCCTGCTTGATGGCTGTCACCGCCTCATTATATTGTTGCTCCATGACTATCATACTTCTTCAAAAAGTGACCGAATAAAACCTTGGCTCTTCTTGTCAAGGGCAAGGATATCACGCTCGTTCTCTTCGAGAGAGCGCAGAGGGGTAGGCTTGTAAAAATACTTGTTGAATGAGATTTCGCAGCCGATTTTTGTCGATGGCAGGTTAATCCATGCGTCATCTACATAAGGCCTGACCTCACGCTGAAAGTATTCATAAATATCCTCTTTAACGGGTATCTTCTCGCTATCACGGAGGTCGCTGTCTGCCTCATATTCCACATATACACCTTTTTTCACCGCCGTATATCCATAGTCAGCAAGTCTTTCTTCGGGTACACCGAATGTGGCCAAAAGGCTGTTGATGTCTTTGCTGTTAGCGCGATGTTCCTTCTTGATTACAGGTGCAGCCTCCGGGTCAGTGATTGACATGGCTCGTGCAATGGTGCCAAGAGCAGCGGTTTTCAAATCAAGCTTCAACTTTTTGGCAGCTGCGCAAACTTCGGCAAAAAAACTTTTGTAGTCCATGAACACCTCAGTTCCTACAACCTTCATCAGTTCCTTGGCTGCCTCCATCTGTTTGCGTCGCTCATTCCATGCCTTGGCAGACAATAGTTTGACCAGCTTTTTGTCGGTTATCTTAATTTCATGCTCATTCAAGTATTCTTTGATAGACGGTATTTCTATTTCCAATCCCTCATATACTTGTTCGCCGTATGTCTGGTAAAGCCATTGGCTTGTTTCGAGGTCACTATTGTCATAACGCATGGTGTCAATCCGAAGTGCGTTAAACTGACTTCGAAGCCGCAACGGACGTTCGATGGTTACGTTGTAATATCGGAAATCATCCCCGTCGAATATTTTGGAAGCGACTTTATTTCCATCACTGGCCTCCCGTTCCGTAAAGTCCGTATAGACTTGCAGGATATCCTCCCGACAGGAGTCGGAAATGGTGCAATTTCTTAAACCTTGATTCTTTCTCAGTTTTTCAAACGCCTGTGACGCATCTATGAGTTGCACTTTCTCTTTCCGCCGTTCTGCTTTTTTGTTGGTCAGCAGCCACACATACGTGGAAATGCCTGTGTTGTAAAATATGTTGTTGGGCAACTGCACGATGGCTTCCACTAAGTCGTTTTCGATAAGATAACGGCGGATATTGCTCTCGCCGCTTCCAGCATCACCGGTAAACAAAGAAGATCCGTTGTGGATGGATGCGGCACGGCTACCTTGTGGCTGATATTCGAGCGGCTTCATCTTGTTTATTTCTTCCAAAATGAAAAGCATCTGCCCGTCAGATGTACGGGGAGTGCAATCCAACAGTTCAACCTCACCTGCAAAGTTGACCAGTTCAAGTTCAAATCGACGGTCAAGCAACGTTTTTTCATGGTATATTTTCTTTTTGTCCTCCTTCCACGACTTCCCGTATGGAGGATTCGTCAGCATATAGCCGAACGATTTGTCTGCGAAATGGTTTTCTGTTAGCGTGTTGCCGCAATATATGCCATCTGGGTCAACCCCCTTGATGATGACATCGGATTTACAAATGGCGTATGTTTCTGGGTTTATCTCCGTACCGGACAACTGGATGGCACTACTCCGCACCCCTATGTCAAGCAGGTACTCGCGGCCTTCGGTTAGCATACCACCAGAACCGCAAGCCGGGTCATACAAGGATATGATTTTAGGCAAATCGTCTTTGACGGGTTCAAACACCAAATGAGCCAAAAGCGAGATGGCATCTCTGGGCGTGAAGTGCTCACCGGCTTCCTCGTTGTTCTCTTCATTAAATTTACGCAGCAGTTCTTCAAACACGGTTCCCATACCCACATTGGTCAGGGCAGGCAATGGCAAACCGTCAGGATCTGTAGTTTCTTTATCAGTAAGGTTGATGCGCGGATCTGTAAT
>CAYXIX010000198.1:0-3514 GCA_964465405.1 uncultured Parabacteroides sp. | reverse complement strand
TGCTTTAACATATTCATACAAAATTAAGAATCTAACATAAGTTTAAATCACTTCATTATTTTAATGGACAATTAAGCTTCACGCTCGGTGATAAAATAATTGTCCATTGTCAATTAAAAATTGAAGTATCGTTTCGCATTGTTATAACTGATGTCTTCCACCATTTGTCCGATAAACGGTAGTTCGCTTTCGGGTAACAGACCGTCTTCTACCTCGCGTCCTAAGATATTGCAGAGGATGCGGCGGAAGTATTCATGGCGCGGATAAGAAAGGAAGCTGCGCGAATCGGTCAGCATTCCGACGAACCGGCTCAGCAATCCCAAATCAGAAAGCGCATTCAGTTGTTTTTCCATCCCATGAATCTGGTCGAGGAACCACCAGCCCGAACCATATTGCATCTTGCCCGGCACCGTCCCGTCGTTGAAGCTGTAAATGGTCGTGACCATCAGCTCGTTGTCGCGTGGGTTGAGGTTATAGAAGATGGATTTGGCAAGCAGGCCCTCTTCGTCCAACCGGCTCAAGAAACGTGCCATCGGAGTGGCGACTTCGGCATCACCAATGGCGTCGTAGCCGGTGTCCGGACCTAACAGCTTGAACATACGGGCGTTGTTGTTGCGCGTTGCACCGACGTGGAACTGTTGTACCCAATTACTGCGGGCATCCATCACCGCCAATTCGTAAAGCATGGCAGAACGGAACTTGTCTATCTCTTCGCCTGTCAGCTCTTTCTTCATGCGTGCCTTCAGGAAAATAGCCTCGATTTCGGCATCGGTATACGGCTCTGCGTAGAACGTTGTCAAGCCGTGATCGGAAAGGCTGCACCCTTGCGAGGCGAAAAAGTCATGCCGTTTCTGCAAAGCCGCAAGCAAATCCTTGAAGCTGAGGATTGACATATCGGCAGCAGCTTCCAACTTCGTCAAATAATCGTTGTACGTATTCAAATCCTCGATAGCCATCGCTTTGTCCGGGCGCCAAGCGGGAAGGACTTTTGTCTTCAAACTGCTTTGGCGGATTTGGGCATGATAATGGAGGTCGTCGATGGGGTCGTCGGTCGTGCAGACCACTTCGACGTTCATCCGTTCCATGATGGCTTGTGCACGGAATTCGGGCGTTTGCAGTTTAGCCGTGCATTCGTCATAAATTTCCCGTGCACTTGAAGGGTTGAGCACTTTGTTTATGCCGAAAATGCGACTTAGCTCGAGGTGTGTCCAGTGATAAAGCGGATTACGCATGGCGTGCTGCATGGTGTCAGCCCATTTCTCAAACTTTTCATAAGCGGGTTTGTCTCCGGTGATGTAAGTTTCGGGCACACCATTGGCACGCATGGCGCGCCATTTATAGTGGTCGCCGCCCAACCAGATTTCCGTCAGGTCGGCAAACCGGTAGTTGTCGGCAATTTGTTGGGGATTGAGGTGGCAGTGATAGTCGATGATTGGCATTTTCGCTGCATGTTCGTGAAACAGCCGTTGGGCTGTTTCCGTTTGGAGCAGGAAATTGGCATCCATGAATTTCTTCATCTTTATTTATTTTATGGGGTTGAATATATAATTGTGTTTATGCCTGTCGATATTTTTGGATGATGGCTAAAGCATCGCGGCAGAGGACGGAAATCGCCTCCCAGTTTCCGGCGACAATCATCTCTTTCGGGAACAGTTTCGAGCCCATGCCTACGCAAGTCACGCCGGCTTTGAACCATGCCGAGAGATTCTCTTCGGTCGGCTCGACGGCTCCTGTCGCCATAATCATGGTCCAAGGCATCGGCGCTTTGATGTTTTTGACGAACGACGGGCCGCCCACGTTTCCGGCAGGGAAAATCTTGCAGAGGTCGCATCCCACCTCTTGGGCGAATCCGATTTCAGAGACGGAACCGCATCCCGGTGTGTAGGGAACCAACCGGCGGTTGCAGACTTTTGCGATGTCGGGGTTGAACAGCGGGCCGACGATGAAGTTCGCACCCAGCTGCAAGTAAAGCGAAGCCGTACCGGCATCGACAATCGAACCAGCTCCTAAAATGAGTTCCGGACATTCTTTTGCGGCGAATTTAACCAGTTCGGCGAACACCTCGTGGGCGAAGTCGCCCCGATTGGTAAACTCGAAAGCACGCACGCCGCCTTCATAACAGGCTTTCACGACCTGTTTTGCTATTTCGACATCTTTGTTGTAATAAACGGGCACCATACCTGTGCGGGCGATGGCGTCGAGCACTTGTATTTTATTGAATCTTGCCATTGTATGAATGCTTTTTGGATTTATGTGTCAGTTTTTCTCGTTGAGAAAGTTTCGCCTGTTTCTCTGTGGCGAAACTTTTGTTTCTCCGGCAAGAAACTTTTGTTTCATGCAAGGGAAACCGGAGTTTCCTGCCGATTAAATTTTAGCGCGATACGCGACCGGACGCGTCTCCGCCCATGAGTTTTTCCACTTCTTCGACCGTCACTTGGTTGAAATCCCCATAGATGGTGTGTTTCAAACAGGAAGCGGCAACTGCGAAGTCGAGCGCTTTTTGGTCATCGGTCGGATAAGTCAGCAATCCGTAAATCAGGCCTCCCATGAACGAGTCGCCTCCTCCGACGCGGTCGACGATATGCGTGATGTCATACCGGCGAGACTGATAGAGTTTGCCGTCTGCATAAAGCACGCCACCCCATGTGTTGTGGTTGGCGTTGACAGCGCCGCGCAGGGTAATGATTACTTTTTTTGCGCGTGGGAACTTGGCCATCAACTGTGTGCAGACCGATTCGAATTCAGCTGCGTTTACTTCGCCGTTTGTTGCGGTTACGTCGAAGCCTTCCGGCTTGATGTCAAATACCTTTTCTGCGTCTTCCTCATTACCGAGAATGATGTCGCAACCGGCTACCAGTTCTGGCATGATTTCGGAAGCCGTTTTGCCGTATTTCCAAAGATTTTTCCGGTAGTTGAGGTCGCAAGAGACCGGTATGCCCATGCGGTTGGCTGTTTGGATGGCTTCCAAGCAAGCGTCGGCAGCCCCTTGTGAGATGGCAGGTGTGATTCCTGTCCAATGGAACCAAGAGGCATCCTTGAAGACTTCTTCCCAATTGACCATTCCCGGTTGAATCTCAGAAATGGCCGAGTGCGCACGGTCGTAGACCACTTTACTGGCACGGGCTACTGCGCCTGTCTCTAAGAAATAGATGCCGAGCCGATCGCCACCGTAGACGATGTGGTTCGTACCGACGCCATATTTACGCAAGTCCATCACGCAGGCACGCGCGATGTCGTTTTTCGGTAAACGGGTTACAAACTCTGTTGCAATGCCATAATTGGCGAGCGACACGGCGACGTTGGCTTCGCCACCTCCGAAAGTCGCATTCAAATTGTCGCTTTGGCAGAAACGCAGGTAGCCGGGTGTTGCCAGCCGGAGCATGATTTCTCCAAAGGTGATTACTTTTTTGTCCATATCTATGAAACTAATGTGTTTATGCTACAAAAGTAACGGTTTATTTTGAATTAGAGTAGCGTGTGTGTGCGAAAACATAAATTAAAAGCGGAAATTATT
>CAYXIX010000197.1:0-3576 GCA_964465405.1 uncultured Parabacteroides sp. | reverse complement strand
GTTGACCAAAGCGGAATGCTTAGTCGAACTGAATCAAGATTTGCAAGAGGCAATGGATTTGATAGACCAGCTTCGTTTGCGTGGTGGGCACATTGAAGTAGATCGTACGAAGTATGTAACGCAGGCGGAAGTACGTGAATTGGTTCGTCGTGAACGGACTATCGAATTGGCGGGCGAAGGGTTCCGTTATGAAGACATTGTCCGTTGGGATGAATATGATGAAAGTGGAGCGAAAACCGGTCGTAAAGTGGCTGAGGCTGTGATGCCGGGTAATTTGCTTCGATTCTGTGGAACAGTAGATTACGATGAACCGGATCCGGACCTTCGTGCTGTCATCGACCCGAATGCTTCGGAGGAAGACCAGTTGGTAGAAGTTCGTTATTTTGATAAGAAACAGTTCCTTTTGCCTCTTTTGCAGGACGAATTGGACACCAATCCGCAATTGGTACAAAATGAAGGGTATTAATAAAAATAGTTGAATGTTTTGTCTAATCCTGTTTCCTGTCTATCTTCGGCAGGAAATAGGATTTAGTTATAAAGAGAAGACAATATGAAAACAAGATTGAATTTGCTCTCTGTCCTGATGTTGTTGGCTGTGTTACCGGCATGGTCAGAGATTAAGATTTTGCACGGACCTTATTTGCAGAATTTGGGAGAGCGGGAAGTAACAGTTGTGTGGATTTCGGACAAACCGTCTGTCGGTTGGTTGGAGTTGGCTCCGGACGATGGCAGCCATTTCTATGCAGAAGAACGTCCGATGATTTATGACACAAGAATCGGAATTAAGAATACCTCTCGTGTGCATACCGTGAAATTGACAGGATTGCAACCGGGTACACGCTATCGTTACCGGGTGTGCGCACAAGAAGTTCTGGAACATATAGGTCATAAGGTGATTTATGGTAATATTGTCGGGACTAATGTGTATAGCAAGGAACCGCTTTCGTTTGTGACGAACGATGCTTCCAAACAGACCGTTTCGTTTGCAATGGTCAATGATATTCACGGGCGTAATGACGTGTTGGAGAACATGATTGGACAGTGTGACCTCGCAAAGACCGATCTCATCCTGTTTAACGGCGACATGGTTTCGGTTTCCAATAGCGAAGAACAGATATTTGAAGGATTTATGGATAAGTCGGTTGAATTATTCGCCGGTTCAGTCCCGATGTATTATTGTCGGGGCAATCACGAAACACGTGGCCCGATGGCTCCCTATTTCAAGGACTATTTCAATCCGAAAGCTGATGAACTGTTTTATATGTTCCGACAAGGACCTGTCTGCTTTGTCGTGCTTGATTGCGGAGAAGACAAGCCGGACAGCGATATCGAATATTATGGCATTACGGACTATGACGGTTACCGCACGCAACAAGCAGAATGGTTGAAGACCGCTTTGCAGAGCGATTTGTATAAGAATGCTCCTTTTAAAGTGATTGTCTGCCACATGCCGCCTTACGGTACGTGGCATGGGATGATTGATATTTCGAAGAAGTTTCTTCCGCTCTTGAATGCCGCGAAGCCGGATATTTACCTTTGCGGCCATCTGCACCGTTACATCCGCAACGAGGCCGGCACGGAAGGCGTTGACTTCCCTCTGATAGTCAATTCAGATAACACATTGCTTAAAGCCAATGTGAACGGAAACCAAATGGATATCCGTATCTATGACCTCGAAGGGAAAGAGACGGATCGGTTGGTGATTGAGAAGTAAAAAAACTATTTGAGATAAAATAATCGGGGACACGGATTACACGAATGAAAACGGATGAACCCGGATGATGGATTTCAATCAATCTGTGTTCATCCGTTTCTTTTTGTGTAATCCGTGTCCCCTTTTTACGTTAATCCTATCCCTCTTCATCCGTTATCATCCCGCTTCCGAAACAAAGGTGGTGATGCGCGTCATATACGACGCCGTATTGTCCGGGAGCAATGCCCTGAATTTTATTGTCCGATTCGATGCGATACACATCGCCGATACGGCGGATATAACCACGCGTAAATTCCGGTGTGTGGCGGATTTTGAACGTGATTTCCTTTGCGTCGGTAAATTCTCCCCAAACGTCTTCGGTGATGAAATCGAAGCCGTGCATATTGATGGTCCGCCCATATTGCGTTTCCGGGTCATAGCCGTTCGATACATAGATGATGTTTTGCTCGATGTCTTTCTTGATGACGAACCACGGGCCGCCGCTCAGCCCCAATCCCTTGCGTTGTCCGATGGTGTGGAACCAATACCCATTGTGCTTGCCCAATATCTTGCCCGTTTCCAGCTCGACAATCTTGCCCGGTCGTTTGCCCAAATAGCGTTCGATAAATTCATTGTAGTTGATTTTCCCTAAGAAGCAGATGCCCTGACTGTCTTTCCGTTTGGCGCTGGGCAGGTGCTGTTGTTCGGCGATGGCGCGAACCTCGCTCTTCATCAAATGTCCGATGGGGAACATCAGTTTTTGTATTTGCAGACGGGTGATTTGTCCCAAAAAGTCTGTTTGGTCTTTGACCGGGTCTTTGGCTGTAGAGAGCCATACCTTGCCATCTATTTCAGTGGTCGTCGCATAGTGTCCGGTTGCAATTTTGTCGAAATCCTTTCCCCATTTGTCTTCAAAACAACCGAATTTGATGTATTTGTTACACATCATGTCCGGATTCGGTGTCAGGCCGCGTTTGACGGAATCGATGGTATAACTTACCACCCGATCCCAATATTCGTCGTGCAGGGAGACAATTTCGAACCGGCATCCATATATCTTTGCGATATAAGTCGTGATTTCGATATCCTCTTCCGCCGGGCAGTCGATATACCCGTCTTTGTCTTCCATCCCGATGCGGATATAAAAAATAGTCGGGTCGTATCCCGCCTCTTTCAGCTGATGGACGACAACCGAACTGTCTACGCCCCCCGAAACTAATGCTGCAATTTCCATATTCTGATTGATGAACGATAAGTGCTGCAAAGGTACAATTTTTGTTTTTCATTCCCCTGTCCCGTTGTTGAATAAGCCATATTTCTGTATGTATCTGGATAAAAATGTGGTGAAGACGTTAGCTGCATGGCGGAATAAAACGATGCGGAAACCCTTTGTCTTACGTGGGGCAGATTTGAACTTAGGTAAATAAAGCTTTTACGTCCTCTCCCCCTGCTACAAACAAAGGCGAATGAGGCAATTGAATTGCCGCCGCCAATTAAAAAATAGCTGCGGGAGTAATTTGTTTTAGCTACGGGGAAGAGTGGGATTTCTTCGTGGGGAGTAGATAAGGTAAAGAGGCGGGATTGCGCAGAGGTAGTTGAGCTGTCAGTTCTTAAAATACTCCATTAAGTAACAATTTGATAGATTGTTTTTGTTCGGTTTTTTGCCGGGAATAGAGGGAAAAAGCTGCAAAATGGGTAAAAAAACAGGAAAAATTAGAGGCACTTTAACCCAATGAGGTATGGAGAATATATTTTTTAATCTTGTTTGTGTAAAAGAGTGAAATGAAAGTGAGAATAGAATGTCTCATTTATTTTATGGAGTTGCATGTGACAGGAATTTGGAGGGAAATTGGCAATGTTTCTTCCATAGTTCTCGAAGAACT
>CAYXIX010000196.1:0-3616 GCA_964465405.1 uncultured Parabacteroides sp. | reverse complement strand
TACACAACTGGCAGAAGGTCCGACCACATAATCATATTGGCCAAACAGTTCTTCCATTCGCATCGCCAACTTCGTCGATTCTTGCTCGAATCCGGCATTCGCCATCGGCTGCCCGCAACAGGTCTGATCTATCGGATAATCAACATCCAAATCCAAACTTTTCAATAGTTTATAAGAAGCTACGCCAACCTCCGGATAGACAGCATTGATATAACAGGGGATAAATAATCCTATCTTCATCTTATTGGTTCATTTTGATAGCAAAAGTAACACTTTTCCCCCCAAGAAACAAGCACAATAATTCCCCGATTATGTCATCCGTTTCCGTCTCGGGCAAAGTCCTTAATCCGTTGTTCTTCTGATAACTTGCAAACTAACAACACATTGTCTTTCTCCGCCACGATATAGCCATCCAAACCTTGCAAAACGACCTTTTTCAATCCTGAAACATGGATGATATTCTGATGGCATTCATGCAGTCGAAGCTCTTTCCCGATAAGGACATTGTCTTTTTCATCTTTAGGCAAAAGCGCATGCAAAGCTCCCCAACTACCTAAATCAGACCACCCGAAGTCGGCAGGCAACACATACACATTATCCGCTTTTTCCATCACGGCATAATCAATGGAAATAGGTTCGCAATTCGGGAAAAGCCGGTTCACAACCTCTGCTTCCTCTTTCGTATAAAAGGCCGAATCCAACCGGTCAAAAACCGCCGTAATTTGCGGAACATATTGCCGCAAGGCCTTCTCAATCGTAGCCGCATTCCAGATGAAAATACCCGCATTCCAATAATAAGTACCCGCCGCCAAATAATGCCGGGCAGTTTCCAAATCGGGTTTCTCTTTAAACTCCTTTACTTTCAAGATTCCGTTCTCCCCCTCAGCCGTTTCGGCAGAAATGTAACCATATCCCGTGTCCGGCCGACAGGGATGAATACCGACGGCCACAATGGCATCTTTGCTTTCTGTTATGAAATCCAACGTCTGGCGAATCACCTGCCGGAAACAAGTGACATCCACAACCATTGCATCTGCCGGCGTCACGACCACACGCACATTCGGATGCCGTTTCTTGATTTTCCAACAGGCATAGGCAATACAGGGAGCCGTATTGCGCGCGACAGGTTCCAATAGAATCTGCTCTGTAGGAATGTCGGGCAACTGCTCCCGCACGATATCCCGATATTTCTCGGCTGTCACTACCCAAATATGTTCCGCCGGGCAAATTCCGAGAAAACGTTCGACAGTCAGTTGAATCAAACTTTTCCCGCACCCCAGAATATCCATAAATTGTTTGGGATGTTCCGGCGTACTCATCGGCCAAAAGCGGCTGCCCACACCGCCCGCCATAATCACCACATGTGTATCCATTCGTTATTCATTAAGTCGGTATTCCAAATACCATTGGTACATTCGATGCACTCCTTCTTCTATCTCAATCTGATGATGCCAGCCCAATGCATGCAATTTACTGACATCTGTCAGTTTCCGCATCGTACCATCCGGTTTTTCCGAATTAAAGAGAATGTCTCCCTGATAACCGGTCTCCCGCACAATCAAATCGGCCAGCCCAGCAATCGAGATTTCTTTGCCCGTCCCGATATTGATATGGCAATTCCGAATACCCGTTGTACCCGGCTGATAGGTGTCTTTAAAATCGACATGCTCCATCACATACACGCTTGCATCTGCCATCTCTTCGCTCCACAAAAACTCCCGGAGCGGTTTACCAGTACCCCACAACTCGACCCGCTTTTTATCGATGCCATATTTCGCCAATACACCCAAAATCAGTTCTTCCGATGCTCCTCCATCAATTCCTTCCACCGGCCGGGTATCCAAATCCAGCCGAATCGCTTGCCAGTTATCTTCATGCAGACATTTGCCCAAATGAATCTTCCGGACCATCGCCGGCAACACATGGCTGCGCTCGAGGTCAAAATTATCATTCGGCCCATACAGATTAGTCGGCATCACAGCGATGTAATTGGTTCCATATTGCAGATTAAAGCTTTCACACAGTTTCAGCCCCGCAATCTTGGCAATCGCGTAAGGTTCGTTGGTGTACTCAAGCGGAGAGGTCAACAGCGCGTCTTCTTTCATCGGCTGCGTGGCATCGCGCGGATAAATACAGGTGCTACCCAGAAACAACAACTTCTTCACACCATGCCGGAAACTCTCCCCTATCACGTTCTGCTGGATTTGCAAATTTTGATAGATAAAATCAGCCCGATAACAATTATTGGCCATGATTCCTCCGACATGGGCTGCGGCCAGAATCACATACTCTGGTTGTTCTTGGTCAAAAAAGGCACGGACAGCCACAGCATCTTGCAAATCCAATTCCTGATGCGTCCGCCCTACCAAATTATGATAACCTTTTGCTTCCAAATTACGCCAAATGGCAGAACCGACCAATCCGCGATGGCCTGCCACATAAATCTTCGCAGACTTTTCCATTTTCCGTCAATCCTCCACCTTCGACTTTAAATGTAATTTCTTTACAAAGCGCATGTCATGACGAACCATAATCTTCACCAATTCTTTGAATAATGTTTTTCGCGGATTCCAGCCCAACAAAGTCTTCGCTTTGGTCGGGTCACCCAACAACTGCTCAACTTCTGCCGGCCGAAAATATTTCGGGTCGACCTCCACCAACACTCTTCCATCCTGAACATCAATACCTTTTTCATCCACACCGTCTCCTTCCCAACGAAGTTCGATACCCACTTCGCGAAACGCCAATGTACAAAACTCGCGCACGGAGTGATATTCGCCTGTGGCGATTACAAAATCTTCCGGCGTATCGTGTTGAAGCATCAGCCACATACACTCCACATAGTCTTTCGCATAGCCCCAGTCGCGCAACGCATTCAGGTTTCCCAAATACAACTTGTCTTGAAAGCCTTGTGCGATACGGGCTGCCGCCAAAGTTATTTTCCGCGTGACAAAGATTTCGCCCCGTCGCTCGCTTTCATGATTGAACAAAATCCCATTTACGGCAAACATACCGTAACTTTCCCGATAATTTTTCGTAATCCAGAAAGCGTACTGTTTGGCCACGCCATAGGGCGAACGCGGATAGAAAGGCGTCGTTTCCCGTTGTGGCACCTCTTGTACCAACCCAAAAAGCTCAGAGGTCGAAGCCTGATATAATTTTGTTTTCTTTTCCAAACCCAAAATGCGGACAGCCTCCAAAATACGCAACGTCCCGACAGCATCCGCTTCTGCCGTATATTCCGGCACATCGAAGCTGACTTTCACATGGCTTTGGGCTGCCAGATTATAAATCTCATCCGGCTGCACCGCCTGAATAATGCGAATCAAAGAACTGCTATCCGTCATGTCGCCCCAATGCAAATTGACCAACCGGCACTGTTTCATGTCACGCACCCACTCGTCCAGATACAGATGCTCGATACGTCCGGTATTGAATGACGACGAACGGCGCATGATACCGTGCACCTCATATCCTTTCTCTATCAAAAACTCGGCTAGGAAAGAACCATCCTGACCGGTTATGCCTGTAATTAATGCTATTTTCATTCTCTTCAAATTTAAATAAGTAGATGTTGAAAATTAGTTTACATCACGATTTTTGTGTAGATTTGTAT
>CAYXIX010000195.1:0-3745 GCA_964465405.1 uncultured Parabacteroides sp. | reverse complement strand
TTCTTCTGTGCCTTGTGCATGATATGGCTTTTCAGCTTCATGCGGGAAAGCGCCTTGCGGTTCTCCGCCGAATCGTATCCCTTGTCGGCCATCACAGACACGTCTTGGCTTAAGTTCGCTTTCTCAAGTGGTGTTACAAGCACTCCCGTTGGCAGGAGTGGTCTCCCCGACAATGACAAGCCCATCCTGATTGACTACGGTAGGCGTTTATAGCCGAAATGGCACTTGCCACCCTTCCTTACCCAACGGGCTTCCGTATCAACACCGGCGCGGACTGTCCGGCACTTCATCTTCCATACCAAGACCGGCAAACCGACTGAAAGAAAGACGGGCATTGACTTGTTCTTCTTTTCCCCGTCACTCAACCCATACCATACGCGTATGAGTTCCATACGGAACAGCACCATGCTGTCATAACACGGGCGACTTGTGGCAGAAAAAAAACTTGCCATAAGCCGGTTCAATCAGACTGCACAGGGCAGACCGGTTCATCACGGCGGTTATCCGGTTGAAAAACTCCGATTTCACCTTGCGCCTTTGCAACTGCAAGTCACCAAAACTCATTTGGGGTGTTTCTTTGCGTTTCATGACTTAAAGATACAACTTTTCCAACATATTACCAACATCTTCATGGCCGAAGTTTTGCAGAGGTCTCATATCGTTGACTGTATATTGTCTTTTTTTGTAGAAAATCGACAACTTGCGGGATAAGCGCCTGTTGCCCGTCATTTTGTATCACATAGTCGGCGTGTGCACGCTTTACTTCGTCATCCATCTGGCTTTGGATGCGGCGTTCGATTTCCTGCGGTAGGCTTCCGTCACGCTGACAGACACGAGAGATGCGCACGTCGAGCGGCGCATAGACCATGAGTGTACAGTCAACCGTACGCTCGAAGTTGGCCTCAAAGAGAATGGCTGATTCGATGGCACACAACGGTGTGCTTTGCCTGTTTGTCCATGCGAGGAAATCGTGTTTGACCTCCGGGTGGATAATGGCATTGACCTTTTGCAAATGCTGGGGATTCCCGAATATGAGTGAAGCCAATCGCTTTTTGTTTAGCCCTTCTTCCGTATAAAGGTCATTGCCGAATAGGGCGGTGAGCTGTTGGCGTATGGTTGGAGAAGTAGCCGTCAGACGTTTGCTCTCGTCGTCCGCAATATAGACAGGGACGCCCAGTAGGGAGAAAAGTTGGGCGACTGTCGATTTGCCGCTTCCGATTCCGCCTGTGATACCGATTTTTATCATGTTGTGTGGAAACGATGAGTGTATTAATTAACTTGCTCCAAGATAAATTCGATTTTGTCCGGTGTAATATGAGCAACATCTACCCCTTCCGGTTTCTGATTGAGCTGGAGCGGGAGGGTACCGCTTACATTTTGCTCTAAGTCTGCAAAATGAATCCGTATCTCGAAGTCATCGGGTGTAATTTCTTTGAAGTGCGAGAGCGGAACGCTGCAACTGACTTTGACGACGGACGGAAACATCCGGATAGTGTAGTGAGGAGGAACGTCCGTACAAACAACGGGCACTTCCACCGTCTTGTCCGTATAGGCTTCGATCGGAATCGTTACGTCTACGCTTGTCGGTTCGATGGTCGCGCCGGGTATGGGTTGCAGTTGGATTGTGCGTTGGACAGTTTTGTTGCTTTTCCTGATTTCCGTGAAGAGGGTTCGGACAGTTTGGAGCGTGTCGAGTATGAGGTTGTTGGCATATACATGGACTGTATGCGGCCGAATTAAAATTTCACCTGCTATTTTGACGCCGGGAGTCGTTTGAACGGAACCGTTGAAAATGACAGGCACTTCTTTCTGTTCCCGTTTACTGTAGGATATATCGATGGCTTGCGGCTCGAATTTGATTAGAGAGGTGGTTGCAATAAGCTGTTTTTTGATGCTGCTTTCGATTTCTGCCTGGCTGACGATAAGGTGTCCTGTTTCTTGTTGGGTATTCATGTCTGTTTCGAGAGGAGAAAAACCTCTCCCGAGTGAATAGTTTAGCAAGACGCTTCCTTTGTCTTTTACTTTGACGGCGATTGCTTCCGGAAGTGTTTGCGTGAAGGCGATGTCGGGAGGTATATTTTTGTACTTGATGGGGACCTGTATGTCTATTTCATACTCTTGTTGGAGGCTTTGCATGAGCCAAAAACCGAAAGCCAACAACACGAAGCATAAAAAAATCAAGGCTTCTTTCCACTCTTGCCGGCGAAGAAAAGCCTTGATTTCTATTCGTGCTGACTTGAATGTTTGTTGAAGTGTTCCAAGTCGTGACATATAGTTCCGTTTGCAGGTTTATTTTTGTTGTGCGTCTTCTGCCGATGCGAAGATGGATGTTTTGTCTACGCGGATGTTTACGCCGTTGGCAATTTCGATCAGCATATACGTGTCTCCAATTTCTTTCAGTTTCCCATGAATACCACCGGCCGTGATGACTTTGTTGCCTGGTTGCAACGCTTCACGTGCTTTTTGGATTTCTTTTTGTTTCTTTTGCTGCGGACGGATCATGAAGAAATAAAAGATTGCAACGATTACAACCATCATCAAAATCCCAGACCATTGGCTTCCGCCTGCTGCTTGAAGTAAAATAGTTAATAAGTTCATGAAATTAAAAACATTAAAATAGTGTTAGTGTCAATTCAATACTGTCGCAAATGTAAGGAAATAATCAATCTTTCAACAATAACTTTTCTTTTTTTAACTCATTGACCACTGCGTCCAGAATGCCGTTGATGAAGAGCCCGCTTTTAGGCGTGCTGTAATATTTGGCGATGTCGATATATTCGTTGAGCGTGACACTTGTCGGGATGGTCGGGAAGTTCATGATTTCGGCCAATGCCACTTGCATGATGAGGAGATCCATTTGGGCGATGCGTTCACTCTCCCAGTTTTTCAGATACTTCTTGATGCGCTGGCGGTATTCGTCGCCTTTTAACAGGGATTGCCTGAAAAGTTTGATGGCGAACGAGTGATCCTCCATGTTTTTGAACATCGGAAGCAACGGTTGGGCATTTTGGTTTTTCTCTTCAAACTGCTTGATGGTTTTCAGAAGAAACGTTTCAATGATGGCGATGTCGTCGTTCCAATAAATGCTTTTGTCTTGCAAGTATTCGTCGATTGCCTCGTTCGAGCAGATGATTTTTTTGAAGACACTGCGCCAGAACTCCTTGTCCGTATCATACGAATCGTTGGGGTTGTCCAGATAATTTTTATAGATTTCGGAAGAGAGAATTAAGTCTAAGACCATTTGGATGAACTCTTCGTCGTTGTCCCACGAGATAGTTTGCTCGCTGATATATTTCTTGAACGTATCGTTTGACTCGATTTGGGCAGTCAGCCGATTATCGATGAATCGCGTGTTGGGATGTAAATCCTCTTTAGTCGGAAGGTATTTGTTTTTACGCGCTTCCAAAATGCGGCGATGTTGGTTGGTAACTTGGACGATTAGAAGCAAAAAATAGAAATATAAGTCATACGACTTTTTTAAGCTGAAGAGTAATTCTTTTTCTGCAATTTTCAGATCGCTATTTCCGCTTTGGTAGAAAGAATAGATAATTTGTAAAACCTTGATGCGGATTAAAATTCTATTGACCATTGTTTAAAGGATCTTCTTGTTTTTTTTAATTCGGCGGCAAAGTTAGCGATTCTTTGCGGAAAAAGCGTGTTAGCAGATATGATTTTATTAGGATTTCGATGTGGTAGATGTTTTGATTGTGTAATATTCTGATTATTTAAAGATAATTTAATGTAA
>CAYXIX010000194.1:0-3774 GCA_964465405.1 uncultured Parabacteroides sp. | reverse complement strand
ATTGACCACAAACAGAACGGTTATCTGGCAACCTATAAAGACGCAGCAGATTTGGCAAATGGTATCCAATGGGTATTGGATTATCCGGATCAGGAAGCGCTTTCGAAAGCCTGTGTGGAGAAGGTGAAGCGATGTTATTCGGAAGAGGTCGTCGCCGGGCAGTATAAGGCGTTATATGAAAAGTTATTAGACAATGCAAAGTAAACATACAACCTCTCCTGTTTTTTCAATCATCACCATCGCTTATAATGCTGAACGATGGCTGGAGCAGACGATTCTGAGTGTGCTGAGTCAATCGTATGCGGGTATTGAATATATTGTGATAGATGGCGGATCGATGGATGGAACGGTGGAGATAATCCGGCGGTATGCGTCGGGTATTACTTATTGGGTGAGTGAACCGGATAAGGGGATTTATGATGCGATGAATAAGGGGCTTCAGCGGGCGGCGGGCGATTATGTCTGGTTCATCAATGCCGGTGATACCTTTTATGCGGCCAATACGGTGCAGCAGGTGGCTACGTTTATTGAAGGGAAGAAGCGATGGCCGGATATTTTGTATGGGGAAACGGATATTGTGAACGAGGAGGGGCAATCGCTGGGGCTGCGTCGTTTGAGAGCTCCCAAGCGGCTTTCGTGGAAGCACTTCCGGATGGGAATGTTGGTGTGTCACCAGTCTTTTATCGTTAAACGTTTGATTGCTCCGTCGTATGATTTACAATATCACTATTCGGCCGATTTCGATTGGTGTATCCGTTGCATGAAGCAGGCGCGGTCTATTCGGAATACGCATCTGATTTTATCCCGTTTTCTGGATGGCGGGACCAGTACGAAACAACGAAAAGCTTCCTTACGCGAACGATATGCGATTATGTGCAAATATTATGGTACATTTGTCACGGTTTTGCTTCATGCGTGGTTTGCCATGCGGTTTTATGGAGCGAAGTTAGTAGGGAAACATGTTTAGCAGAAAGAAATAGAGGTAAGAATTTATGGATATACAACAGAATGATTTGATCAAGAAAATCGGCAAACATCTGCTTGCCCTGATTTTGTTTTTAGGGCTGGTGATGGTTTATTTCTCGCCGGCGGTGTTCGACGGGAAGGTGATTTTGCAAGGAGACAATATCAAGGCTACAGGAATGGGGCATAGCCAGATGGAGCAGTATGCCGAGACGGCAGAGCCGGGCGAGTTCAGTGCTTGGTCGGATGCGATGTTCGGCGGGATGCCCTATGTGTCGGGGTATGGAAAACCGGCTCCGGAAATGCCCTCCTATCTGGTGGTAGACCATTGGTTGAAAAGCGTGGGATATACACATGCGGCGATGGTCTTTATCGGATTGGTCTGCTTCTATCTCCTGATGTGCGTGATGGGGGTAAACTGGTGGTTGGCGCTTGCGGGGGCGATTGCGTTTGCTTTTGCTTCTTATAACCTGATTATTATAGAAGCGGGGCACATCGTGAAGGCCTATGTGATAGCCTATATGCCGCTGACGTTGGCGGGAATGGTTCTGCTGTTCAAGCGTTCCTATCTTTGGGGGGCGGTATTGTTTTTGTTGGGCGTGGCGTTTTCATTGTCGAATTCGCACATACAGATTACTTACTATCTGGTGTTGCTCTGCTTGTTCATTTATGCCGGTTATGCATGGACAAAGATTCGGGAGAAAGCCTATGCTGAATGGGTGAAGACCTCGTTGATTATGTCGGTCTGCGTGGTATTGGCCGTGCTGCCTAATGCACAGGGGATGTACTCCAACTGGGACTTGGGGCAGCATTCCATTCGTGGGGCTTCCGAACTGACGCCTAAACCGGATGCATCCGGAAAGGTGGAGAAAGCCTCTACGGGGTTGGACAAGGATTATGCTTTTCAGTGGAGTTACGGTTGGAAAGAGTTGTTGACGGTTTTGGTGCCCAATACGTATGGAGGAAGTTCGGGAGGAACGCTGGACAGCTCTTCGGAATTGTATAAGGAGTTGAAGAAACATGGCGCACAAGTGGGGAAAGAGGTGCAGACCTACACCTATTGGGGCGACAAGGTCTTTACCTCCGGCCCGGTTTATTTCGGGGCGTTGGTTTGTTTCTTGTTTGTGTTGGGGATGTTTGTAATCCGGAACCCGATGAAGTGGTGGTTGTTTGCGGGGGCTCTTTTCCTGACACTCTTGGCATTGGGGCGGAATTTTGACCTGTTTAATAATGTGATGTTCCACTATCTGCCGCTGTATAATAAATTCCGTACGGTCGAGATGGCGCTTGTCATACCGGGATTGGTTTTTCCGCTCATCGCGATATGGGGATTGTGGGAAGTGTTGTCCCAAAAGGTGGACGAGGCGTGTTTGCGCAAAGGTTTCTATTGGGCTTTGGGGCTGACGGGCGGTATCTGCTTGGTGCTTTGGTTGATGCCCTCGTTGTTGCTCAGTTTCCGGTCGGCATACGATGCACAGTTCCAAAGTCAGGTGCCGGACTGGTATTATACGGCGTTGCTGATGGACCGGGCGTCGTTGGCTTCGTCGGATGCGCTGCGTTCGTTGATTTTCATTCTGTTGGGAGCCGCCTTGCTGGTCTATTTCTGGAAAGCGAAGAATAAAGGGACGGCTGCGACGTTTGTAGGCATCGGGATGACGGTATTGATGTTGGCCGATTTGTGGACGGTCGACCGTCGCTATCTGAACGATAAGGATTTCGTGAAGCAGCAACCGGCCGAGATGTATCAGGAGTCGGTCGCAGACAAAGAAATTCTGAAAGATACGGATTCCACTTTCCGCGTGTTGAATATCAATAACCCGTGGCAAGACACGAATGTCTCTTATTTCCATCACTCCGTCGGCGGTTATCATGCCGTGAAACTGCGCCGCTATCAAGAGTTGATCGATTATCGACTGGACGGGGAATTGCGCAACATCATCGGCTCCCTGCAACAGGCGAAGAGTGCGGCGGATGTGTTGCCTGCGCTGGCCGCTTGTCCTTCGTTGAATATGTTGAACACGCGTTATATCATCTATAATCCGGAGCAGCCTCCGTTGAAAAATCCTTTTGCCTTCGGGAATGTTTGGTTTGTCGATGAGTTGAAGGTTGTTGAAGACGCGGATGCCGAGATTGAGGCGTTGAACTCGATTGACCCGCGTCGGACGGCGGTTGTCGACAAACGTTTCCAGCAGGAGGTAGAGGGATTTGTCCCGCAGGCAGATTCGACGGCGACGATTCGCCTCGAAGCGTATCGCCCGAACCGCCTGACCTATAAGAGCCAGTCCGCGACCGAACAGTTGGCTGTCTTCTCGGAAGTGTATTACCAACCCGGCTGGAAGGCTACCATCGACGGGAAAGAGGCGCCACATTTCCGTGCTGATTGGATTCTGCGCGGGATGCGCATTCCGGCAGGTGAGCATACCATTGTGTTCGAATTCCGCCCGTCGGGCTACGTCACTGCGGCGTATGTCTCCTCTTACAGCTCTTTCCTGATTCTTTTGCTGTTGATTGGGGCTGTCGGCTGGTCGATTTGGCGTTATGTGAAGGCACATCGGGACTGAAAAAGTGTGTCCCGAAAGGGGAAGCAATAGGAAACCGTGTTTCCGGTATCTCCGCGCGTGACGAGATGCCGGAAACACGGTTTTTTGCAACTTGTCGCGCGACGCGGAGTTAGAAGCGTCGCATCTTGTTATTTGATAAGCATTCGAACAAATACACCTTTTACACCTTGAGGTTTGGTTGTAGCTTTGCGGCAGCGAATACAATCAAACCTCAATTATTATGAATAGACTGGAATTTGAAGAATTAGAA
>CAYXIX010000193.1:0-3807 GCA_964465405.1 uncultured Parabacteroides sp. | reverse complement strand
GCCCGTTCACCGCATTTCGAGTGCGGCCCGATCGACCACTCCGGCATCTTTCCTTCTTTTTGCGGCACAAAGATACGCAAAAAATCGAAAAAAGGACATTCTCCTACCGGAAAATGCCCTTTCCCCCCCTTATAAATTCGCTACTTATTTTTTAAAATAACGGTTGTATAAACCTTCAAAACCTTTACCATGACGTGCTTCGTCCTTGCACATTTCATGAACCGTATCGTGAATAGCGTCCAGATTCAGCTGTTTTGCACGTGTTGCAATCCGTTTCTTGTCTTCGCAAGCGCCGCATTCAGCATCTTTGCGTTTTTCCAAGTTGGTCTTCGTGTCCCAGACAACATCACCGAGCAACTCTGCAAACTTAGCCGCATGTTCTGCCTCTTCCCATGCATAGCGTTTAAATGCGTCTGCTACTTCAGGATAGCCTTCGCGATCCGCTTGACGGCTCATTGCCAGATACATACCGACTTCTGTACATTCACCCATGAAATGCGCGTTCAAATCTTTAATCATCTCCTCGTCGCATCCTTTAGCAACGCCCAACACATGCTCGTCTGCGAATGTCAGTGCGCCAGTTGTTTCAACTAATTCTTTAAATTTGCTCTTCGGCTGTTTACATTGCGGGCAGAAATCAGGAGCTTCATCTCCTTCGTGAACATAACCGCATACTGTGCAAATCCATTTCTTCTTCATTTCTTCAAATTTTTATTGGTTGTATAATCGTACATTTATGTAAGTAACACCTTTTGTTACCTTTGCAAAGGTAGGAAATCGTTTCCGAAAAGTATTCAGAAAAACGATAAATTTATTCTATCTCCTTATTGATAAAAACTATTAACCGAAGCCTATTTTCTTTTACCCGGCAAGAAAAAGCAACTCCACTGGCATGAAAACAGCACCTCATGCCAGTGGAGCATAAAAATACACGATATCAATCTTTTAGCCACTTGTCAAGCCATTCAAAGAAGGTCCGTTGCCAAAGGACACCGTTTTGCGGTCGCAAAACCCAATGGTTCTCATCCGGATAAATCAACAACTCGGCCGGAACACCGCGCAATACGGCTGCGTTAAACGCTGCCATCCCTTGATTGGCCAATATGCGATAATCTTTCTCGCCATGAATGCAGAGAATCGGCGTATCCCACTTATCCACAAAACGATGAGGAGAATTGGCAAAAGTCCGTTGAGCAATGGCATTCTGCTTTTCCCAGTAAGCGCCCCCCATGTCCCAGTTGGCAAACCACATCTCTTCAGTTTCCAGATATTGCATCTCCATATTAAAAATGCCGTCGTGCGCGATAAACGCCTTGAAACGTTTATCATGGTGTCCGGCCAACCAATAGACAGAGAAGCCGCCAAAACTGGCTCCGACGCATCCTAAACGCTCTTTGTCGACAAACGGTTCCTTTGCCATCTCGTCGATTGCCGTCAAATAATCTTTCATGCATTGTCCGCCATAATCTCCACTGACTGCTTCGTTCCATTCCATGCCAAAGCCCGGAAGCCCGCGACGGTTAGGCGCTACAATAATATAATCATGTGCAGCCATAATCTGCATATTCCAGCGATATGACCAGAACTGGCTGACCGGACTTTGTGGGCCACCTTCACAGAAGAGCAACGTCGGATATTTCTTATTTGGGTCAAAATGAGGAGGATAAATCACCCACGTAAGCATCTGTTTCCCGTCTGTCGTCTTCATCCAACGCCCCTCAACCTTCCCCATTGTCAATTGGTCATAAATATGTTTATTCTCAGTCGTCAATTGGGCAACCGGATGGTCTGCCGCTTTCAGGTCAATCGAATAAATCTCGTCGCCCATGCTCATCGAATGGCGCAACGCTATCAATTTATCCGTTCCCAACAACGCGACACCGGTATAATCATACATTCCTGAGGTCAGCTGCGTAAGTTTATTCTGATTCATCAAATCAATCTTATACACATGCGATTCGCCATGCCATACCCCCGTAAAATACAAGGCTTTCGCATCTGCACTCCAGACAAAACCATCCACGTTCGAATCAAAATCTTTGCTGACGAACACCTGCTCGCCCGTCTCTATATTCATCACCATCAAGCGGTTCTGGTCAGACTCATACCCGTCGCGCTCCATGCTTTGCCAAGCAATATAGCGACCATCCGGCGAGTATTGCGGATTGGTGTCGTATCCCATGATGCCTTCGCTGATGTTCATCGTCCGCTTGCTCTTCAGGTCATATACATAGATGTCGGAATTGGTCGACAAAGCATACGCCTTTCCGGTCTTCTTGCGGCAGGTATAAGCAATCTTGTCAGAGGTTGTATTCCAAGCCAATTGCTCGATGCCGCCAAATGGCTTCATCGGACTTTCATACGGTTCGCCTTCCAAGATGTCCACCGGGTCTGACACTTGGTTGCCGTCAAAATCTGCGACAAAAGGATGCGGGGCCGTTGTCACCCACTCATCCCAATGTTTGTACATCAAATCTGTCACGATGATACCCGTCGCCTTGTCTAAATCCGGATATTTTTCTGCGGTGCTTTTTACGGTTTTCACTTGCGAGATGAAAAGTACCTTCTTCTCGTCGGGCGAGAAGGCAAAACCTTCGATATCCCCTTCATAATCAGACAGCTGCTTACGCCCACTGCCATCCGGGTTCATTTCCCAAAGCTGGCTGCTGCCGCTTTCGCTGCAAAGGAAGGCGATTTTCGTGCCGTTTTTGATCCAGACGGCACTGCTTTCCGAAAAAGCTGTATGTGTAACCTGTTTGTTTCCCGTGCCATCGGCATTCATAACAAACACCTCTTGGTTACTCCTGTTTTCCGGTACGCTGTAATAAGCTACCGTGTACACGACCTGTTTACCATCGGGAGAGACGTTCATACCGCTGATACGTCCCATGCCCCATAACACTTCGGGCGTCATTCTCCCATCTTCAATCCGGATATCCGAACGGCCGATTACATTTCCGGTTTCTGTTTTCTTGTTCACATCTGCATCGCTGCCACTACAAGCACCCAATAATAAGGATGTTGCCATAGCCATTGTTCCTATAGATTTATTCATGTAAGTTTAATATAATATTGTGTTTGGAACGCGAAAATACAAAATATAATTTATATCTTTGCCGCAATGAATTTAAGAACTGAATAGTATGAACAAAATCTGGTTATTTGGAGCTTCCGTATGCATGATATTGGCTTTGGGTTCTTGCAAACCTAAACAAAGTGCTTACAAAGCAGCATACGAACAAGCAAAAGAGAAAGAATCAACAGCTCCTGTCGAAGTAATTGAAGAAGAGGAAGTAGAAGAAGAGGTTACGCCTATCTCTAAACCGAGAACGGCTTCTAGTAATGTCAGCACTCGGACAGAAAAAATCAGTGCGGCAGAAGGTGAAGATGCCAGCCGGTTAAAACGTTTCAGCGTCGTAATCGGTAGTTTTACCATCAAGACAAATGCCTATTCTTTGAAAGAACGTATGCAGAATGACGGCTATAATGCTGTTTTGGGCGAAAACGAGCAAGGGATGTTGCGTGTCATCGTTACCAGCTTCGACAACAAATTAGATGCGATTTACAGCCGTGAAGAGATTAAATCGAAATATGCGCCCAATTTCCAAGATGCATGGATTCTGGAAAGACAATAAACATTATATCGAATAAGGTTTTAGGGTGCTAATAAGCAATATACCTGTTTCTTATTCTGAAGTGATTTAAACTTATGTTAGATTCTTAGGGACATTCAGTAAATGTCCCTTTTGAGTACCTTGCAGAACGAGGGAAGTGTTCCATGGGATGGTTCTTCGGATTTAAGCTGTA
>CAYXIX010000192.1:0-3834 GCA_964465405.1 uncultured Parabacteroides sp. | reverse complement strand
CAAAGTTATAAATTATCGAATTATTAACTAACTGCAAATGTACGACGTTATTTATTACTGTTCGGTGGGGAAAAATTCTCTTTTGCTGTTGAACCTGCCACCGGATAAGAGGGGACTTATACATGAGAAAGATGTGAAGAGTGTGGAAATGCGTCCCGGAGGTAGAGGAAAGGAATCCGTTTTTTGAATTTACATGGCCTGAAAAAAGAATCTTTGATTGTCTGTTGCTCCAAAAGCATATCACGGAGGAACAGCGGGTCGAATCGTTTCGACTGGAGTATCGAATGAATGGACAATGGAGGACGACTACGACAGGAACCACGATTGGGTATAAGCGTATTTGCCGATTTGCCCCGATTAAAGCAGATTCAGTCCGTTTGGTTATAGAATCCAGTCGGGCCTGCCCCCCAGTAGCCGAACTGGGCCTGTATAAAGCGTTGGAAGAGGAGGAGATAAGTCCTGACTGAGCATAAAACCATTGTTCTTTACCCCAACAAAATTATAATCCCTATTTTTAGCGAATCTTTTGCTTGGCATTTAATCTAAGCAAAAGATATAATTCCCGGAAAGAAGTTCGATATAGCAGGAACCCTTCTCTTCCTTGAGGCGTTGTATGCCATCCGTTTGGGTAAGGTTTTTCCCTCCTTCTGTCATCCGGTCGGCCGGAGTAGGTAGATAAACTTGTGCAGTGGTATTTGCCGGAACGGAGATATGGAGCGTGAACTTTCCATCCTCTTTCTTCCAACAACTACTGATTTCGCCATACGGTGATTGATACCGGCAATTTACCCATTCCAAGGATTCGGCGAAGAACGGTTTGATTTGAAACTCTTTAAATCCGGGAGCTGTTGCCCGGATACCTCCTACTGATTGATACATCCATTCGCCAACACTGCCGAACATGGGGTGATTGTGCGAATAGACATTGTCTGAATATGTCCATGTTTCCCATAAAGTAGTCGCGCCGGATGCCAACATGTGTCCCCAACCCGGAAAATCTTTTTGGGTGACCATCCGGTAGGCGATATCGTTCCGCCCCATGTTGTCCAAGACGGTCAAAAGGGCCGGGACACCGAAGATACCAGATGTCACGTGGTAGTCACGGTCGGCAATCGCTTGGATAAGTTGTTGCTCGACAACCTCTTTTTGTCCTTCCGGGATGAGATTATAGTATAACCCGAATGCCTGTTCCGCCGGTGTGCCGTTCCCGATTTTTCCATCTGACGCGACGAAATTGCGGATAAAAGCCTCCTTGATATGTGCCATAAGGTCGGCATATTGCTTTTCGTCTGCCGTGTAACCCAACAGATGGGCAAAATCTGTAATCAGCGAGGCATGATGATAGAAATGAGCCGTAGCAAAGAGGGCGGGAATACGCAGGTCCAGACTTTCATGATCGCTGATGCAACGGTCAATCAGGTAATCTTTGGATTGGGAGACCAGAAAATCGACCTGCTTTTTCAGGTGCGGGTAGAATTGGCGGATAATCCGGCTGTCCCCATAATATTGATACAATTGTTTCTGCAGGAAGCCGAATGCCAGCTGCCATCCGATTGGCCCGCTGCCTTCGCCCAACCCCTGATCGGCAATGCCGTTGTAAGGAGCCGTTTCGGTGAAACCTCCTGAAGGGCGTTGGTCATTGGCAAAGTCGTGGAGTGCTTTTGCATAGAAGTTGTGCATGTCGTAGAAGTAACAGAAAGTGCGAGCAACCCCCACGATATCGCCTCCGTATCCGAATTTCTCGCGTGCCGGACAATCCGATTCCACGCTGAAGACATTGCTCAAGAAGGTATAATCCAATACTTTGTGCAGTTGGTTCAGCAACGGATCCGAGCACTCGAACGTACCGGTCTGTTGCAAGTCCGCACTCAGCCGGATACCTTCGATATTGCTTAAATCCGGACGTCCGGGCCATCCGGTTATCTCCACGTAACGGAATCCGTGAAAGGTGAAACGGGGCATCCAAATCTCTTCGCCTTCACCTTTTAGCGTGTAGGAATCTTCTTGCCAGGCAGTCGGAGGGGCACCGGGTGCTTCTTGGTTGGCGTTCCAAACGGTTTTGTGTTGGCCCGCAACGGAAGTCATGACGTTCAGACTGCCGTCTGAATAGACATCTTCGCCGTATCGGATGGTGATGCGTGTCCCTTCCGGCCCTTTCACTTTGAGGCGGACAACGCCGGCGAAGTTTTGTCCCATATCGAACACAAATTCACCACGCCGTGTCTCGGTCATCCGGACAGGATGGATAATTTCCCGGATTCGGACGGGCGGTTGCATTTGGGCGGTCAGCTTCCCGGTCGGTGCCTCTTCCACACAGACAACCGGTTTCCACTCGCCGGCGTTCTCTTGGTAAGAGGGCAAATCCCAACCGTTTTTTTCGGTTCTTGCATCATAGTGTTCGCCGAGATAGACATTGTTTCGCCGGATGGGACTTTGCGTATAGTTCCAGTTTGTATCGGAAATGATGGTTTCGATTTGCCCATTTGTATATTCGATTCGGAGCTGGGCTTTCAGGCAGGGCTGCCCGATGGTCAGGTATTGCCTGAGGTTGCGGAAGATGGGCATCGGGATGGGGTTATAGAAACCGTTGCCTAACAAGACGCCTATGCAGTTTTTCCCTTTTTGCAGTTGCGAGGTGACGTCGTATGTGCTGTACAAAACCTCTTTGGCGTAGTTCGTCCAGCCCGGATCCAGCCGGTGGTCGCCCACACGCCCCCCGTTCAGGCTTGCTTCATAATAACCTAACCCGGCTATGTACAAGCGTGCACTTCGCACCTCGTTTTTCACGTCGAATACGCGGCGGAACATCGGCGCCGGGATATCTTTGTAGAAATCGTTTTCTGTCTCCGGTGCGTGGCTGCCGTCTGAAATCCATGCAGCCGTCCAGTCTTTTTCTTCCAACATGGCTGTTTCCCACCACGCTGTTTCGCTCCATGCAGAGGCTTCGCCCGTTTCGTCATAGGCTCTCACCTTCCAGTAGTAGCGGGTAAACGGACGGAGTTTCTTACCTTTATAAAAGATGTTCAGGCTATTTGTCGATTGGATTTTTCCGCTTTTCCATGTCAGGCTCTTCCCGGTTTCCAGCTGTTGCGTGTCGGTCGCCACCCACACTTCGTAGGCAGTTTGGTAGGTACCTCGACGGTCGGATTTCAATTGCCAACTCAGCAGGGGAGCCGGCGTGTCGATTCCTAACGGATTCCGGATATGTTCGCAGGTGAGGCGTACGACCTCCAACGGGACTGCTTCGACGAAAGACACCGCGTTAAAAAACAGCAAAGAGAAAAGAATGAAACCGATTTTTTTCATGTGATTTAAAATTGAATGTGCTGGACAAAGAAACGAATTAATGCGTAGAAAGGTTTCATCTTTTTGGCAGAATAGTTTGCAGAAGTGATAGAAACCCTTCAGGGGCAGAAAATTTCTTGGAAAGTGGACGAGAATAGGCCGGAGGTAGATGAATGCAGGCGGAAAGTAATTTTTATTTTCGGCATATTTATTGTGGTGTGGGAAAAGGAAAGGAGTGTAAGAGCCTGTTTAAATTTTAAAGTTTACCATTGAAAGGGTGTTTCTTCTTTCCGCGAAAATGATTATTTTTAAGTTACCACATTTGAAATAATTAACTAACTGCAAATGTACGACGTTATTTTATCAATCTGGAGAGGGAAGTAGTGAACATATTTATGCTACTCTGTTTGTTGATGATTTGGCCGGTCATGGTTTGCCGCAACATGCCTATCCCGTTAAAGACGGAGGTTGGTACAATAAAGTATATAGTTGCGATGTGAAGTATTCGCTTTGTTTGGAGGATCGTATGCAACAAAACCGTATATTTGT
>CAYXIX010000191.1:0-3872 GCA_964465405.1 uncultured Parabacteroides sp. | reverse complement strand
GACCATCGATTATGAATTCCTTGCTCAAACTGCGGAAGCCATGATACAGATTGCATTCATTCAAATCATGCTTAACAAATTTATCGGATAAAATCAAAACAGTTTCTGAGAATTCGCATTCTTTATGCCAAAGTCGCTTCAATTGAATGAAAAGCGGTAACTTTGGCACATTTCTTGTATAAGGAAAATAATAGGGCGGATATCATTTGCCTGTAATGAGTTAAATAAAAGACATGAAGAGAAGAAAAGGAATGATATTTACTGAAGAGTCATACAGTGATTTGGATGATAATATAGGAATAGTTATGCCTATTTTGACCGATTGTGATTCGGATGAAGATTTCACGAAAGGGGTGGAAAAAGTCGGGGAGGATTTGCCCATTTTGCCCTTGCGGAATATGGTCTTGTTTCCGGGAGTTGCAATGCCTGTTTTAGTCGGGCGTTCTAAGTCTTTGCGCTTGGTGAAAGATGCGGCGCATAAAAACAAGTTGATTGGCGCCGTCTGTCAAAAAGAGGTGGATACGGAAGAACCGGGAATAGAAGACTTGTATAGTGTCGGAGTTGTAGCGGAAATTGTCCGTGTGCTAGAAATGCCGGATGGTATGACAACGGTGATTTTGCAAGGGAAGAAACGTTTTCATTTGGATGATTTGGCTGCGATGGAGCCTTATTTGAAAGGGAAGATTTCGTTGTTGGAAGACATAATGCCGGAAAAGTCAGACCGGGAATTTGAGGCGTTGATTTCGACAATAAAGGATTTGACGATAAAAATGCTGGGGGCGATTACCGAACCTCCGCGTGAATTGATATTTTCTATTCGGAATAATAAGAATGTTTTTTATCTGATTAATTTTGCGTGTAGCAATATCCCGAATGGGGCATCTGAAAAGCAGGGGCTGTTGCTGATTGGCAATCTGAAAGACCGGGCTTACCGCCTGCTGTTCATTTTGAACCGGGAGTACCAGCTGTTGGAGCTGAAAAAGTCCATCCAAATGAAGACACACGAGGACATCAACCAGCAGCAGCGGGAATATTTCCTTCAGCAGCAAATAAAAACGATACAGGAAGAACTGGGCGGAAATATTACAGACCTTGATATTAAGGAGCTGAAAGAAAAGGCGGCTAAGAAAAAATGGCCGGAGGCGGTGGCCGAAATATTTGAAAAAGAGATTCGCAAATTGGAACGGTTGCATCCTCAGTCGCCCGACTATTCCATTCAAACCCAGTATGTGCAGACGATTGTCAGTTTGCCGTGGGATGAATGTAGCAAAGATAATTTCAATCTGGCACATGCCCAGCGTGTATTGGATCGGGATCATTATGGCTTGGAGAAGGTGAAAGAGCGGATTCTTGAGCATTTGGCTGTGTTGAAGTTGAAAGGAGATATGAAAGCTCCTATTTTATGCCTGTATGGTCCTCCGGGCGTAGGAAAGACGTCGTTGGGTAAATCGGTTGCGGAGGCGTTGCGGCGGAAGTATGTACGGATATCGTTAGGCGGTTTGCACGATGAGGCTGAGATTAGGGGGCATCGGCGTACATATATCGGGGCTATGTGCGGACGTATTATTCATGGTTTGCAAAAAGCGGGGACTTCTAACCCAGTGTTTGTATTGGATGAAATCGATAAAGTGGCAAGCGATTTCAAGGGGGATCCGGCTTCTGCTTTGTTGGAAGTATTGGATCCGGAGCAAAATAATGCATTCCATGATAATTATTTGGACATAGACTATGATTTGAGCAAGGTGATGTTTATCGCTACGGCCAATAATTTGAATACGATTTCGCAACCGCTTTTGGACCGGATGGAATTAATAGAGGTAAGCGGTTATATCATGGACGAGAAGGTGGAGATTGCCGCACGGCATTTGATACCGAAGCAAATGGAGGCTCACGGCTTGCCCAAAAAGGCGGTGAAATTCCCGAAGAAGACTTTGCAGGCGATAATAGAGTCTTATACACGTGAGAGCGGCGTGCGCGAGTTGGATAAAAAAATAGCCAAAATCATGCGTAAGTTGGCTCGTAAGTTGGCAGCAGGGGAGGCGTTGCCAATACAGATTTTGCCGGATGCGTTGTATGATTATTTGGGCGCAGTCGAATATTCGCGCGATAAGTATCAAGGGAATGATTATGCGGGTGTGGTGACAGGATTGGCTTGGACGGCTGTCGGTGGTGAGATTTTGTTTGTCGAATCCAGCTTGAGCAGAGGGAAGGGCGGAAAATTAACCTTGACAGGAAATTTGGGGGATGTGATGAAAGAATCTGCCATATTGGCACTCGAATATATTCATGCTCATGCAGATTTGTTCGGCATCAAGGAAGAGGTGTTTGAGAATTGGAATGTGCATATCCATGTGCCGGAAGGTGCGATTCCGAAAGATGGGCCAAGTGCGGGCATAACGATGGTGACTTCGTTGGTGTCTTCTTTTACGCAAAGGAAAGTGCGTAGCAATTTGGCGATGACCGGTGAAATCACGTTACGCGGGAAAGTGTTGCCCGTCGGTGGCATAAAAGAAAAAATTCTGGCGGCAAAACGCGCGGGAATCAAAGAATTGATTTTGTGCAAAGAGAATAAAAAGGATATAGATGAAATTAAGCCTGAATATTTAAAGGGACTTTCATTCCACTATGTAGAAGATATCCGAGAGGTAATCAGGTGGGCTTTGTTGGAAGAGAAAGTGGCCAACCCGTTGAATTTGGAAATTCAGGGTTAGCCCACACTTTCTTATTGTATGTGTTAAGTCTTGTGGAGATTCTCAACGTTCGAAACAGGCGTCGAACGCATGTGCAGAGGGACGAAAATCGATGTGCTTTACAAATGCGCAAGATTCGGTGGCTCCGTGTTCACGTTCCATGCCGCTGTCTTCCCACTCTACGGAAAGGGGCCCTGTGTAGCCGATGTCGTTCAGGGCGCGGATGATTTCTTCAAAATTGATTTTTCCGCGTCCTAAGCTGCGGAAATTCCAATAACGGCGTGCATCTCCGAAAGTGGAATGGCCGCCGAAGACACCGATTTCTGTCGGCGTATCGCTCCAATAGACATCTTTCATGTGGACATGATAAATGCGGTCGGCAAACTTGCGGATGAATCCAACGTAATCGACGCCCTGATACCCCAGATGACTCGGGTCGTAATTAATGCCGAATGCCGGATGGCGTCCGATGGCATTCAATGTGCGTTCGGTGGAGTAAGTGTCGAATGCAATCTCAGTAGGGTGTACTTCGAGTGCGAAACGGATACCTAATTGCTGGAATTCATTCATAATCGGGGTGAAGCGTTCGGCAAATTCATCATATCCTTCGTCAATCATTTTGTCTGAAACGGGCGGGAAGGAATAGAGCCATTGCCAAATCGGGCTACCCGTGAAGCCGCAGACGGTGTCGATGCCGAGCATATGGGCGGCGCGAGCCGCTTGGATAAGGTGTTCGGCTGCGCGTTGGTGGATGCCTTCTTCTTCACCATCGCCCCAAATGTAATCGGGGAGAACTGCGTGATGACGCTTGTCTATTTTATCACAGATGGCTTGACTTATTAGATGAGTGGAGATGCTGAATAGTTGCAATCCGTGTTGCTCAAGCGTGTTTTTAATTCCTTGATAGTAGGTGGGGGCTGTCTCGCGGACATCCAGATGGGCGGGTAGTCCTAACTCCAATCCGTCGAAACCGAATGATTTTGCTTTTTCGCAAATTGTTTGCAGGGGTAAATCTCCCCATTGCAACGTGCATAATGTGACAGGACGTGCCATAGTTTCTTGTGTTTTAATCTGGTTGTTAATTCTGTTTGATGGGTAAATATAAAGAATTTTGGCAAATTCATGTTTGAATATTTTCTAATTTGAAATATTTATGTTTTCTTTGCAGTATCGTTATAAAAT
>CAYXIX010000190.1:0-3889 GCA_964465405.1 uncultured Parabacteroides sp. | reverse complement strand
CATTTTACGTGGAGGAAACGGATAGGACTCAATCATACCCCTGCCGTGTTTATCGGTGGCCGGAAATTCCCGGAGATTTATACGAACGAGGATTTATTTTACTTTTGTATGGGATAGAGAGTTTACATTTTAATTTATAGAAATTATGAACAGAGTTATAGTTGTATTAATGGCTTTATTTTCATTTCATTGCTTTGATTTATTGGCACAGAAGCGGGATGTGACGGGTATAGTTATTGACGAATCCGGTAAACCGGTCAAAGGTGTGCGAATCAGCATTGTGAACACAAACATTATGGAGCGGACGAACAAGAAAGGAGAGTTCCGTTTGAAAGATGTGCTACCAACGGACACTGCCATTGTCTATCTGAAAGGAAATCGGGGTGCAAAATTCCTGCTGGGCGACGTCGAGCAACTCCAATTACAGGTAAAGCAGGAGACGTTGGCTATTGGTAACAACGAAAACGCTACAAATTCCGTCTCGCTCGAAACCATGTATTTCAGGCGGTATGGTAGCGGAAACATTGTTACACGGCAGATGATTGAGCGGAACAATTTCCTTTCCATCAAAGAGGCAATCAAAGCGTTTATTCCGGGTTTCAGTACGTCGGGCGGTTCAAGTGCCATTCGCGGTTCCAAAACCTTAACGCTGTCGACTGAGCCGTTGGTGTTGTTGGATGGCAGGGAAATGACATTGGAAGAAGCCGACCAAAGCTGTAATGCACAGGATGTCGAACTGATCGAAGTGATAAAAGACGGTTTAGGCTATGGTGCCAAAGGTGCGAATGGCGTGATTATCATACGTACAAAGAAGTAGCAAGGAAATATCCGAATGACTTCGTTAACAGTTAAATTCTTCTGAATTCTTTCCCGCAAATATTTTGTATTTCACAGAAAAGACGTACTTTTGCAAGCCGAATATTATCAAATTGTACTAAGAGTTTAATTTTTAGCGCGTTGCCGAGTCAAGTGTCCGTAACGGCAACATCAGCAAAAAAAGGAAATTCTGTTTTTTGAGTTATTAATTTATTAATTTTTTAGCAAGTGGATACTTTAAGTTACAAGACCATTTCTGCGAACAAAGCAACAGCAAACAAAGAATGGGTCATCGTTGACGCAAAAGGACAATCTTTGGGACGTCTTTGTGCAAAAGTGGCAAAGCTCTTGCGCGGTAAGTATAAACCCAATTTTACCCCGCATGTGGATTGCGGCGATAACGTGATTGTTATCAATGCTGACAAAATCGTTCTAACAGGTAATAAGTGGAACGATCGTATTTATCTGAGATATACAGGATATCCCGGTGGACAGATAGCCTATACACCGGCTGATCTGATGAAGAAAGGAGCAGACCGTCTGTTCCGTAAAGTAGTAAAAGGCATGCTTCCGAAGAATCGTCTGGGTGCCAAGTTGCTGAATAACATGTATGTCTATGCAGGGACTGAGCACAAACACGAAGCACAGCAGCCTAAATTAATCGATATAAACTCATATAAATAATCGCAAATGGAAGTAGTAAATGCAATAGGAAGACGTAAAGCAGCAGTTGCTCGTGTATTCGTAAGCGAAGGTACAGGAAAGATTACGATTAACAAACGTGATTTGGCTAATTACTTCCCTTCTTCAATTCTCCAGTTCATTGTTAAACAACCTCTTGCGAAATTGAATGTTGTTGAACAATACGATATCAAAATCAATTTAGGTGGCGGAGGATTCAAGGGACAGTCAGAAGCAGCCCGATTGGCGATTGCCCGTGCATTGGTAAAAATCAATCCGGAAGATAAAGCCGCTCTGCGTGCAGAAGGATTCATCACACGTGATCCGCGCGCTGTTGAACGTAAGAAACCGGGACGTCCAAAAGCTCGTAAGAGATTCCAGTTCAGTAAACGTTAATTTTAAGTCTAAGAGTGTGACCACTCAAGCACTAAAAAAAGCGTTTAGTATCTAAATTATCAGGATTCTTTTTCTATGCTGATATACAGGAAGACTACCTGATAATTGATTAAACAAAAGAATGTAAACGATTTAAAAGAAGAAACAATGTCAAGAGTTAATTTTGATCAATTATTAGAAGCAGGTGTACACTTCGGGCACTTGAAAAGGAAGTGGAATCCGGCTATGGCTCCTTATATTTTCATGGAGCGCAATGGTATCCATATCATTGACCTATATAAAACAATTGCTAAAGTAGATGAAGCAGCAGAAGTATTGAAAAACTTGGCAAAACAAGGGAAAAAGGTACTTTTCGTTGCAACAAAAAAACAGGCAAAACAACTAGTCGCAGACAAAGCTGCTTCTATCGGAATGCCTTATGTTATCGAACGCTGGCCAGGTGGTATGTTGACCAACTTCCCAACTATCCGGAAGGCCATTAAAAAGATGACAACCATCGATAAAATGACGAAAGATGGTACATTTGATAATTTGTCAAAGAGAGAAAAACTTCAAATCACTCGTCAACGGGCAAAATTGGAAAAGACATTAGGTTCAATTGTTGATTTGACCCGTCTGCCATCTGCCTTGTTTGTAGTTGACGTAATGAAGGAACATATTGCCGTACGCGAAGCAAATCGATTGGGTATCCCCGTATTTGGTATGGTTGACACTAACTCTGACCCCAATAATATCGACTACGTAATTCCGGCTAACGATGACGCAACAAAATCCATCGAAGTAATCATGAACGCTGTTTGTGAAGCAATGAACGAAGGATTGCAAGAGCGGAAAGCGGAAAAAGTAGATGCAGAAGCCGCTGGTGAAGGTGAAGCTCCTAAAAGAGAACGGAGGACAAAAGCTGCAATAAAAAAGGCTTCTGCAAAAAAAGAAGAAGGTGAAGAGTCAATAAATGAAGCAGAAAAGCCCAACAAAGACGAAGAATAATTCATACAATTGACATTAAGCAAAAGATTGACAATTAAAAATTCAGAATATAATGGACAATTGATTGTTGGCAATAATATATACACGTTGTCAGATATCAATTGTCCATTATCCATTAAAAGCATATAACATTAAACTTAATAAAAAGATAAAGATTATGGCAGTTACAATGGCTGATATTTCTCACCTGCGTAAAATGAGCGGTGCAGGAATGATGGATTGCAAAAAAGCATTAGAAGAAGCGAATGGTGATTTCGAAAAAGCAATGGAAATCATCCGTAAGAAAGGTCAAGCAGTTGCAGCAAAACGTTCAGACCGTGAAGCATCTGAAGGTTGTGTGTTAGCTGCCGACAAAGGTGATTTCGCGGCAGTCGTTGCATTGAAATGCGAAACTGACTTTGTTGCAAAAAATGCGGATTTTGTCGCATTGACACAAGATATTCTGAACGTAGCTATGGAAAAGAAACCTGCTACAAAAGAAGATTTGCAGGCTACCGCTTTAGCTGACGGCCGTACAATCCAAGAGCATATTACGGACCGTATCGGTGTTACAGGTGAAAAAATGGAATTGGGTACCTATGAATTTGTAAATGGGGCTTCTACTATCTCTTATATCCATCCGGGTAACAAATTAGCTACTGTGGTTGCATTTAACCAGGCAGATATTGAGCACCAAATGGCTCGTGACGTAGCCATGCAAGTAGCTGCAATGAACCCCATTTCAGTTCGTCCGGATGAAGTTCCGCAGCACATCATCGACCAAGAGCTGGAAATCGCAAAAGATAAAGCTCGTCAGGCAGGTAAACCTGAAAACTTATTGGATCGTATCGCTCAAGGAGCACTACAAAAATATTATAAAGAAAATACTTTGCTGCAACAAGAATTTATCAAAGATTCAAAACTCTCAATCGAACAATATTTGCACTCAGCTAATAAGGAACTTACAGTTCTTTGCTTCAAACGCATCACTCTGAATGCAGACTAAGCAAACACAAAAAGAGACTGTCTC
>CAYXIX010000189.1:0-3912 GCA_964465405.1 uncultured Parabacteroides sp. | reverse complement strand
ATTTGTAGCAAAAGTTGCCTTGTGTTTAACCTATTTATCAAACAGGTTTACCCCTGTTTGATTTACAAAGAAAAAAATGCGTAACTTTGAACTGTTATTTCGGTTCGAGGAGGGAACCGCGCATTTTTAATTGCTAAAATTTGATTATATGTCAGACAGTATTGTGATTATTCCCACCTACAATGAGAAGGAAAATGTGGAAAGCATTATCCGGGCCGTATTTGGGTTAGAGAAGGAATTTCATGTTTTGATTATAGACGACGGCTCTCCTGATGGGACGGCCGATATCGTCAAACGCCTCCAGCACGAATTCCCTGAGCGGCTTTTTTTGGTCGAGCGCGAAGGGAAACAGGGTTTGGGGACAGCTTATATCTACGGGTTCAAATGGTCTATTGCCCATCAGTATGATTTTATTTTCGAGATGGATGCCGATTTCAGCCATAATCCAAATGATTTGCCGAAACTTTACGACGCCTGCACGAAACAGGGAGGCGACGTAGCGATTGGTTCTCGCTATTGTAACGGGGTCAATGTGGTAAACTGGCCTTTGGGACGTGTGCTGATGTCGTATTATGCATCGGTCTATGTCCGTTTCGTGACCGGCATGCATATCCAAGACACGACAGCCGGGTTTGTTTGTTACCGGAGGGAAGTGCTCGAAACGATTGATTTAGACCACATACACTTCAAAGGATATGCATTCCAAATCGAAATGAAATTTACGGCCTACAAATGTGGCTTCAAACTGCTCGAAGTGCCTATCATTTTCATCAACCGGGTATTAGGGACATCCAAAATGAACTCTTCCATTTTTGGCGAAGCGTTGTCTGGCGTATTACAATTGAAATGGTGGAGCCTGTTCCAAGAATATCCTAAAAAAAGAAAACGGGAAGCAATTACACAATAAAACGGAATATGAGAGGCTGCCTCGCTTTTTGGATTGGTCTTTTGCTTGTGATAGCTGGTTGTCAGCCTGAGATGCCTGTCACTTCAATCATTACAATTGATGGAGATGCACGGCGGGTGGCGGTTAATCAAGAGCTGTATGGCCTGACAATAGAAGAAATCAACCATGCCATAGAGGGAGGTATTTATGCCGAACTGATACAGAATCGCAGTTTTGAAGATGGAGTCCCGCCACCCAACTGCCCGTTCGATCCCGTGCGCCGTGTCTTGCGGACGCCTAATGGCTGGACGATTCCTTTCTTGCGTGCCGATTCGGTTCCCGGATGGCATCGCTTTTCGACAACCTCTTATCTATATCCCGACGCCAAAGAACTCATTAACGAAAAGAACCGGCGTTCGCTGCTTGTTTCCGTGTTTGCTTCTGCAAAAACAGGAAAAGGGGGTGTCGTTGCCGAAGGCTACGGCGGGATTCCCCTGAAAAAAGGGGCTAAATATGACCTCTCTTTTTATATCAAAAGTTCGTCCGCTTTTCCTAAAACAGTCAGTTTTGCTCTTGCTGATTCCTCCGGAGAAACACTCCTGAGCGAAGTCTTTCAGGTCACGCCGTCATACGACTGGAAGAAATATGGGCACACCTTTACGGCCACCGACAGTGCGGCCAACGCTGTCCTGACTATTACGACGGACAGTACCGCTTTTTTCTGGCTGGATGTCGTCTCTCTCTTTCCGCAACAGACATGGAAAGGACGTACAAACGGGATGCATCCCGAATTAATGAACCTCATAGAAGCGTTACGCCCGCGTTTTATCCGTTTTCCGGGAGGTAGTTTTGTCGAAGGTTATACGGCCGGGACTTATCCGATTTGGCACGAAACCATTGGTGACATCGCCAGCCGCAAACATTTTTGGAACGTCTGGGCATACGGTTCGACGAATGGAGCGGGTTTCCACGAGTTCCTTCAGATGTGTGAAGATTTAGGCGCCGAGCCGGTCTACGTGGTCAATAGCGGCATCACCAGCCAAAGCCGGCGTCCGCGTTATGAAGACATCACCAAAATGGACAAGTTGGTGCAGGATGCATTGGGCGCACTTGCCTATGCCAACGAACCGGCAGATTCGCTTATCGGCGCGCTACGTGCCCAACAGGGACACCCGGAGCCGTTTCACCTGAAGTTCATCGAAATCGGCAGTGAAAACTACGGAAACGAATATGCCAAACGCTTCGAACTATTCAAGAATGCCATCCGGGAAGCATATCCCGACGTCACGGTCATCAGCAGTTCACGACTGCGCGACATGCCTCGCCGAGATTGGGCGGATTCTCACTTTCACACGACCCAACCTTATCTGATAGCCAATCAAAACCGCTTCATACCCACAAGCCCGTCTCAACGAATGCCTTCTGCTTTCATTGGCGAATTTGGTTTAACCAGCGGAACGGTTGCGGGGACTTTGCAAGGGGCGATTAGTGAGGCATGCTTTCTCACGGGGGTAGAAAACGGGCAAGAGGTGGTCAGGCGGCTGGCTTATGCTCCTGTCATCGGGAATACACGATATCCATTGGTTCGCCAACCACTCATTGCGTTCGACGGTCACCGGACGGTGCTTTCGCCCAGCTATTATTTGTGGCAAATGTACAGCAATAATCGGGGAGATGAAGTTCTAAAAACTGATGTGCAAACGTATAGCAAACCACAAGTGCTCTCCGGTTATGCCGGCATCTATATGTTCGATAACAGTTACGAGTTTACGGATGTGGAAATAGACAATCATCCGGTAACGGACGGACAGGTGGTAAGCGGAAACTGGGAAATCAGTCAAGGAACGCTGACACCGGTTCCCAACCGATGGAATTATCTTTTATTGGGCGATTCGGCTTCCTATAATTACACCTTCTCAGCAAACATACGCCGGACAAAAGGGAGCGGACAAATCCAACTGCGAGTACGCGACAACGGTCTGCCCGGCGAACAATGCGATTACATCGGCTTGACAATCGGCTCCGGAAGATGCGAGTTTTTCCGGCAGGCAGGTGGCGTACGCGACACACTCCGGACACCTGTTGCTTTTCCGTTCCAAAGTAAAGAATGGTATCGGGTGAAAATCGCATGTCAAGACGAACACATCCGCTGCTATGTGAATGACACACTTATACACGAAGCCACACTCCGCCCCCTTCCCTCTTTGGTCGCGACAACCGCATTCGACAAGGAACACCAAGAAATCATCTTAAAAGTGGTCAACACGACCCATCACGAAGAACGTACGGCACTCAATCTGCAAGGGCTAAACGTCTCCAACTCAGCAGAAATCATCCAACTCTGCGGTGCTCCCGAAACCCACAACACATACGATGCCCCAGACGCCATCGTCCCCCAAACAAAAACTTTCACCTTCCCCATTGGCACCAACAAAGTGTATATCTTCCCCCCTAATTCGATTACGGTTATGCGGTTGAAGGGGGGTTAGATGGATATACCCATCTTCCATTTGAGATTTTATCCTCTCTTCTGATAAATACCCCATTAAAGCCTTTCGGATTTTCCGAATATTATGCCCGAAAAACAGATTTTTCCAAGATGACGTAACAATCTTATTCATAAACTCTTATTTTATACATGATTGTTTCTTTACAAACAAACCCCTCCTACCCCATCTGTTTTGTACGATTTCGATAACATGAAGAACAAGAGTTCCAAATAAAACTATCCATAACGGTTCTCCAAACACAAACAGTCCCCTTTACCAAAAGACTTGGCGGGTAATTGAGAGTTCTCCCAACAGAGGTCTGTAATTGCCCAAATCTTCCCCAACTAACAATAAATAACGTAAGTTCGATATAAAATCAAAACATAGTCTGTTGTTGAGATGGCCTTTTTTGTGTCTGGATACTGTCAAGTTAGAAGTGTAAGGTTGCACTTCTAACTTGACAGTAGTGAATCTGCTTTCGGCAATTGGCAGCCAACCGGTAAGTAAATTCGATTAGCCGCCGGCAAGTTTTGCGTT
>CAYXIX010000188.1:0-3931 GCA_964465405.1 uncultured Parabacteroides sp. | reverse complement strand
ATCGGACAAATGGTGGAAGACATCAGTTATAACAATGCGAAACGATACTTCAATTAAATATAGATTCTTTCAGCACAATCAGTCCTTCCGGTCCCATGTTGAAAAGCAAGTCTACAATACTCAGGTTCGGTAAGAAGCCTTGTTTGAATTGGAACACTTGATAATAGGGTTTCGGGAGGAAAGAGGCGTCTGTTCGTGGATGTTTCGGGGAAATGGATGTGCGGAAATCATGAGAGACTTCAGGCCGGTATGTTTCCGTATAACGCACTGTGGGATGCAAGTCCAGCAAATTGCAGACCAATTCGCGCAAGGCCTCGTTATAATCCAATAAGAAATCGAACTTCCGCTCATAAAAAGGGGCGAAATCATCCGCATAATATTCAAAAAAAGGACTCATGTTATAAGCCGACACCAAAGCGTTCCAGTGTAAATGCCGCCAATTCCCATGATTGGAAATGCGGATATCTCGCGTCAGGCACTTCGGTGTATCAGGCTTGATTATCGGGATGGACAAAGCCTGCGGCCCGTTAGCTGCTGCAATGACACAACGGTTCCGATAGGTCTGCTTCACATAATTCTCCTCCCGCTCGATATAAACAACCGGATATTGAAGCAATTTGCAATACTGCTGAACCGGCCCCAAATAGGTTGTCGACAAATATACAGACTCCATTCTTTAATAAACAGGTTTAAAACAATGTTGTTTCTTTCGGCTGAACCAACAAAATATCACATTCCCGACGACATGGTCGCGCGGAATAAATCCCAAATGCCGGGAATCCACAGCCTCATCTGCATGGTCGGAAAGCATCCAATAATAATCTTGAGAGAAAAAGAAAAAGGAGGTTTCTTTTCCATCGAGAAACAATTTCCCGTCACGAAACTGTGCGTCTGCTCCCATCTCTGCCCGAATCACCTCTTTACATGCCGTCAACGACGTTGAATCCAAACGATAAGCACGGTCTTTGCAGGGGACAACCAGCGTGTAAGGCGTAATCGGTTGAAGCACGAAACCTGAATCCAATGCCTCTGGAAGTTCTTCCCGAATCTGATACTCTTCAAACCTGGTGAGAGAAAGCGAAAAGCCAACCGAATCTTTTTGCCAGTCACGTGCCGGAATATCCAGTTTCTGCAACACAGAAAGAAAAGGAAAAGCGACAGCCGGCTGCACGCGGTAAGCCATCAACGCACGAGGGGAATACGGGATTTGCCGACCATTGATTTCATACCCTTCGCCCGTCACCCGAATCGTATCGCCCGGCATCCCAATGCAACGACTCACAAAAAGCGGTTGTAGTAACGAATCCCGCAGCAACGGGCTTGTAAACAAGACCGCTCGGTTTCGTCCCGGATTCGTTTCCGAAGGCCATTTGTCTGCCAAGACATAATCGCCCCGATGCAGACTTTCATTCATCGCATCAGTCGAAATCCGGTATGATTCTATCCAGAAAAAACGCACCACCCACACGACAAGAAAAGCAACAACAAATGCGGTCGCCCAACTTATCCACGAACGGCTTTTCGACTGCGCACTCACCTGACACCGTTTTTAATCCGGATGAACCCAGCGGAACAAACGCTCCCAACGAATCTTGCCATCCAGCCAATCCCGATCCTTGTCAAGCGAAAGCCAAATCATAATCGGTTTCCCCACGATATGGTCTTCCGGCACAAAACCCCACGAGCGGCTGTCGGCACTGTTATGGCGGTTGTCGCCCATCATCCAGTAATAATCATATTGGAAGGTATAAGAATCCGCCGGTTGCCCGTTGATATACACTTCCTCGCCTTTGACCTCCATCGTATTGTGCTCATAATTGACGATGCAACGCCCGTAAAGCGCCCGGTTCTGTTCCGTCAGTTCGATTGTCGCCCCCTTTTTCGGAATCCACAAGGGGCCGTAATTATCCCGGCTCCAACCGGTTTCGTAACCTACCGGATAATAATCCCCCCCGCCAAACGCGTCGGGTTCAATCAAAACCTGTTTGACAATCGGGAGTTTCCGTGCGATTTCCACCGCCCGCGGTGTGAGCGGAAAGTGATAAACCGGATTGTATTGCCCGCCCTCATTGGGTTGGATTCCCAAGAACTGCATCGTCGCAGCATTATTCACCAGCACGCGGTCTGCTTTGCTAACATCCAGCAGGCGGAACTGCTCCTCGCTCAAGAAACCGGTCGTCTCCACAAAATAGTTGAACTGTATTTTCTCCGGATTCCGGGCTGCTTGGCCATTGATGTAGACCTGATTGTCACGGATGGCAATCGTGTCGCCCGGCATACCGATGCAACGTTTGACATAATTCTCCCGCTTGTCTACCGGCCGGTAAACCACATCGCCAAACTGCGCCTTATTTCGCCAGATAGCTTCCCTGCCATACAAATCGACCAACGTATAATAATCCGGATTCTGCACCTTCAAAGCCACCGTGTCGCCTGCCGGGAAATTAAACACCACGATGTCGTCCCGCTTCACCTGCCCGAGTCCTTTCACCCGTTTGTAGCCCCATTCCGGCCAATCCAGATAAGACTTGCAATTCACGATGGGCAACGTGTTTTGCACCAACGGAAAGGCAATCGGAGTATTCGGCACACGCGGCCCGTAACTCAATTTGCTGACAAACAAATAATCGCCCACCAACAACGACTTCTCCAGCGACGAACTGGGGATTTGATAGTTCTGGAAGATAAAAACATTGATAAAATAGACGGCAATCAAGGCAAAGATAATATCGTCTACCCATTCCAACGCATTCCGCAATTGCGGATTCTTGACATTCTTCCAAGCGCCCCAATGAATGTACTTTGTCAGGAAAATGTCGGCCAACAGGATGTAACCGAGTGCCAGCCAACCATTCTGTATCCACAGGATAAACAACCCGTACAAAACGGCCGCCACCCCGAAACGGAAGTATTGCTTTTTTGTGAATTTCTTCATACCGATTGCCCTTATTTAGAATTTCAGCATATCATCCATCCCCAAAAAGCCCTTTTTCCCTACCGCGAACTCGGCGGCAATCACGGCACCCAACGCAAATCCGGCACGGCTCTTTGCATCATGCTTGATAGAAATCGTATCGACATCCGATTCGTATGTAATCTCATGGATACCGGGCACCTCTCCCTCGCGAATCGAATGAATCATCAAATCGGTCGGTTTCTCGGCCGTTTCGAGCATCCAACGTTCCTTACGGTCTACATTTTCCAAAATGCCTTCCGCCAACGTGATGGCTGTCCCGCTCGGCGCATCCAGCTTGTGGATGTGATGCGTTTCCGTCAAACGGACGTCGTATGCAGGGAACCCGTTCATCATCTTCGCCAGATACTTATTCAAAGCAAAAAAGATATTCACACCGATGCTGAAGTTAGACGCATAGAAAAAAGTCTTCCCCTCATTCGCGCACATCGCTTTCACCTCATCCAATCGGTCGAGCCATCCGGTCGTTCCCGAAACCACCGGCATATTGGCAGCAAAACACTGCATATAATTGTCGAAAGCCGTCGCAGGTGTCGTAAACTCAATCGCCACATCCGCACTCTTAAAGCGTTCCGAACGAATCTCTTCCGGATTATTGACCTCCACGATGGAAACAATCTGGTGTCCTCTGCTCAGCGCGATTTGCTCGATGGCTTTCCCCATCTTTCCGTAACCAACAAGTGCAATTTTCATATTTTTCCTTTTCTATTTTCAAAACGATATTATGCTGCAAATATACGGAATTTTGCACAGAATCGGGACACACTTCCGCCGGAAACCCGTTACCCGGAAGGAAAACCATCATACAAAGCGGGTAGAAAGAAATATCCGTGTGGTGATAAAAGTACTAAAATCTATTAATCCGCGTGGTGCTGTTCTCTCATGAGAATGAATCCACTAAACCCAAATCGGTCATTAGGATTTCTCAGTGTCGTATGGCAACGAGAAATCCTAATG
>CAYXIX010000187.1:0-3968 GCA_964465405.1 uncultured Parabacteroides sp. | reverse complement strand
GGCACTGAAAACGGATGTCATTCCGATTTTCTTTCCTAATAATCCTGGCATTTCACTAACTTGTTAATAACTTATACTTTAATTTCCACTTCAACGCCACTCGGCAACTCAAGCTTCATCAACGCATCTACCGTTTTGGCAGTAGAGCTGTAGATATCGATCAATCTCTTGTAAGAAGAAAGTTCGAACTGCTCGCGTGACTTTTTGTTTACGAAAGTAGAGCGGTTCACAGTAAAGATACGCTTATGCGTAGGCAGAGGTATCGGGCCGCTAACAACCGCTCCGGTAGCCTTTACCGTCTTCACGATCTTTTCGGCAGACCTGTCTACCAGCGAATAGTCGTAAGACTTCAATTTAATTCTGATCTTTTGGCTCATATCCATTTATCTGTTTCTAAATTATTTGATCAAATCTGCACGGCCTTGTACTTCAGTCAATACCTGTTTTGCAATCGAAGAAGACACCTGCGCATAATGCGAGAACTGCATTGAAGAAGTAGCACGACCAGAAGTAATCGTACGCAAAGCCGTTACATAACCGAAGGTTTCTGCCAATGGGACTTTTGCTTTCACAATACGTGCGCCCGTACGGCTTGTTTCCATACCTTCAACCTGTCCACGACGTTTATTCAAGTCACCGATAACGTCACCCATGCTCTCTTCCGGAGTAACGACCTCCATTTGCATAATCGGCTCCATCAATACAGGATCTGCTTTTTCACATGCGTTCTTGAATGCCTGCATAGCCGCGATTTCATACGAAAGCTGGTCTGAGTCTACCGGGTGATAAGAACCATCGATCAATGTCACTTTCAATTTATCCAACGAATAACCGGCCAAGACACCATTTCTCATTGCCTTCTCAAAACCTTTCTGTACAGACGGGATAAATTCCTTCGGAACGTTGCCACCTTTCACTTCGTCGATAAATTGCAATGTTCCTTCAAAAGCTTCATCAGCAGGTTCGATACGAACGATGATATCAGCAAATTTACCGCGACCACCCGACTGTTTCTTATAAACCTCACGCAACTCAACCGGTTTCGTGATTGCCTCTTTATAAGTAACCTGTGGTTTACCTTGATTACATTCAACCTTGAACTCGCGTTTCAAACGGTCGATAATGATATCCAAGTGCAACTCACCCATACCGCTGATAACGGTCTGGCCTGTCTCTTCATTCGTTTGTACGCGGAATGTCGGGTCTTCTTCAGCCAGCTTTGCCAATCCCATTCCCAGCTTATCCAAATCCTTCTGAGTCTTAGGCTCGACAGCAATACCAATTACCGGTTCCGGAAACTCCATCGATTCCAAAACAATCGGGTGATTTTCATCACACAAAGTATCGCCCGTACGGATATCTTTAAAACCTACACCGGCGCCTATATCCCCACATCCGATTGTCTCCATCGGGTTCTGTTTGTTTGAATGCATCTGGAACAGGCGAGAAATACGCTCTTTCTTACCCGAACGTGTATTCAAAACATACGAACCGGCATGCATCGAACCAGCATATACGCGGAAGAAGCATAAGCGGCCGACATACGGGTCGGTAGCGATTTTAAACGCCAGAGCGGTCAGCGGCTCTTCGAACAGTGGTTTCCGGGTCACAACCTTATCCGGATCTCTTGGGTCGGTACCCTCAATAGCCGGCGTGTCTTCCGGACTTGGCAGATAAGCACAAACAGCATCCAACAAAGTCTGGACTCCCTTGTTTTTAAAAGAAGAACCACAAATCATCGGATTAATCTGCATTGCCAATGTTCCTTTGCGGATAGCAGCCTTAATCTCGTCATTTGTAATCGTCGAGGGGTCTTCAAAATATTTCTCCATCAACGCATCGTCGCATTCAGCCAATGCCTCCAGCATCTTATCGCGCCACTCTTCAGCTTCAGCCTGCAATGATGCCGGAATCTCCTCGATAGAATATTCCGCACCCAACGTCTCGTCATGCCAGTAGATTGCTTTCATTGCAATCAGATCCACCACGCCTTTAAAGTTTTCTTCAGCGCCAATCGGGATTTGGATCGGACAAGGATTTGCCCCCAACACCTCTTTCACCTGACGAACGACTTCGAAGAAGTTCGCACCCGAACGATCCATCTTATTGACATAACCGATACGAGGAACATCATATTTGTCAGCCTGACGCCATACTGTTTCAGATTGTGGTTCAACACCACCTACTGCACAGAAAGTAGCGACAGCACCATCCAGCACACGCAACGAACGCTCCACCTCAACCGTAAAGTCTACGTGACCCGGAGTATCGATCAAATTAATCTTATATTTTTCATTGTTATAGTTCCAGAAAGTAGTCGTAGCAGCAGATGTAATTGTGATACCACGCTCTTGCTCCTGTTCCATCCAGTCCATCGTCGCCGCGCCATCGTGTACCTCACCAATCTTGTGGGTCAAACCCGTGTAGAAAAGAATACGTTCTGACGTCGTAGTCTTTCCTGCGTCGATGTGCGCCATAATACCGATGTTTCTGGTATACTTTAATTGTTCGTCAGCTTTTGATGCCATCTTTTTATTTTTCTCCTAACCTAATATTAAAAATTAAAATCTGAAGTGAGCAAATGCACGGTTAGCTTCTGCCATACGGTGCATGTCTTCTTTTCTCTTAAATGCGCCTCCTTGATTATTGAAAGCATCTACAATCTCTGCAGACAACTTATCAGCCATCGTCTTGCCGCCACGTTTGCGGGCAAAAATAATCAAATTTTTCATTGAGATGGACTCCTTGCGATCAGGGCGGATTTCAGTAGGGACTTGGAAAGTAGCACCTCCTACACGGCGGGATTTCACTTCGACCTGAGGGGTAATATTGTCGAGGGCAGCTTTCCAAATTTCAAGCGCGGACTTTTCCTCATTCGGCAATTTTGCCTTTGCTGCTTCCAAAGCAGAATAGAAAATATTGAAAGCAATGCTTTTCTTACCATCATACATCAAATGATTTACAAACTTCGTAACCTTGACATCTCCATAAACAGGATCTGGTAACACCTGTCTTTTCTTTGGTTTTGCTTTTCTCATCTTGTTTTCAAAAATTTCGTTCTTGTTCTTGGTTGCCTTAATCGTCTTCAACAGTCCCGCTGAACCATTTACTCAACCTTTTAGCCTATCCAAATAACTCAAACCAGCTTTAATACTCTAATTTAATTCTCAGTTTGAAAGGATGTAAACTTAATTACTTTTTCTTACCTTTAGCGGCTGCCTGACCCGGTTTCGGACGTTTCGCTCCATATTTCGAACGTCTCTGCGTACGTCCATTCACACCGGCAGTATCCAAAGTTCCTCGTACAATGTGATAACGCACACCCGGAAGATCCTTTACACGACCGCCGCGCACCAACACAATCGAGTGCTCCTGCAAGTTGTGACCTTCACCCGGAATGTAAGAGTTTACCTCTTTTCCATTTGTCAAACGAACTCTCGCTACTTTACGCATTGCAGAATTAGGCTTCTTAGGAGTTGTCGTATACACACGTACACACACGCCACGACGCTGCGGACATGCATCCAAAGCAGGCGATTTCCCCTTTTCCACCAAAGTTTCCCTTCCTTTTCTAACTAATTGCTGAATTGTAGGCATTTCTTTTCTTTATTTAACTTTGAATGTGTTATTATTTTGATTTTATCTTTTTCAACTTTCGAGCTGCAAAGGTACGCATTTGTCATCATATTGCAAAAGGAATCTTTTCCTCGTTTATAGATATTTAACTTTTATTGAACGAGTCCCCCCTATTGACAGCCACCCACACCCTCAATAGATATATCTAAGCCTCTATTTCTTCCACAGACAGACCGATAGACTTAACAATCAGATCAATCAGAACCCCATTTGCCTTCATATTTCGGGCTATTTCTTTCTGCTTCCTCCGTTCACCTTCCAACAGCCCCTCCGCGAGACCCTCTTCCAGTCCTTCCTGCTTGGCAGTGTTCAATACGTCGTTTTGGATGCGG
>CAYXIX010000186.1:0-4026 GCA_964465405.1 uncultured Parabacteroides sp. | reverse complement strand
CAAAGATAGTATCTTTTGAACGATTTTTCGCATTTCACTTACTTTTGACTATATTTCTTAGAAACTGTTTCATCTTTTACGCATTGATTTTCAGCAAAGATGAACCGCACTTACGCCAAATCGTGGCGGAAGTAACAGATAAATCTAAAAAACAAAGGGGAAATCAAATCATCTGCAACGACTATTGGTAATCGGGATACAAGAGATATTTTTTCCGAATCTGCTTATATTTCTTCAACGCCGGTTGCCAGCTGGCTTTTATCTCTTTTTCCGTAAAGCCGCGTATAATCTGATAACGCAACTCTTTCGTTCCGGCCAACAGGTCGAACCATTGCGGACGAGAAAAGAAAAAGGCCTGTTCTTTCCCCGCTTTCTCATACAAATCGAGCAGAAATTCCAAAGTCAATCCGCCTTTAAACGGATATTCCTGCAAATTAATGCCGTAGCAGGTCTGGTCTTCATACAACGGTTGCGTGTCAAAACCGGGCAAGGAAGTCGGTGTGAAAGTATAATCCCCGTAGCAAGTATCAGGAGCCCCTATCATCTGAAACGGGTGATAGGTTCCCCGCCCGACACTGATAACGGTTCCTTCAAAAAAGCAAAGCGAGGGATAGAGGCGGACTGCCAAATCGTTCGGCAGATTGGGCGAGGGTTTTACCGGCAACCAATAAGGGTCACCGTGACACCAATTCTCGACCGTGACAACCTGAAGTTGGCACGTATCGGGCGTACTTTTCAGCCATCCTTCCCCATTTATCATACGCGCCAATTCGCCCACCGTCAGGCCATGCAAGACAGGCAGCGGGTCCATCCCCACAAACGAGCGGAAACGTTCTTCGCGCACAGGCCCGTCGACATAATCATTCGGGTTGGGACGATCCAACACAATCAGTTCCACATGGTTCTCGGCGCAAGCCTCCATCACGTAATGCAACGTACTGATATAGGTATAAAAACGGGCACCCACGTCCTGAATGTCAAAAACGACCATATCCAACCCGGACAACTGTTCTACCGTCGGTTTCTTGTTTTCACCATAGAGCGAAATAATAGGGATTCCGGTTTTCACATCCCGGCTGTCTTGGATTTCCTCGCCGGCATCAGCCGTACCGCGAAAACCATGCTCTGGGGCGAATATCTTCACGACCTGAACAGAAGCGTTCAACAATGTATCCAGCAAATGTACTTGCGCCTTTTCAAGTATGGATGTTTGATTGACAACCAATCCGACCCGCTTTCCCTCCAACAGACGGGTCACAATTTCCATACGTTCAGCTCCCACTTTCACCGGCTGTACAGCAGCTTTCATCGAGTAAAAGAGAAAGAACAAGCAAGCCAAGAGGCATACACTTCTGAGATTCGGGTTCATTGCTTCCTATTTTTAGATTTTCATGTGCAAATGTAATGATTCTTTTAATTCCCCCCAATGTAAACCCAACTACCTCCCATGTATTTCGATTTTCTTGCTTACTTATCCGATTTCCCTTATTTTTGTACCCCAAATAATCCAATTATGAATAGATGGTTCTATCTGCTCCTGCTGAGCATTTTCACCTTTTCAACAGTGCGGGGTGTCACCCCTGACGATGATACGGCGCCTACTCCGGAACGCCTTTTCCATATTGCCCGCAGCCTCAACAAAAATCTGGTCTGTTATGACGCAAGGCTGGACAATGGGAAACTGGACATTGACGACCCCATCAAGGTTTATTGGGTAAACCAGACAGATCGGCCGGGAGCCATCGACGGCCTTAGTTTCATCCAACGCAAGCTGGCTTATGGCTATAAAGTCGTACAAAAAGGAGCCGACTCCTGCCAAGTTACCCTCAGCGCCTATCCCGAGCGACGCATCACCATCAAAAAAGAGGGTGAACGGTACGCCGGTTTCCTCACAATCGACGGTGTACAGGCACGCCTTACGACGCTGTTCGTCCAACTCAAGCCCAACAGCTCCATAAACGTGGATTATGTGGAATTACAAGGATATGCCATAAATTCGGGAGAGGCTGTAACGGAAAGAATCCGGAAATAGTTCTATAATTTAACAGAACTTGCCCTATCCGATGTCAAGCAACGCTTTTTTTGTACCTTTGCTTTCAATAAATAAAAACAATAATTTGCATGCACGAAAAACTTATTATTCTTGATTTCGGCTCGCAGACGACTCAATTAATCGGACGCAGAATCCGTGAATTGAATATGTATTGCGAGATTGTCCCTTACAACAAGTTTCCGCACGATGCAACAGATGTAAAAGGGGTCATCCTTTCAGGAAGTCCTTACTCGGTGTACGATACCAATGCATTCAAAGCCGATTTAAGTGAAATACGTGGAAAATATCCGGTATTGGGAATCTGCTATGGCGCCCAATTCTTAGCTTATACTTCTGGGGGGAAGGTTGAACCGGCAGACTCACGCGAATACGGACGTGCCAACCTGACGCATGTAGACACTAACGACGAGCTACTGAAAGGGATTGAAGCGGATTCACAAATCTGGATGTCGCACGGAGACACGATCACCTCGCTTCCCGAAAATTTCCAAATCATAGCGAGCACGGACGATGTAAAAGCGGCGGCTTATCACATCAAAGGAGAAAAGACATGGGGCGTACAGTTTCATCCGGAGGTATTCCATACAACCGATGGAACCAAGCTGCTGGACAACTTCCTGAACATCTGCGGATGCGCCAAAGACTGGACGCCGGCTTCGTTCATCGAATCCACTGTGGCTGAACTGAAAGAAAAGCTGGGTAACGACAAAGTGATTCTTGCCCTTTCCGGCGGAGTCGACTCATCCGTCACCGCCGTTCTGCTGAACAAAGCCATCGGGAAGAACCTGACCTGCATTTTCGTCGATCACGGATTGCTGCGTAAGAACGAATTCGAAAACGTCCTGAAAGATTATGAACATTTGGGACTGAACGTTATCGGTGTAGACGCGAAGCAAAAGTTTTACAGCGAACTGGCTGGCGTCACCGACCCTGAAAAGAAACGCAAAATCATCGGTAAAGGCTTTATCGACGTCTTCGACGGGGAGGCCCGCAAACTCAAAGATATCAAATGGCTCGGACAAGGGACGATTTATCCCGACGTGATTGAATCGCTATCTATCACGGGGACTGTCATTAAAAGTCATCACAATGTAGGAGGTTTGCCCAAGCAGATGAACCTGAAGCTGGTCGAACCGCTGCGCCTGTTGTTCAAAGACGAGGTACGCCGTGTCGGTATCGAACTGGGGATGCAGCCACACCTCATCAAACGTCACCCGTTTCCTGGTCCAGGGCTGGGTATCCGTATCTTGGGCGACATCACCCCCGAAAAGGTTCGCATCCTACAGGATGCAGACGACATCTATATGTCGCTGATGCGCGAATGGGGGCTGTACGACAAGGTTTGGCAGGCTGGAACCATCCTGCTCCCGATTCGTTCCGTAGGTGTGATGGGCGACGAACGGACGTATGAAAACACGGTTGCCCTTCGCGCCGTAACCTCTACCGACGCCATGACCGCCGATTGGGCACAACTCCCTTACGAGTTCTTGGCAAAAGTATCCAACGAAATCATCAACAAGGTAAAAGGCGTCAACCGCGTTGTCTACGACATCAGTTCCAAACCGCCTGCAACGATTGAGTGGGAATAAAAACGGGGGTCACAAGGCACACAGATAAAACAAAAAAACGGATGACTGCAGGTAAAAATCACATCACGGCCATCCGTCCTTTTTGTTAATCAATCTATACCAGCCCCTATCAAAACCAAATCAACGAAATTACCAGACGTACAAGTCAGCTCCATCATAGAATTAGCAACTCCAGATAAACGGATATCGAACGTAATCGTCTTCGGACTCTTGTTATCGTTAAATGTGATACTCAGTTTCCCTTTTGACTTGTTATAGCTATAGGTGAACGAACGATATATTTCTCCTTGACTATCTATATACATATAGAAACCCGTCTTATCTTTCGAAAAGGTGAAAATATAAGAAACGTATAGATCCATCCATTCACCGGCAAGATAGTCG
>CAYXIX010000185.1:0-4045 GCA_964465405.1 uncultured Parabacteroides sp. | reverse complement strand
GATAAACGGGACTTGTTTCAGGATAAAGAAGGCAGATTTGCTATGAGGATAAAAGCGTATGACGAAAAATCAGTTATTAAGTCTGTTTGAAATAGATGATATTAGATGCCTCCCGGAATCGGTCATGAATTTATTGTTCGGAAAATATGAACGTAGAAATGAAATCTATAAAGAATTGCTGCGATTAAATGATTATGACTTATCATATGATTGGTTTCAAAACATATATGAGGCGGAACTTGCTCAACGTAAGGATAAAAAACAGGATTTTACGCCGAATTTCTTAGGTGTGATTTGTTCACAACTTGTAAGTTGTAATTCACAACCTAATGGTTGTATGGGGAGAATTATACATGAACCTACAGCAGGCAACGGAAGCATGATCATAGCGGACTGGTGGGAAAATTGTAGAAAGTTAATGCCTTGGGAGCATTTACCATCTAATTACATGATTGATTGTTGGGAATTGTCAGATAGGGCTATTCCTATCCTTCTGTTAAATTTATCTATAAGGGGGATAATGGGTTATGTGTTTCACGGAGATGTCCTGGAAAGAAATGTGAAGCAAAAATACATACTGCTTAATCGCAAGGATGATACTCTTGCCTTTAGCGATGTGGTAAAGGTTGGAATAACTGCTAAAATTGTACGGGATGACATTTAGAGAAAGTTATATAGAATGGTATGAGTACAAAAGGAAACGAGTCAAACCGAGTTCCGTTGGCTCATATGTGTTAATCGCAGAAAAACATCTCTTAAATCCATTTGGAGAAAGAGAGATAGAGACGATTCGAAGAAAAGATATTCAGCTATTCGTAGAAGAATTGTTACAGAATGGCATATCCAGAAAATACGTACAGGATATTCTTTTAGTGCTTAAGATGATTATTCGTTATGCATCTAATGAATATGACTTACCGGTAATGACAGAATGGAAGATAGACTGGCCTTCCAAGAATATATATACACAACAGAAAGTCGAAAGATATACCAATGAGGAATGCAAGAAAATAGTTGATAATATACTCGCTAAACCATCGCCTCGAAAATTGGGAATCTTGATAGCTATCACAAGCGGGATGCGGATTGGTGAGTTATGCGGTCTTCAATTTAAAGATATTGATTTCGAAAAGAAAGTTTTTCATGTCAATAAAACTGTTGAAAGATATTATTCGATAGACCCAAATACTCGGGAAGGAAAAACAATACTATGCATCAATACACCGAAGACGGTATCATCCAATAGAGAGATTCCCATTATGAAGAACATCTTAGCACTATTGAAAAATTATTCGAAGGGCGCAACCCCCAATTATTATGTGTGCTCTATGAGTGATTCTGTTATGGAACCACGAACTTATAGGAGTTTTTATCGTGGTTTTATACTGAAGGAGGTCGGCTTATCTCATTGTTTAAAATTCCATTGTCTTAGGCATACATTTGCCAGTATGCTAATAGAAAACAAAATGGACGTAAAAACAGTATCCTCTATTTTAGGACATAGCGATATAAGAACAACAATGGACATATATGTCCATCCGTCTGATGATATGAAAAGAAATGCAATTAATTATTCTCTAAAAAAGTATTTTGAATAGATGCATTATGAGGATAAAAGACTTTGACGAAAAGGTGCGCATCGGCACAGAAGTGTGCTATTGCGGAAAGAGGAAAACCGTGCAGGACATCCGGAGACGGGAACATCTGGCACAGCTTCTTCCGTTCGGATGGGTTCGCTGTTCGGAATTTGAACTTGCAGGCAGAAACGTTAAGAAAGACGCTATGCCAGCTCATGAAGATATTCCCTTAACTGCCGGTTATGGCTGCAAGCCTGTTATAGTGCATTCCCCCAATGGGCATAGATGCAGATATGAATCAGTTGGCGAAGCTGCAAAAGCCATTAATATGAGTCCTTCAAGAATAAGCGTATTATGTCGAATCGGTGGAAAGACAAGGTCTGGAATTAGATGTGAATATGTAACTGTTAATATGGACTGATGGAAGAAGTTTACAGACCTGTTTCAGCGGTTCCGGGGTTGGAGGTAACAGCGGATGCAAAATTCCGTATGAACGGTAGACCGCGCAAGGCGATTTATCATCATAAACGTTACGGCAACCACCGTGCTACCGTTAGGTTTACGTACATGGTGAATGGCGTATCGCACTATATACAGGCAGCAAAGTGTGTTGCAATGGCGTGGAAACGCGGTTACACGGAAGATGATTATATCATATACAAGGACGGTGATTGCCACAACATCTGTGCCGACAACTTACAGGTGGTGGATAAAAAGCGGTATTGGGAATATATGCGCAGAAATTCCGTGTTCAAAAGTGCAGGGTTGGAAGAGAGGAAACAGAAGCTGAGGAACGTCCTGAAAGAAACGCAGTGCACATTGCACTACTTGGAAACGCTGGATTTAGAACCGTTGAATAAGCACGTACAGGACTATTTATATCCGTGTCTTATGGAGTATTGCAGGAACACGTTGTTTCTTGGAGAAGCGACTTCACTTTCAGTTGTTCCGGACTGCATAGCACGGATGTATGAAGTGGTAATGAATGGATATTGCCTGTATAACTATGAGCGATACTGCAAGAAGTTGCTGTTGAACTACAAGAAGAAAGGAAATTTTGGGCTTACAGGGAGAATCCCTAAGCCTATACAGATAAATGTGCAACATTTAAATTTAGATTGCCTATGGGAAAGGTACAAAGTAACAAAGTTTAAAAAGTGATTAATTCTGCTGGTGGGAACATGAATGTTCCCACTGGGGATCCCATTAAACAAGATCTGAAAAATAACTTATGAGGAAATTGAACAATGACATAAGAGGGGCTATGAAGAAATACCTGTACTATAAACAGGAGTACGAAAAAGCCCGTGACAGATTGCAAAACCTGATGGAACTGCAAGAAGCAGCCAAGATGAGCGAAGAAGAGGTCAAACCGGTTCTTCGGAACGTGATGTATTACGGTGCTTACTTGAGTGGGATACAAGTGGCTTGCAAAAAGATTTTGGACGATTGGTTTAAGATGCCCAAGATAAACGGGTTGGGAAAGAAAGAAGATAGACTCATTCTTGAAGCCGTCCTCGAAATTGTATTGAAGTCTAAACTTGATGCTGAACGATGGATAAGCGAAAATATAGAGATGAAATTAAAGCCTGTTAAATTCGACAAAAAAGGTAAGCCGACCAAGTACAAGGCAAATTGGTATGTCGAACGGAGAATAAGAATCGAACTTGAATAAAGTGATAAAGATAAAACAACTTGTAATATGAAACCATTTAATTTAGAAGAAGCTAAGGCCGGCAAACCGGTCTGCACAAGGGATGGACGAAAAGTAAACATTTTACGTTTTGATTTGAATAACCCATATCCCATAATTGCCGTCCATTTGTAACGAAGAAGGTTTTGAAGATGCTAAGGTATTCACCCTTAAAGGTGAATATATTATAGATGACATTACTGATAGCGACCTTATGATGGTTACTGAAAAGAAGCAAGGGTGGGTTAATGTCTATAAAAGTACAGTTCTTAATATAACAGTAACCGATGGTTATGTTTATGAAACCAAAGAAATTGCTAAACATAATGCCAAAGATGATGATGATTATATAGGTACATTTCCATTTGAATGGGAGGAATAGACATGAAAGAAACAATTGAATTAAAGAAAGAAAATGTATTGGCGGCTTATAAAACCGCTCGTGAAGCAGGCGCGGACAGCACTTGCAAGGTATTGGAAGAACTTTTCGGCAAGGATACGTTCAAGCCGGAAGATGTAACGGAGCGCATCAAGACCTTTGAGGATGCTTGCAGGGAATTGGGAGAGGAACACCGGTTTGTTAAGGCTTACAGGGGATGGATGCGGATTGAGTATGCCGGTTGCAAGGATATTGCCGCCTACCTGAAGCTCCGCATCATCTGCGCAGCCCTCAACGAGGGGTGGGAGCCGCAATTCACGGATGATGAATACCGGTATTTTCCTTGGTTCTACATCTACACAAAGAAAGAACTCGAAGATATGGACGAGGAAGAAA
>CAYXIX010000184.1:0-4102 GCA_964465405.1 uncultured Parabacteroides sp. | reverse complement strand
CCGGCAGGAAACAAAAAATACACCGGCATAAAAAAGGCTATTAAAAATCAAACGACAAACCCGACACAAAAGCCGGTATCATTTTCTGCCGTCTTGCTGAAATTTTTTCGGGATAAAGTCCTATCTTTGTCCACGCGCAGTCTGCCGGTCTGTCGCTCGTTTCATCGAAATGGGAGGAACGTCCGGGCAACACAGAGCACCATACTTCCTAACGGGAAGCTGCCCGCGAGGGCAGAGCAGCGTAACAGAAAACAACCGCCGGGAACCTGCGTTTCCGGTAAGGGTGAAAAGGTGAGGCAAGAGCTCACCGGGCATCGTAGCAATACGATGCGCCGTACGTCTTATGGGTTGTAAGGTCATGTATACCAGCGCATGTAGGGCGGCTCGTCCGATGCTGGGGGGTAGACCGCTAAAGCTTGTCGGCGACGGCAAGACGAGATAAATGACAGACGCTCGCACGCAAAACGCGAGTACAGAACCCGGCTTACAGGCAGACTGTTTTTTATCTGAACGATATGGGCACGAGCGAAAAAAAGACATTCAGTGAACGAATCCATGCTTGGCTGGCGTGGACAATCCACTTCGTCACTTACGACATTTGGCGGATTACCGAAAATGAAGTGAGCGGTCTGAAGCAGCTTTATATCAACATCATCAAGACCATGATTCTTGCCGTAAGAGGATTTCTGAGTGAAAACTTGCAGACACGGGCGTCCGCGCTTACTTATAACACCCTACTGGCCAGCGTGCCGTTCCTCGCCGTTTTGCTGGGCATCGCCAAAGGATTTGGTTTTCAAGGAACCGTGCGCCAAGAGTTGCTGGATTATTTTCCCGGACATGAACCGGAATTGACAAAAGCGTTCGAATTTGGCGAGAGTTTCTTGGCTGAGGTACAAGGCGGTGTCATCATCGGTATCGGATTGATTCTATTGTTTTATACCGTCATCAACTTGATTTCTTCAATCGAAGATACTTTCAACGACATCTGGCAGATACAAAAGTCGCGTACTTGGTATCGGAAAACATCTGATTATCTGGCTCTATTCCTGATTCTTCCCGTACTCATGACCGCTTCGAGCGGGCTATCCATTTTCTTGTCTACGCTGCAAAACTCTTTCCTCAGCCGTTACTTCTTTTTCACGCCGTTGGTCGAGCTGATTCTGCACGTGGCTCCTTACGCCATCACAGTCTTGGCATTCACAGGTCTTTATATTTTATTGCCGAACACCAAAGTACGTTTCGTCAACGGACTAATAGCCGGGATGCTGGCCGGCATCGCATTTCAATTCTTCCAGTTCCTCTACATCAGCGGGCAAATTTGGGTAAGCAGATACAACGCTATCTACGGAAGTTTTGCCGCCCTGCCGCTGCTGCTGTTATGGCTGCAATTGTCATGGCTTATCTGCCTGTTCGGAGCGGAAATATCCTACGCCTCCCAAAACGTGAAGAAATTCAGCTTCGAACGGGACAGCAAGAACATCAGCCGGCGATACAAAGATTTCCTTATGCTTTTAATCACATCTCTGATTGTCAAACGATTCGTGAATGGCGAAAAGCCTTATACGGCCGACGAACTTTCCGACGCTTACCGCATCCCGATTCGCATCACCACGCAACTGCTTTACCAGCTGACAGAGTTGCATATTCTCATCGAAGTCAACTATGGGAATGATGAACGGGTTGTCCATTACCAGCCCGCCATCGATGTGAACCGCCTCACCGTCAGCTACCTGTTGAGCCGTGTCGATCAATACGGTTCGGAAAACTTCAAAATTGACACGACCGACCTATTCAATAAAGAATGGCACGCATTGCTGAAAACCCGCGAAGACATGATCAGGGCCAACGACAAGATTTTACTAAAAGATTTGTAATAAATTGAGAAAGAATGCAGATAAGACGGATTTGACAGAAGGAGCGGTTTGGAAAGTCATCCTCCGGTTTGCTTTCCCGCTTCTAATCGGGAATGTGCTGCAACAGGCATACAACCTGACGGATAGCATCATCGTCGGGCAATTCTTAGGGAAAGAAGCGCTTGCTGCCGTCTCCGCCTCCTTTTTCATCTACTACTTCGTTGTCTCGCTCATCATCGGAATCGGGAGCGGGACGACGGTTGTCATCTCCCAACTTTACGGTGCCAAACAGTATCGGAAAGTACAGCTTGCTTTCTCCTCCTTCTTCATCTTCATGCTGGTCGCCGGCATCGCGCTTTCCATCGCCGGCATCATCTTTGCCGAGCCGCTCTTCCGGTTGACCCGAACGCCCGAAGAGGTAATCCCGCAGGCGGTCGCCTACTTCCGTATCTACATCGGAGGGTCTTTCCTCTTCGTCACGTTCAACAGCATCATCTCGATTTTGCGCGGCGTGGGCGAATCCGTCCGTCCCATGATTTTTATCCTGATTACAACTGTTTTGAATATCCTGTTCGATTTGCTGTTCATCCTCGTCCTTCATTGGGGCATCGAAGGGGCGGCACGGGCGACGGTCATCGCGCAAGGCATCGGCATGTGCGTCGCACTGGCCTACGTCAACAGCACGCACCCGCTTTTCTCCATCAAGAAAAAAGACATGCTTTTCGACAGCCGCCTGTTCCGCGAAAGCCTGCGCATCGGGCTTCCGACAAGCGTCCAGCAGTGTGCCATCGCGCTCGGGCTGGTCGCTCTGCTTGGCATCGTCAACCAATTCGGGACCGACACGCTGACGGCCTATGGGGCTGCCGGCAAAATCGACTCGCTCATCACGCAAGCCATCCTGACGCTTTCGGGTGCACTGGCGGCTTTTTGCGGACAAAACATCGGGGCGAGGAGATGGAAACGCGTCCAACAGGGAGTGCGTTTTACCATGTTCGCAAACATCACGATCGGGCTGTTCACGTTCCTAATGGTCTGTCTCTTCGGGAATGAACTGATGCTGATTTTTACAGATGACGCCCGCGTTATTGCCATCGGGAAGGAATATCTGGTTATCATTGGCGGTTTCTTCATCATACATGGTGCGCTGAACGTCCTCAACGGTGCTTTGCGGGGTGCGGGCGCCACGCTCTTCCCGATGCTAACCAGCCTCCTGTGCCTTTGGCTTTTCCGCATTCCGCTGGCTTACGGGCTCAGTGCTTGGTTCGGACGTGCCGGCATCTGGTGGGCCATAGGGCTTAGCATCACGATTGGACTTTTTGCGACGCTTATCTATTACAAAAAAGGAAAATGGAGAAAAGAGAAAGCATTTCTGAATAACTGACGCTCCCATCATCAAGTTTGCACGTGAAAACAGGGAGATTTTCCAGAGAAAAGCGTTGTTTTCACGTGTAGACAGCAGATTTTTTAGGATTAAACGGCTGGTTACTGTGTAACCAACAGATTTATTAACAAAAGAAGTGCCGGTTACAAGCGAAAACAACGCCCCGAACGGCCAATTGCTATTTTGAGAACTGCATCATGCGTGCAATATACTTGCCTACGATGTCAAACTCCAGATTCACGACCGTCCCGACCTCGATTTGGCAAAAATTCGTATGCTCGTATGTATATGGAATAATGGCGACCTGAAAACTATTAGGTTGGGAATTGCACACCGTCAGGCTGACGCCGTTCACGCAGACCGACCCTTTCTCTACCGTCACATAACCTTCGCGCGCCATCGCCTCGTCAAAAGGATATTCAAATGTGTAATACCAACTTCCGTTGGCATCTTCCACACGCGTGCAGACCGCCGTCTGATCCACATGCCCTTGCACAATATGCCCGTCCAGACGCCCGTTCATCAACATACTGCGCTCCAAGTTCACGAGCGAACCCGGTTGCAGCAATCCCAAATTGGAACGTTCAAGCGTTTCGCGCATCGCTGTCGTTGTAAACGTGTCCCCCTCTTTGCGTACAACCGTCAGACAAACCCCGTTATGGGCCACGCTCTGGTCGATTTTCAACTCGTCCGTAAAAGAACACTGCATTGTGATGTGAATGTTGTCTTTGTCATGTTCAATGCCAACGACAGGTGCCGTTTCTTCAATAATTCCTGAAAACATATACTTTTCTTTTTTAATGATTACCACTGCGAAGATACAGAAAAAAATGAAAGAGGCTGTCTCAAATAAACTTTGAGACAGCCT
>CAYXIX010000183.1:0-4135 GCA_964465405.1 uncultured Parabacteroides sp. | reverse complement strand
CGAAGAAGAATCGGAGGAAGGAGCATTTGATTATGGAGCAGATTAAAGTTAATCCCAAAGCGGTTGAGCGACTTAAGAGGATAATTATTCTTAAAGAAAATCAGAATCTCAAAACGAAGGCGATGTCCGATCAGCAAATGGTCGCATGGATTAAAACGCAGATTGAGGAGGAAGCACAATGCTACTTGAATCAATAACTCTCGAAAACTTCAGACAGTTTCGTCACGAATCCATAGACTTTGCTCAAGGAGACAACGGCAGGAATGTAACGATTATAATTGGCGAAAATGGCACAGGAAAAACTACATTTGCACAGGCTTTTTTCTGGTGTATGTACGGTGAAACAGAGTTTTCCGATAAGGATATGCTTAATAAGGTTGTTGCAGCAGAGTTAAAGCCGAGTCAGGAAGCCAAGGTTCAAGTGAAACTTTGCTTAAAGCACGGCAATGTTAGGTATACCCTTATGCGTGAACAAACTTACCGTAAAGACTACTCCAACCGCGTAAAGGGAGATAACACTGTTTTTGATATTGCGAGGACAGGTCCAGATGGTATCACCACCTTTGTTAGGAAATCACAGTGTGAGAGCGAAGTCAAAAGCATACTTCCGAAGGAATTATCGCGATACTTCTTCTTTGATGGCGAACGAATTGAGAAAATGAGCAAAGATATTTCAACTGGGAAGAAGGCGACTGATTTTGCAAATGCCGTTAAAGGACTGCTTGGATTAAATGCAATGTACAGTGCTATTCAGCATTTTAACCCGAGATCAAAGTTAAGTGTTATAGGAAGCTATGAAAGTAGCTACGATTCACACAGTAATTCTAAAGTTAAGGAATATACCGATACTATAGAGCGCTGTAAAACCGAAATCGCCCAGATTGATGATCGGCTTGATGAGTTGGACATTCAGGTGGAGCAAGCGACAGCCAGAAAAGCTGAAAAATCAGAAGAAATTAAGCAGTATGCAGAGGGAGATGAGCTTCAGCGGAAGAAAGAAGCGTTGTTGCAAAAAATCGAAAGGGTGAAACAAGCTCGTGCAAGCACTATCAAACAAATCTGTAAAGATTTTAATGGCAGCATGAGTGCATTTTTCTCAACCCCTCTTATGTTTGATGCACTGCGTTTCCTTTCGAGAAAGGACTTTACAGGCAAGGATATTCCCTATATGCACGCCAAAACAATCGAGTATCTTCTTAAGCAAAAAGTGTGTATATGTGGAACGCATCTTGATGAAGGATCGATGCCATACAATAAAGTCAAAGCATTGATTGACTACTTGCCTCCGCAGTCCATAAGCACATCAATAAGGGATTTCAAAAAGGAAGCTTTACATAGAGCTAACTCAAACCAGGAATTGTTTGAGTTAGTAAGCAGTAGTTTAGCAGTCATTAGTCAACAGGACGATGATTTGACAGAGTATCAAGATGATTTACAAGCGGTTGACAGTAAATTGAGTGGGGACGATGTTAGAGCAAAAGTCCGCGCAATATACTCTGAAATTCAGCAATGCGACAAAATAATTCGTGAAAGCAACGAAGAAAGAGAGCGCCTACTGCTAAAGAAAGGTGGGCTCTCAACAACGATGGAAAGAGCGGACACGGAGCGCCGAAATCTTACTCTCCTTGATGACAAAAACAAAAAAATTGAGATTTACAAAGCTTATGCGGAGCTTATCTACAATGAGCTTCTTGAAGTCTATGTTACAAGCGAGGCGGAAATTCGTAGTAAGCTTGAGACTACTATAAACGAAATCTTCAAGCAGATTTATGAAGGTGGACTCTATTTAACCATTGATGATAAGTATCATATTTCTGTCTATGCTAATGACTATGAAGGTGATGTGGAAACTTCTACAGCACAGAGCATTTCTGTAATATTTGCATTTATCACCGGTATCATAAAGATGGCAAGGGAGAATAGAAATGCCACAGATGAAGACGCTAAGCTACTTTCTTCCGAACCGTATCCGCTCGTGATGGATGCTCCTTTGTCCGCTTTTGATAAGCGTCGTATCAAAACGGTCTGTGAAGCTCTTCCGAATACGGCAGAACAAGTTATCATCTTTATTAAAGATACAGATGGCGATCTTGCGGAAGAATATATGGGTGATAGAATAGGATGCCGTCATCACTTTGACAAGAAGAACGAATTTGAAACAGTTTTGGTATGATAACAGGGAGAGGATAAAATGTTTGATGGACAATATCGATTTAGAGGTCGACACGCTCTCCGCGTTGATGCACTTACGAGCGTGTTTGACAGTCTAAGTAAGGCTAAATTATTTGAAAGAAATGTGGATGTATACACGAACGCTCCTTTAGTGGGTTTCTTATATGGACGGAAAGCCGACTTGGATGACACCAAAAACCCTGAAACCAATCAAGTCTATACTGAAAGTATCATGGGCGATCGAGTGATTTACTCTCAGGTAGAACTCTTCTTTAATTTCCGTTTAATCATGCTACTGGACAAAGAATACGAGCCAGATGAGGAAAAACGGATTGACAAAGCGTTTCGCCATACCGGAGAGGATCCTGCCGATGAAGAAAGATTTGATAGTTATGTTCGAGGCGGAATCGATCTGCTCTATGAGAAATTGATTGAAGCTGCATCTTCGCCGGATGAGTATGTTTCGCGGTTGTATGACTTTATAGAAGACTTTCAGGATAAGTTTAATTCTGAAATAACAAATGATTCTATATTGGAATTATGTTCTAAGTAAGAAAAGAGGTGAAATCGGGGATGGATAATCGTCAGGCAGCATTTAACGAACTAATACAGCTTGCAGATTCACAGGGATATGTGACATTTGATGATATTATGGATTGCGCCGACGAATACTCCCTCCCCATTCAGGAATTTGATTGGCTGAGCAATTCCATTACATCTCGAGGCACGATTGTGTATAGTGAAAAGCCATCACAGTCGTCGCATGAGTCTGAGAAGGAATATGATGACTTTGCGCAAAGTGATTATGAAGCTGTATATAAAAGGATAGTTGAGCTAAGTCCTTCTTTAGAGATGTTTGTTTCGTCAATCAAAAACATATTGCCTCCCCAGCGAGGGGAGATCAAACAGCTCAAGTATCAAATCGTTGATGGGAATGCCTATGCACGCACTCGAATGATAGAAATGCATTTACGCTTAGCACTTCGCGTTGCCCTCCAACGGGCGGAAACCTATGCCATGGATATTGAGGATGCGGTTGGTTACTCTTGTGTTGGACTCATCATCGCAGTTGACCGCTATAATCCTGATACTTCAGGTGCGTTCGCATCGTATGCGTCACTGTGGATGCTACAAAATATTTCTCGTGAGCAAAGTACGCAACGCCCATTAGTTTATTATCCGGTTCACAAGAAAGAAGGATATTTTACTGCCTATCCACTTCTTAAGCAAAATGACTGCATTGGATGTGACAAACTCATCGGGTGCTCTAAAGCGCTCAATATTGTAAAAACAAGATTGGGTTGTGATGATGAGGATGCGAAAGATATAATTGCACAAATGATTCCGGATGAGAGTTATGAAGCCACATATTTGAGTGAATGTGAAGAGCAATCTTTTGAAGACAAGGATGTTTTTCTTGCTTCAATCGCACACGGAACTATTTCTGACGAAGAAGTCTTTGAATCAATTTTTGGTGCCATTAGACAAGAGTATATTGCGGAACAGGTTATGCGATTAAGACCGCGTGAAAGAGAAGTCCTTATGAAACGATTTGGGTTTGAAGGTCCGGCTCAAACGCTTGAAGAGGTCGGGCAGAACATGAATGTTACTCGTGAAAGAATCAGACAAATCGAAGCGAAAGCGATTCGAAAGCTATGCAATCCATCCTATTCAAAACATCTTAAAGATTTTTATTGAGTTTTCAGGAGATTTGCAAATGAACAAAAAGGAAATACAAATAACTTCAGATGCCCTTTTTTTTCAAAATGTTTCTACCGTTATAGAGCAAGCTCGAAAGAATGCAAAAAACGCAGTTAATCTTTCTATGGTCTATGCCTATTTTGAAATTGGAAGACTGATTGTTGAAAGAGAGCAAGGCGGTTCTGATCGGGCTGAGTATGGGAAGAAGCTTTTGCAGGAGCTATCAAACTATCTTACAAAACTATATGGAAAAGGATATTCG
>CAYXIX010000182.1:0-4173 GCA_964465405.1 uncultured Parabacteroides sp. | reverse complement strand
ACGGGCGGGGACTGGCTTTCTTCTTCCTCGCCGTACTGATGCTGGTCGGTTTCATCGAGGCTGTATGGGGCTGGCGACAACTGGCGGGCGACACCTATTCGCACCACACGCTGTTCCGGCTCACCGGCTCGTTTTTCAATCCGGGCCCCTACAGCGGTTTCCTTGCCGTCGTATTGCCGGTCTGCCTCTGGACGGCGCTGCGGTTCAAGCGGCTGGCGCAATATGCAGGTTGGACAGGCATCGCTGCCATCCTCATCGTCCTGCCTGCCGGAATGAGCCGCTCGGCTTGGTTGGCGGCGGTAGTCGGTTGCGCATGGGTCGGCTGGTGCGAAGGGAACGGACGAGAGAAGGTTTATACTTTATTTAATACGTACAAACGGTTTATTCTGCCACTCGCCGCAGTCGGTATATGTATCGTCCTCTTCGCTTTCACCGGTATCTATAACCTGAAGCGCGACTCGGCAGACGGGCGACTGCTGATGTGGAAAGTGACGGCGCAAGCCATTGCCCGCGAACCGCTCACCGGCACGGGGCTGGGCGGTTTCCCGGCAGCTTATGCTACATCGCAGGCGGACTATTTCGGGAGCGGACAGGCGTCTGAACAGGAAAAACGGGTGGCCGGTTGCCCGGAATATGCGTTCAACGAATACCTGCAAATCGGGTTGGAACAGGGCGCGGCCGGATTGCTGCTTTTCCTTGCGTGGCTCGGCTGCCTCATCCGGCGTGGGACGCGGAACAGGCAGCACGGGGCGGCGGGCGGACTGGTGGCACTGGCGGTTTTCGCGCTCTCCTCCTACCCGCTGCAACTGCCGTCGTTCTGGGTCGTGCTGCTCCTGCTCGGCACCATCTGTCTGGCGGGAGAAGAGCGGGAAAGGGAGCCGGGTTTCTTTGCCCGGTATCCGGTTATGGGCAAGTGTTGGCTCGGGCTGATAGCGCTCGGCTCCGTCTGCCTGTTCGTCCGGCAAGAACCGATGTATGCGGCTTACCGGACGTGGGAACGGTTGCAGATGCTCTATCACAACAAAGCCTACCCGTCGGTCGTCGATGACTACCGTGCCCTGCACGACCGCCTGCGTCACAAGCCGGAATTCCTGTTCGAAGAGGCACAATGCCTGAGCTACACCGGAGCGCCTGCAGCAGCCATCGCCCTGCTCGAACGCGCCGAACGGCTGAGCGGCGACCCGATGATTGGCTACATGATTGCCAAAAACCTGCAGGCGACGGGCGATTATGCCGGAGCCGAACGAAAACTGCTTCGCGCGCTCCAAGTCTTGCCCGAACGAATGTATCCCTACTACCTGCTGGCAAAGCTCTATGCCGAACCCGGTTTCTACCGGCCGGAGAAGCTGCGGGAGGCAGCCCGTGCCGTCTTGCAACGACAACCGAAAGTCGAGAGTACGGCAACACGGGAAATGCGCGAAAACATAAAAAAGTTAATTGATGAAAACAAAATACATTTATAGCGTTTATGTGATTCATATTCGTATATTTGCAACGTAATTTCAACAAAAAAACAGAAGAACATGAAATTCCACTACCTGTTCACAGCGATTGTCCTTGCCGGCATGGTAGCCTGTTCCGGTGGAAAGGATAACAAGGAAAACGACGAAGAGAGTGTTGAAACGACCTTGCTGGCGGAACCGAACGAAGTGACGGTGATAGAGCTGAAGGAAACCGACTTCATGCACGAGTTGATCAGCAACGGCAAACTATCCGCACACAACTATGTAGACCTCACTTTTAAGTCGGCAGAGCCGATTGCCCAAATCTTTGTCAAGAATGGCGATCGGGTCAAAAAGGGGCAGAAACTGGCCGAACTGTCGACCTTCCGGCTCAGCAACGCGACGGCACAAGCGAAAGATGCTTTGGCGCGTGCCAAACTGGAACTACAGGATGTGCTGATCGGGCAGGGGTACAAATTGGAAGACTCGACGAAAGTACCGGCAGCCACCATGCAACTGGCACGTGTGAAAAGCGGATACGACCAGGCGCTCATCGCTTGGCAACTGGCAGACTATGAAGAGCAGAATGCGGTCTTGCGGGCGCCGTTCGACGGCGTTGTCGCCAACCTGTTTGCCAAACCGTATAACACGGCATCCACAAGCGAAGTGTTTTGTTCCGTCATCGATACCCGCACGCTGGAAGCGAACTTCACCGTGCTGGAAAGCGAATTGCCGCTTATCAAAGTGGGCGACCCGGTGGAAGTAACGCCGTTTGCGCTGTCGAACGTCGTAGAAAAGGGGCGCATTTCCGAAATCAACCCGCTGGTGGATGCCGAAGGGATGGTACAGGTGAGGGCTGCCGTCAATGACAGGGGAAATCTGTTTGAAGGGATGAACGTGCGTGTCAGCATCCACCGCTCGTTGGGCAAACAGTTGGTTGTGCCGAAAACGGCTGTCGTCCTCCGTTCGGGGAAACAGGTGGTCTTCAAATTAGACGAAAGCAAAACCAAAGCGAGCTGGGTCTATGTCCATACCGGGTTGGAAAATACAAACGATTACACCATTGTCGATTCGGAAGGCGACAGGCTGAAAGAGGGTGACTGGGTCATCACGAGTGGGAATATCAATTTGGCGCACGAAGCTCCGGTGAAGGTAATTGACAATTGACAATTGCGATTATCAGTCATACATTAATCACATACAAATAAAGAAACGGATGGTTAAGTTTTTATTACAGCGTCCTATTGCGGTACTGATGGCGTTTACGGCCTGTTTTATCGTGGGACTGGTGACCTATTTTACCATTCCGGTATCCCTGCTGCCGGATATCGCCATCCCGGAAATCACCGTACAGGTTTCCGGGCAAAACACATCGGCGCGGGAATTGGAAAACACGGTAGTCAAACCAATCCGCCAACAGCTGATGCAGGTGGCAGGACTGCGCGACATCCACAGCGAAACACGTGACGGTTCGGCTGTAGTCCGGTTGAGTTTTGACTTCGGAACCAACACAGACCTGGCTTTCATCGAGGTAAATGAGAAAATCGACGCAGCAATGAACTACTTGCCGCGCGAGGTGGAGCGGCCGCGCGTCATCAAAGCAAGTGCAACCGATATCCCGGTGTTTTGTCTAAACCTGACGCTGAGAGGAACTGACAATGGACAATTCGCAGAAGAGGAGTCCGCCTTCCTCGACCTTTGCCAATTTGCCGAAAGCGTCATCAAAAGGAGAATCGAACAGTTGCCGGAAGTGGCGATGGTAGACGTGACCGGCGTGGTGGAGCGGCAACTCCAAATCGTGCCGGACATGAGGCTACTGAAAATGGCCGACCTCACACTTGACGACCTCGAATCGGCATTGACAGCCAACAATATCGAAGCCGGAAGCATGACCGTCCGAGACGGATATTATGAATATAACATCAAATTCTCGACCGTTTTGCGTACGCCGGAAGATGTGGCAAACATCTACATCCGTAAGAACGAACGCATTTTCCAACTGAAAGATTTGGCCAAAGTTTCCGTCGTACCGGAAATGGAAATGGGAGCCTCTTTGTCGAACGGGAAACGGGCGGTGACACTGGCCGTCATCAAACAGGCAGACGAGAACATGGACAACATGAAAGAGGCATTAAGCGAAGTGACTGATTATTTCGCCTCCGTCTATCCGAATATCGAATTCAGTATCAGTCGAAACCAGACGGAACTGTTGGATTATACCATTTCGAACCTCAAGCAAAACCTGTCGCTGGGCTTCCTCTTTATCTGCATCGTGGCTATCCTGTTTTTAGGCGATGTCAAAAGTCCGACCGTCATCGGGCTGAGCATGGTTATCAGCTTAGTTGTCAGTTTCCTTTTCTTTTATTTGTTCAACATGTCGCTGAACATCATTTCGCTCTCCGGACTTATTTTGGCGTTGGGCATGATGATAGACAGTTCGATCATCGTCACCGAAAACATCGCCCAATACCGGGTGCGGGGAAACTCGCTGGAAGAGGCCTGTAGCAAAGGTACGACCGAAGTGATTACACCGATGCTCAGCTCTACCTTGACCACCATCGCCGTATTCGTCCCGCTGATTTTCATGAGCGGCATTGCGGGAGCCATCTTCTTTGACCAAGCATTCGCCGTAACCGTCGGCCTGATGGTTTCCTATTTTACGGGAATCATGTTGTTGCCGGTACTTTACAAACTGGTGTACAGCATCCCGGACCTCAAACACAAAGGAATC
>CAYXIX010000181.1:0-4211 GCA_964465405.1 uncultured Parabacteroides sp. | reverse complement strand
TAAAATGATGACACAACAAGAATTGCAAGACCGCATGGCGTTGAAAGATTTAGTAGATCGCTATGCAACGGAATCGGACAAGAACAATCAGGATTACTATCGTGAAATCTTCACGCCAGACGTCAAGCTGAAGGTGTATTTTGGAGAAAATCTCGGCATGGACATCCACAATATGAAGGATATGATTGCCCAATACAAGGCTTTCGGCGCAGCCAAAGCTTCTTTCCACCAAAACGGGCAGCAGGTAGTGGATTTCACAGACGAAATGCATGCCACAGGTACCTGCCATACCGTCGTCACCCTTGTCACCGAAGAAGAGGGCAAAGACAAGCTGACCCTGCACGCCGTGCGCTACTACGACAAGTATGTCAAGGTAGACGGCCACTGGTGGATTGCCGAACGCGAACAACACTTCGTTTACTCCTCTGTTCCACCTTTGGCTTGAACGTCTGAAAGCGAGATTGATAACCCTTTGCACCCTGCTGATGAGCCTCCTGCCATTGGTAGCATGCGCCCAAAACCATTCAAAGAAAAGAGAAAGCAACATGAATGACAAGAAAGTATTGGTAGTATTCTTCTCGCGTGCCGACGAGAACTACAACGTGGGTTACATCGAGAAAGGCAACACGCAAATCATCGCCGAGATGATAGTCGGAGAGACAGGCGGCACATTGTTCCACATAGAAACCGTAACTCCTTATCCTGCCGACTACATAGAATGTATCGACGTGGCAAAGAAAGAGCTGAACAGCAAGGCGCGCCCTGCCATCAAAGGGGATGCGCAGATAAAGGACTACGACATCATCTTTCTCGGCGACTCCAACTAGTGGGGCGACTTGCCGATGGCGGTATATACCTTCATCGAGAAGCACAACTGGCAGGGTAAGACCGTCATCCCTTTCTGTACCCACGAGGGTAAGCGGACTGGGGAGCACCGAAAGCAAACTGAATATTGATTTGGAAAAGAGGGACGGACATTGGCGGACGACCGAAGCAATAGCTTCAACCTATTAACAAGTAAGCTCTATCTCCTATAAAAAGCGTAAAATTGATACACACGTCTGTAATATGGGTTCATCCATATCGCTATTTCTTTATACTTTTGCAGGCAAACAGTAACACTAAATATAAAAAACATGTCACTAAAGCGTTTCGGAGTTTCTTTGGAAAACAAATTGTTGGAAGAATTGGATCAATATGTTGAAACAAACGGTTTCACCAACCGTTCGCAAGCCATACGTTTTTTGGTGGAGAAAAACATTACGGAGCAGAAATGGCAGTGCAACCATATCGTGGCTGGTTCTATCATTATCATGTATGACCAGACACGAAAAGACATTGCGACAAAGATTGCTGACATCCAGCAGGCTCACCAAGAATTGGTTTTGTCGTCCACTCAATATTATATAAACCAGAATTTTTGCCTGCATATTGCTACGGTAATGGGAATGGCCTACCGACTGACCGAACTTTCCGACAGGCTTACGGCCATTAAAGGTATCAGGCATGGCAAACTGGTAATGAGCAGGGCAGATTAATTTTTTTGCCCATACAGTAACACGATTTCCAAAATATATGCCACTATTATAACGATACAGAGATGAAAATACTTTTCTTATTATCCTTGTCGGTTAGCTTGTGCCTATTGGGTATCAATGAGGCGACCGGGCAAGAACGGGAGATACGCGAAGCTGTAGCGGAACAGATGAATATCTATCCTCAATCCACGCTGAGGGATTTGTACAAAAACTTCTTTCAAGACCGCTTTGGGCCGGGCCATCTTGTCAGTGATACAGCTGCCGCCGGAGCGTATTTGCGGGAGGAACTCTCCACTGCCAAACGGTTTGACGGCTTGCTGTATGAGTCGACAGGCTATGAGGGAAACTTCTATCGCGTGAACTTGTCTCTTGTCAAAGACGGAATCATTCCTTACGGTGTATATTTTGACGCTTTCGTGCGCAGCGTCAATAGCATCACTCCCATGCCTGTCGAACAATGGAAAAAGGAATGGACACTGGTCAATGCCGTCATATCGGATATGGATTTGCATCTAAACAACTATAAGCAAGACAGCCTGGAAATAAGCAGGCTGCTTGAGCAGGGGAAGTATGTCATGCACCACAGCCGACAGTTTACCGACAGGTATGACCTTCACTATAGAATCATCGGCAAAGAGATTTTCAAGCGGGAACTTTTGCCATTCATTGAGCAGTATAAAAAGGACAATCAATAATCAAATTAATGCAGAAAAAATGAACAGAAAGAGTATTTTGATTTTGCTGGTAAGTAATTTACTTTTGCTAGTAAGTAGTTTGATGCCAGCCGGAACTCTGATGGCGCAAAACGATACAACCCCAATAGCGCAAAATTACACCATTGACGAAGTTGTGGTGACGGGAACGCGGAACGAAACGGACGTGCGTCACTTGTCACAGACAGTTTCGGTGGTAAACAGGCTGACAATCGAGAATAGTATGCAGCCCTCACTCCTACCCATACTATCGGAGCAAGTGCCGGGGTTGTTCGTCACGAAACGTGGTATGATGGGATATGGCATTTCCGACGGGGCAGCCGGAGGTATCTCACTGCGCGGATTGAGCGGCGGCAACGCCCGGCTGATGGTGCTGATTGACGGACACCCCCAATATGCCGGTATTTTCGGGCATCCCATCTCCGATGCTTACCAGTCGTTTCTGGCCGACAAGGTGGAGGTTCTGAGAGGCCCGGCTTCCGTTTTGTACGGGTCAAACGCGATGGGCGGAGTGATTAACATTGTCACCCGCAAAATGCACGAAGACGGGGTACGAACCTATCTCCACACTGGTTATGGCTCGTATAACACGCTGGAAACGGAACTTACCAACCGTGTCCGCAAGGGACGCTTCAGCAGCGTCATCAGCGGTTCATACAACCGCACGGACGGGCACCGAGACCCTATGGACTTTGAACAATACGGCGGCTATGCCAAAGTGGGCTATGACATTACGGACTACTGGAACGCTTTTGCCGACGTGAACGTGACGCACTTCAACGCTTCTTATCCCGGACCGGTATCGGCTCCGCTGGTGGATGGCGACCAACGCATCACTCGGGGGGCTACTTCGGTTGCTTTGAGTAACGACTATGGCAAGACATCCGGTGCATTGAGCTTCTTCTACAACTGGGGTGACCATTGGATTAACGACGGCTACACGCCCAGTGCGGGCGAGACCTCACAAGACGGACGCTTCAACTCGAATGACAACATGATGGGTATCTCTCTATACCAGAGCACACAATTCTTTGCGGGTAACCGTATCACCTTCGGTTTCGACTGGTTCCGCTACGGCGGAAAGGCATGGACGGACTACGTGGCGGGTGAGAATGCCGGCACGCGCAGCGACCTCGTCGATAAGCACGAAGATGAATTTGCCGGATACATTGATTTCCGCCAAGACATTTGGAAATGGCTTACGTTTAACGCCGGATTGCGCCTCGACCATCATTCGCGCGTCGGCACGGAATGGGTGCCGCAAGCCGGACTGGCTTTCCATCTGCCGAACGCTATCGGGTTGAAGGTTTCCGCCACCAAAGGCTTCCGCTATCCTATCCTGCGCGAAATGTATATGTTTCCGCCTCAGAACCCCGATTTGGAACCGGAATCTATGTGGAATTATGAGCTGGCTTTCTCGCACACCTTGTTGGACGGTCGCTTGAAATATGGCGCCAATGTCTTCTATATTGATGGTAAGAACCTGATTGTCACCCTGCCCAACCCCAACGGTACCGGGATGCTCAACCAGAACTCGGGAGAGATAGACAACACGGGTGTGGAGTTGCAAGCCGCTTACCGCATCAATCTAGCCTGGTCGGTGGATGCCAACTACAGCTTTCTGCACATGGAGAACCCCGTCGTTGCCGCACCGGAGCACAAGCTCTACGCCGGAACCAGCTTCACAAAGGGACGTTGGAGCGTGGCGACCGGTTTGCAATACATCGCGGGACTGTACACTGCCGTTGGTGACAACCCGACGCAGGAAGACTTCGTGTTGTGGAACTTGCGAGCCTCTTTCCGTGTTTGCAAATGGCTCGACATCTGGGCACGCGGAGAGAACCTGCTGGCACAAAAGTATGAAATCAACGCAGGCTACCCGATGCCAAAGGCTACGATAATGGCAGGTTTCAATCTGAATTTCTAAAAAGTCATTTCAAGTCGTACTGTTCCCAGTACG
>CAYXIX010000180.1:0-4235 GCA_964465405.1 uncultured Parabacteroides sp. | reverse complement strand
CTTCTTTCTAACCATTCATTTTAGCGTTCAATCATTCATCCAGCAAGATTTCCATGATCTGGCAAGCGGCCTTCATGACAGAAGTACCGGGACCGAAAATCGCAGCCACACCCGCTTTATACAAGAAATCATAATCTTGTACCGGAATCACACCGCCGGCAGTCACCACGATATCGGGACGTCCCAATCTCTTCAACTCTTCAATGACTTGTGGAACCAGCGTCTTATGCCCGGCAGCCAAAGAAGAAACACCCATCACATGGACATCGTTCTCAACCGCCTCGCGAGCCGCTTCGACCGGTGTCTGGAACAAAGGTCCCATATCCACGTCAAAACCACAATCGGCATATCCCGTAGCCACCACTTTGGCCCCGCGATCGTGTCCGTCTTGCCCCATTTTCGCAATCATGATACGCGGCTGACGGCCCTCTTTCTTTGCAAACTCAGCTGTCAGCTCGCAAGCCCGCTTGAAGTCCGCATCTTTCTTCGTTTCTGATGAATACACGCCTGATATTGTTTTAATAATTGCTTTATAACGTCCTACCACTTTCTCGCAAGCATCAGAGATTTCACCTAATGTTGCACGTACGGCAGCTGCTTTAACTGCCAATTCAAGCAGATTTCCTTTCTTTGTGCGAACACATTCCGTAATATCATCCAACGCTTTCTGTACGGCTTCATTGTCACGATTAGCACGCAATTGATTCAAAAGTTCAATCTGCTCGTTCCGGACGGCCGTATTATCGATTTCCAGAATATCGATTGGGGCTTCTTTCGGCAAACGATATTTGTTGACACCCACAATTGTCTGAACGCCTGAATCGATACGGGCTTGTGTACGAGCCGCCGCTTCTTCGATACGCAACTTCGGCAGACCAGTTTCGATGGCTTTTGCCATACCGCCCATGCTCTCAATCTCTTGAATCAGCTCCCAACCTTTGTGAACCAACTCGTTCGTCAACGTCTCTACATAATAGGAACCTGCCCATGGATCGATTTCTTTACAGATCTTTGTTTCTTCTTGGATATAAATCTGCGTATTCCGGGCGATACGGGCAGAGAAATCAGTTGGCAAGGCAATCGCCTCGTCCAATGCGTTTGTATGCAAAGACTGTGTATGTCCCAAAGCGGCAGCCATTGCTTCGATACAGGTACGGCCCACGTTGTTAAACGGATCTTGTTCAGTCAGTGACCAACCGGAAGTCTGACAGTGCGTACGCAAAGCCAATGATTTCGGATTCTTAGCCCCGAAACTCTTCACAATCTTTGCCCACAACATACGGGCAGCACGCATCTTGGCTATTTCCATAAAATGGTTCACGCCAATCGCCCAAAAGAACGACAAGCGAGGTGCAAAAGCATCGACATCAATACCCGCATTCACACCTGCACGCAGATATTCCAAACCGTCGCACAACGTGTAAGCCATTTCGATATCTGCCGTAGCACCGGCTTCTTGCATGTGATAACCGGAGATGGAAATGGAATTGAACTTCGGCATCTTTTGCGAGGTATATTCAAAAATATCAGCGATGATTCGCATAGAGAACTCAGGCGGATAAATATAGGTATTCCGTACCATGAATTCTTTCAAGATATCGTTCTGAATGGTTCCGGCCATTTCCTCCAACTTAGCTCCTTGTTCCAATCCAGCATTGATATAGAAGGCCATTACCGGCAGAACGGCGCCGTTCATCGTCATGGAGACAGACATCTTATTCAATGGAATCCCGTCGAACAACACCTTCATGTTCTCCAAAGAGCAAATGGAAACACCAGCTTTTCCGACGTCACCCACAACCCGTTCGTTGTCGGCATCATACCCACGATGTGTCGGCAGGTCAAACGCAACCGACAAACCTTTCTGACCAGAAGCCAAATTCCGGCGATAGAAAGCGTTCGATTCTTCGGCAGTCGAGAAACCGGCATATTGGCGGATGGTCCAAGGACGCATCGCATACATGGCGCTATACGGACCACGCAAATAAGGAGGCAGACCGGAAGCATAATGCAAATGCTCCATTCCCTCCAAATCTTCTTTCGTATATACAGGTTTCACCTGAATATGCTCAGGTGTTTTCCAATCGGCTTCGATACCGTTGGCTTTTGCCCATTCGGCTGCATTATGAGCAGTGAACCCGGCATTCTTGATATCTATGTTTTTAAAATTCGGTCTCATGATTGTTCTCTTTAAGCGATTCCTAATTTGGCATTGAATGCTTGCAATGTCTCAAGCACGTTGCTCTTTACGTGAATAAACTGATCGATACCTTGTGCCTTCAGCTCCTCCATGCAGGCAGGAGCACCGGCTACGACAAACTGTGCACGACCGGCCAACGCGTTGTATGCAGTCGGAGCAAACGTTGCGTATTCGTCATCGCTCGAACAAAGCACGATGATATCAGCTCCCGCCTTTACACCGGCCTCAACACCATCTTCCACCGTATCAAAGCCCAAATTGTCAATGATTTTGTATCCTGCACATGCGAAGAAATTGCTGGAGAACTGTGAACGTGCCAACCGCATCGCCAAATTCCCGATTGTCAACATAAAGACTTTCGGCGTCTTGCCACTCTTCTCTGTTGCCATACGCAATGCTTCAAATTCAGAAGCCCCGCGAGAGAAGTCTAATGGAGTGACAGTCGCCTCACTGCAATCATGTCCGCCACCGCAGCAGCATGACTCCGGCTTTTTGATTTTATCACCTGCCACTTCGTTAAAGTTCGGGTATTGATTCGAACCTAACAAAATTTCCCGACGTGTGGCTACAGCTTTCCGACGCGCCTCGTTCGAAGCATTAATTGCTTTCTGGATTTCACCGGTAGCGACTTCCGCACCGAATCCGCCCTTATCTTCGACCTCAAGGAATAACTTCCAAGCCACGTCTGCCAATGAATTGGTCAAGACTTCTACATAATAAGAACCTGCCGACGGGTCGACCACCTTATCAAAATGACATTCTTCTTTCAACAATAACTGCTGATTACGGGCAATACGCTCAGCAAAATCATCCGGTGTCTCGTATGTCTCGTCAAATGGACGAACCATGATGGAGTCGACACCTGCAATCGCAGCAGACATTGTTTCTGTTTGGGAACGCAACAGATTGACATAGGCATCATAAACCGTCATGTTCCACTTCGAGGTTTGTGCATGTACATACATCTTGCAGGCACACTCGCAAGTCGGATTATAAGCCTTCACGATTTCAGCCCATAGCCAACGGGCGGCACGAAACTTGGCAATCTCCATGAAATAATTGGAACTAATGCCGAAATTGAACTTCATCGTCTTCGCAACTTTCGTCGCATCACAACCGGCCTCTGTCAGTTTCGCCATCAATTCATTACCCCAAGCCAACGCATATCCCAATTCTTGCGCGATATACGCACCGGCATTATTGAAATAACAAGCATTGACAGACAATACCCGGTATTTCGGCAGTGCAGCTCCGGCTTTCAAAACAGCGACTGCCGTTTCGACCCAGTCGCCTGCCTCTTTTCCTTTAACCAATGTTTTTTTGAATGGGTCATAATTGACAGAGCCCCGACATTTCTCTATATCTACTCCTTTTTGCTTAAAATAGTCTGCCAGAATGCCGATCAGCAGTTCTGCCTTGCAAAGGCAAGTAGAGAAATTCAGTTCTACGCATTGCGGACAAATCCCATCCAATAATGTTGCAATGCTTTCCGCATTTACATCTCCTCCCTTAATAAAGAATCCCAGAGATGTCACGCCTTTATCAAGGATATCAAGCGCTTTCCCGTTAGCAACCTTGAAATCTGTCACCTTAATGTCTTGGCGTACTTTCCAATCATTATCGACTTTCGTCCCGCGCACATAAGGGAATTCGCCGGGAAGCGACTCTGTCGTCTTCAGGCCTTCGATATCTTCTGCGCGATAGAAAGGATTCACATTGAACCCTTCGCCTGTCTTCCAGACAAGCTTTTTCTCAAACGGGGCCCCTTTCAGGTCTGCCGTAATCTTCGCCATCCATTCCTCCGTAGAGACAGGGGCGAATTCTGAGAAAAGTTTTTCTTTCAATTCTACCATATATATGTTATTTTATAATACGGAACTAGTAATTTGTTCTATCTTCTATCGTTCAATAACAAAGGGCAAAGGTAGAACAATTTGACAGGAACACAAAAGAACGGTAAACTTTTCTTAGCAGGCCGACTCAACTACAGGGAAATGAATAATCCAAATAGAACGCAACGCCTCAAAGGGAAAAA
>CAYXIX010000179.1:0-4248 GCA_964465405.1 uncultured Parabacteroides sp. | reverse complement strand
TCTCCGACAGTCAATTCCAACATTATACCAATATCTTCAATTAAACCATTTCAAACGTCACTTCAACGTTTATACTTTTGAAAAACCAATCTGGATCAGTTATCACCTAATAGTCCAGAGATTAGGCATTTGCATCCTGAATTCAGGGTCAATATTATGACACTGCTCTTTAATAATTCCTCTACGATGAATAGCCGGCTGAAGGCAAAAAGCATCAAACTCTTCTCTATTGACATCTTCAATCGAAGTCCAATGAGGGAATAAAAGTTTTATAAAGGCTACGGTTGTACGCTTCACTGCATTAAAATCCCTATTGTCTGCTTGTTTTTCATAACCTACCAACTCATCAAAAAGTTGTCCGTAAATGGTTTGTGTACGCAAAGTGTGCAATGCTTCCGAAAAGTACTCAACGTTTATAGTCCAGCCTTTAAATATCATTTGCTTTGTGATACGTGGTAAATACCATCCTTCTATAAAACAGTGGAAGCGGTCAAGTAGAGCCGACTCTTTGAAACTCTCCGGCAATTTGTCGAAATACTTTCTTGATATTGGGCGACGATTATCATCCAAATCAATATTGCCCATTAACATTAGTCCGCTATCCGCAATAAACTCAAAGTTATCTATTGTAGTCTTCCCCTGTTCCAAATAAGCTTTCAGTGCAGCCTGAATCTCCGAACGTTCTTGAAAAACTATAGTTTGGATTTCATCGAATGCTGTAAAATCATGATTCTTTATGATGCCGGTCTGCTGTTTTTGTTTGTCGTAAAACAGTTTGGCTCGCGATACTTTTCCTCCGCTAACCAGCCAGCCATATTTAGATAAATTACCAAACACATAAGATTTACCCGTCCCTTTAGGGGCAAGTTCTATCACATTAAGCCTTGGCTCTACAAATATCAACAAACGCGTAATAAATTCCAGTTTTTCTTTCATTGTTGAGAACCCATCTGCATTATATTCCATTGCCGATAATAACACATCAATCCATTCTTCTGTAGTAAATTGTTTTCGGGCATTTCGATAGAAGTCTACATCTATCGACCTATAAGGCTTAAATTGCTTGAAATCAATCATTTCTACATGATTATTCTTCCCATTGTCATCTGGCATCACACACATTTTTATAATACCCCATTTCTCTCCATCCACTAATTCACCTTGATATTTATTATACACATAGTTGGGAATGATTCCTTCTTTTAACTTGATACCCATATCAGGAATAGCGAAACGGCGTACTCCTTTCACTAAATCTATATAGATTTCAAAACGAGTAAGCAGTGTTAATTCTTCTCCACAGCCCAAACGGTCTTTCACTTCCGAAGTATGGCGTGGAATAACCTTGTCAAGAAAATTGGTTAATCCTACGTTATCAACCTCGCCTTCCGAATTGATATACCTCTTCAACAAAAAGTCTTTGACAAACGAAGGAAGTGTTCGTCCATTAAACAGACTGCCGGATGTGGCAGAGTCTTTATAGATGGTTTGTGTGCCAAAAGCCAAACGTACCTTGTTGCTTAACTCTTCTGTCATATATTTGTTAAATTTTAAGGTCGCCGAAAAGATCATCTTCTTCTGCTCCCAGATTAATTTTTATTTTAAACTTTTGAGAATAGCCGCCAATGCGTATTTCTACCACATTCACATTTTGTTTTAGTTCCAATCTGTCACTCTCGAAAAGAGAGTTCCCTTTGTCGTTCAGGTCGTATCCAATATCGTTATAAATCAACTTGGGTATTTCCAAATTGGTAACGCCCTTAATTCGGAACGTTAGGATTGGGTTATTGCCACTCACCTCATTATTAACAAGGCTTATTATATATTCCGAAGATTTATGCTGAGAGGATAAGATTATAACAGGAACTAACACCTCTTCCGGAGTACATCCGCCATGGCAACCTTGTCCATTGGCTATTTTTGCAGCGAGTGAATCGTGACGAAGTGAGCAAATGGTCTGTCCATCATCTAATACGATGTATTTGTCATCTTGAGTGGTAGCACCAATTGTACGCACGGCACATCTTCCATAATGGTCTGATCTTATACCTCCCAAATTATATCCCATCCGTAATTGCGGTAGATAAGATAGACCATGGTCAGAAACGATAGCGATCTTTTTACCTGCATGTTCGGAAATAATCTCTCTCACGGCAGTTTCTACAATTTCCATCTCTTCAATAATATACCGGGGATAAGAAGTGCATTTATGAGCGAAATCATCCAAGTCTCCTTTCTTCGATAATTCACCGTTAGTCAGCTTTAACAAATCGACTTTATTGTTTTCGGTTTTCGATGGTAATAATGAACGGGCAACCATTACCTCATTCAGAAAGATACCTTCATTCTTGTATTGTTCCACAAGTCGCATAATAAATGGAATCCAATCAATGCCCAAGCCATCAATCCAATAAAATACTTCAATGTCTTTTCTTCCACTCAACAGTGCACGAACGGTACTGAATTGGTTATACCATGTACTGAATTTAACGGCATTGGAATTTCGTTCTTCCATAAATGCGCTTATCGCATCGGTATATTTATTGGAAAGTTTAGCCTGCTTATATGCATCCATATAGTCTAATACCCATTTTTGTTCGCTCCGAGTGATGCCACAACTCTTTTCCATATAATTGTAAAGTTCAGGATAAAGTTGAGCAATCTTATTGATATGAATATGACCATTGGCGACCCAATGTATCACTAATTCTTTTTCACGAACCGACAAACCTGTGACATATTGTATGGCGGTTTCATATCCCCTCTCTATCGCCATATTTTCTAACTTCCGATATAATTTGTCGCTTACTTCATCTGTCAATTGTATGTTGTTTTTATTGGCACAGTTCAAAATTACCGCACGTTCCTTCAGGCATTCCTCGGGATTTTCCATGTCGAAAACAGACAGAGCTGCAGCCGACACAAATTCCTGATTATTGTATAAACGGCATTCACGAAGTAATTGGCATATATATCCTTCGTTACAAAACCGTTTTGTATAGTAGGTCGTAAGTAACCAGCGTTTGAAGTGTTCCGGATTTTCAAACCATGTTTTAACAAATACTGTATAGTCAGCCAAATCGAATATATCGAAGTATTTATTAAAGAACTTGTCAAACGAAAAATCCTTATATTCTATTTCGGCTGCCAATTTTTCCCAATTACCAGCATCTTCTTTTTGATATTTTATCTCACCGAAATCAAGATGCAATCCCTTGGTCAAAAACTCATACGCATTATGACAGACCGTATAGCTCAATGCGTTGTCCGGCTGAGCATTCTCAGCTAATGCATATATAGATTTGGAACTACTTATGATGTTTGGTTTAGCATCATCGTCACGCCATACTTTGAGCCAGTCAGTGATGGTGGAGACCACTGTAAATTCTCTCTCCAGTCCGGCTATATGGTAAGTGCTTCGGGTAAGCGTTAAATGGTATCCAACTTCTTGCTTTGCTCCCGTCAGATACCAAATAACAGATTGAGAATCTGAAAAGAATTTCGACATTTTTCCATATTGACCAATCATTGGGATATAAATGCGTTGCCGATGATGGAAACCGAAAGCTGTAGATTGTATTCCTTTAATATCTCCAACCAATGCCTCAAATTCTTTTGCAGTATGATTGTTGTAAAATCGTGCCAACTCTGAAAACGGCACAATAATGCAATCGGAATCGCTATTATCCTCAATATACTGTTTGATGCAAGTGGCCAGATAGCTATGCGTCAAAATTTGGTCTGGATGTTCCTTGTCCATCCAATCCACAATTTTTTGCATCTTAGTTACCCCCAATCCTATTAATTCGTTCACAAACTCTTTGGAGTCGGTAAAATTATCGAATAGCACAAAACGTATCGGATAGCGGTTCAGCATGGATGAGTTATTTCCATTGGCTGCCTTATCTTTTTTGACTTCCGCTATCAGATGGTCAATATGTTCGAAATTCCTATTCATACGTTTAGTAATCTAATATGATGTCAAGTATATCCTCATAGCCCAACTCACAACAAAGTCGTTCCAATATTTGTTGTGCCTGAGTTAAGTTGATATTATTGACACGTTCCACAGCCTTCTGCACTTTTGCTTGTGAGGGTTGCTCATGTACACTGCTCGGTTGCGCAGATGAAGACATTCGATAATTTTTAGGCTGATCCGGTGATGGTTGATTAGGATTTGCTGGCATAGGGGTAAGCGACAATTTCCAATCCTTTAATTTGTCGTTTACTTCCCTTTCCGTCCAAAGC
>CAYXIX010000178.1:0-4463 GCA_964465405.1 uncultured Parabacteroides sp. | reverse complement strand
CCGTAGAATTGAAGGTCGATACCAGTAAGGGACGTGTCAGAGACGAATGGGCGTTGACCAAGGAGCAGGCGGAGACAGAAATGAAAGGCGATATCGTCAATATTCGCAGTTATGCGGTCTACATGTCGTCGCAAAAACACAATGCGGACGTGATTGTTGCTGCGACTTTCAATTTCCGGACCAATGACGAAGGCACAGGCTATCTAATTACAGTGGTGGGCTATCCTGCGAATTTTGAAAATTGGAAAACTGCAGACGAATCAGATTACGAATGGATTCGCATGGAAAAGATACTTACTACCAGCGACCGCGAGAAGATATCGGCAATCATTAAATAATCATTTTTCTAATTTTATTTCGAACTCACGTTAAACAGACAAAGAATGGAAAAAATCAATCACCTGTTTTTGTCGGGCTTGTTAATGGCTCTTATGTTAGGATTTTCGGGCTGTTCGGATGGAGACGAAAGAGGCATTATAGGTTCTTGGGCTTATAATCAATCGGGTGGAGAGTATACAAACGAAATCAAATTTAACAGAGATGGGACTTTCCGTGAAACTGAAAAAGAGTATTACAGAAGCTCAAGAGAGTGGATAACTAACGTAAACGAAGGTACTTATGTTTATGATGAAATAGAAGAAGAGATTGTATTGAACTACACTTATTATAATGGTTCGGAATCGTCTCGTGTAATAACAATATTCGTCATAGAGTTTACTTCTAAAAAACTGACAGTGGATCACCCGGATTTGGGGGATATTACCTATAAACGCAAATAGAAACATTAACCATAATATTTATAGTGAAAGTAAGATGAAGAAGAAAGTATTATCTATCATGATTGCCCTCTTGGCGTGCGTGGGCGTACAGGCACAAATCGTGTCATCTTCGAGCAGAAGCATCAAGGTGGGAAGCGTCAGGCCTTCGGAAACAATGTGGTATCTGCGGGGTGGTCTCAACATGGTCGGGTTCGCCGGTGAAGAGGCGGATGATTTAGGCCGGAAAGCAGCTTACAACGTCGTTGTGGGCTTCCAGAAACCGATTGCCTCGCAGGGCGCGTATTGGGGCATGGATTTCGGGCTTGGTTCGAGAGGTTATAAATATGATGACGATGGTTATACGGAAAAGATGATGGCCAATAACATTCAGATATCTCCTGTTACGTTGGGATGGAAATACGAGGTGGCCGACAATCTGTTTATTGACGGTCATATAGGAGCATTCCTCAGCGTTGATTATACCGGTAAATTAAAACTGGAGGATGATGATTATGAGCTGAGCGAAAGCTATAACATGGGAGATTGGGAAGGTTGGAACCGTTTTGATGTTGGGATAGGCATTGGATTCGGTCTTTGGTACGACCGTTTTAATTTCGACATTACATTTCAACGTGGCTTCATAGAGGTTATGGAATACACTGATATGTATACCAGTAACATCATGCTTCGCTTGGGAATCGCGTTCTAAATTTTTATTTGTGAAAAACATCCATGCTCCCGGTATAGAAGGAGACATGGATGTTTTTGTTTAAACATCAAACAAAAGGAAACATTATGTCACGCATCTTATATCTATTTTTCTTTTGCTTCCAGTGTTCTTTACTGGCAGCTCAGACTTTTTCGGAACTCGGGAATGTCTATCCTGTAAGCATAGACGGAAACAAATATGCGGTTAATGGCTTTGTGTCGTTTGAGCATTTGACAGACGAGGACATTTTTGCCAACGCATTGTTGTGGACGGTCGAAAACGTCTGTCCCAAGCAACAGGATGGCATCACCGCTCGGGATGTCAAAGGTAAGACCTTTAGTTGTGATTTGGTACTCGGGTCAATGCCTGGAACAGGGATGCAAAATATTTATTATTGCCGGGCGACATTCCGAGTGGCGGATAAAAAGCTGGTTTATTATATTTCAGATGTATTGATCGAATCTCCTGCTTTCGTGATGAAAAAAGTCACATCTTTGGAGAAATTGACTCCGGAAAAAAGACCTGCACACAAAGAGGCGATGGAGGATTTCACACAAACAGAATCCTCCGTGTTGAATAAGATGTTCGATTTTGTAAGCACAAACCCGCTTCCAGCCATTACGCATTGGAGTGAAATCGCTATCCGCAAGCCTGTGGAAGGCATGAATGAGACCGAATGCAGACTGGCGTTCGGTAAGCCGCAATCTATTATGGAGACCAATGGTGAAATTCAGTGGATGTACACCAGTTCTTTCTATCTGTTTTTCAAAGATGGCCAGGTTCGGACAATCATCCGGTAAACCTTTCTGAACTTCTCTTTCGATTTGCCCCATATCTCGTTTTTTGGTAGTATCTTTGTCCGCAACAAACGGAATACAAATATATATTTATTGCACAGAGAAAAGAAATGAGAAAATGGCGTATTGAAGACTCTGAAGAGCTTTACAACATTACAGGTTGGGGCGCTTCGTACTTTGGTATCAACGAGAAAGGGCATGTGGTGGTCACTCCCCGTAAAGATGGAGTGGCTGTCGATTTGAGAGATTTGATGGATGAATTGCAGTTGCGGGATGTGGAGGCGCCTATATTGGTTCGTTTCCCGGATATTTTGGACAATCGCATCGAGAAGATTGCCAATTGCTTTAAGCAAGCTGCCGGCGAATATGGCTATAAAGCCCAGAATTTCATCATTTATCCTATCAAAGTCAATCAGATGCGTCCGGTCGTGGAAGAAATTATCGGCCATGGAAAAAAGTTTAATTTGGGTCTGGAAGCGGGTTCAAAGCCCGAACTGCATGCTGTAATTGCTGTCAATACGGATTCAGATTCTTTGATCATTTGCAATGGGTATAAGGATGAAAGTTATATCGAGTTGGCGCTATTGGCGCAAAAGATGGGCAAGCGGATTTTTCTTGTCGTGGAGAAGATGAATGAACTGTCGTTGATTGCCAAAATTGCCAAGCAGCTAAACGTGCGCCCCAACATTGGTATCCGCATCAAACTGGCTTCGTCCGGTAGCGGAAAGTGGGAAGAAAGCGGTGGCGACGCAAGTAAGTTTGGTCTGACTTCGAGTGAATTGTTGGAGGCATTGGATTTTTTGAAAAAGAAGGATTTGTCCGATTGCTTGAAGTTGATACATTTTCATATTGGCAGTCAGGTGACGAAAATACGCCGGATAAAGACGGCTTTGCGCGAAGCTTCGCAGTTTTACGTGCAGTTGCATGCGATGGGTTTTAACATTGAATTTGTCGATATTGGCGGCGGTTTGGGCGTCGATTATGATGGGACCCGCTCTTCGAACAGCGAAAGTAGTGTCAATTATTCGATTCAGGAGTATGTGAACGATTCGATTTCGACTTTGGTCGACGCCAGCGACAAGAATGGTATTCCACATCCGAATATCATTACCGAGAGCGGACGTTCGTTGACTGCTCATCATTCTGTTTTGATTTTTGAGGTATTGGAAACGGCTACGTTGCCTGAAATGGATGAGGATTTTGAGGTTAGCGAGTCTGATCATGAATTGGTTCGCGAACTTTACGAAATTTGGGATAAGTTGAATCAACCTCGTATGCTGGAAGCATGGCACGACGCACAGCAGATTCGAGAGGAAGCGCTTGATTTGTTCAGTCATGGTATTGTCGATTTAAAAACACGTGCACAAATTGAACGTCTGTATTGGTCGGTTACGCGTGAAATCAATCAGATTGTTTCCGGCTTGAAACATGCACCCGATGAGTTCCGGAATCTGGACAAACTGTTGGCGGATAAATATTTCTGCAATTTCTCGTTGTTCCAGTCCTTGCCAGACTCGTGGGCAATCGACCAGATTTTCCCGATTATGCCTATTCAGCGCTTGGACGAGCGACCGGACCGGACGGCGACCCTGCAAGATATCACGTGTGATTCGGATGGAAAGATTGCTAATTTCATTTCGACGCGCAATGTTTCCCACGACTTACCTGTGCACTCGCTGAAAGGCAAAGATTCTTATTATATAGGTGTTTTTCTGGTTGGTGCTTATCAAGAGATTTTGGGTGACTTGCATAATCTTTTTGGTGATACCAATGCAGTCCATGTAACAGTAGATGATAAAGGCTATTACATCGAACAGGTGATTGACGGCGAGACTGTGGCAGAGGTTTTGGATTATGTACAGTATAGTCCGAAAAAATTAGTCCGCACGTTGGAAACATGGGTAACGAAGTCTGTCAAAGAGGGACGTATCTCGGTAGACGAGGGGAAGGAGTTTTTGTCTAACTACCGTTCCGGACTGTATGGATATACTTATTTGGAATAAACTGGCGGTTTTGGGTAAATCGAACAGAGATAGGAGGAGGGAAGAATTTCTCTATAACGCCTGTTGAAAATGTGCTCGAATCTGCTGAAGAACCTGCAGACAATTGCCCATTAACAATTAATAGATACTTAATTGTCCCTTAAAAACCATTTACTTGCTGATATTCAGTATTATTTAGTTTTCCCTTAAAAAGCCC
>CAYXIX010000177.1:0-4464 GCA_964465405.1 uncultured Parabacteroides sp. | reverse complement strand
GGACAAATAGCGTCTTATTTAATGAAAAAACGATTATAAACAACAACGTATGAAAAAGATTCTTTTATTCGTAGGAATGATTCCGGCGTTATGTGCCGGTTTTTTATGCGCTTGCGCAACAGCTCAAACAAATATCAAACAATTAGAGGGGAAATGGACGATTGTAGCGGTAAATGGCGAAAAAATTCAAAAAGAAGAACCTCCTTTTTTAGAATTTGACATGAAAGAAATGCGCGTACACGGCAATATAGGATGCAATATTTACAATTCGACCCTCAAGCAGCCGGACGAAAAAGATGCCTCTTCGCTCGCCTTTAATCCGGGCATCTCGACCAAAATGGCCTGTCCGGACTTGGCAACGGAACAAGCCGTCTTAAAAGCAATCGAAGCAGTCAAAGCAATCAAAACAGGTCCGACAACACAGGAAATACAACTCATCGATGCAGAAGGGAACACCCTGTTGCTCTTATCCAGACAATGAATTTTCAGACTGCATCCAAACGCTATTATCCCGGAGGTAAATCCAAACAGGCAAATAGCAAACGGAAATAAACAGAAGATAAAAAAACGCGGAAAGCCGTTTCCGCGTTTTTTTATCCATTCAACCGTTCTACACTCTTCACCCCTTTCACCGCTTTGAGTTTACGGATAAGGAGGTTGAGCGAAATCGTGTCGCGGAGCATGACGGTGAAATTGCCCTGAAAGAAACCGTCTACAGAATCAATGTTGAGTGAACGAAGCGTAACGCCCGGTTCTTTGCTGATGACAGAGGTGATATTGGTCACGATGCCGATGTCGTCCCGTCCTACAACGCGGAGGGTCACGATATAACCATTATTTCCCTTACCGCTCCACTTCGCCCGAATGATGCGGTAGCCGAAACGGCGGAACATCTCTTGCGCGTTCGGGCAGTCCATCCGGTGAATCTTGATGCCATGCGTCGAGACAAAACCAAATACCTCATCTCCATAAATCGGGTTACAACATTTCGCCAGCTTGTATTCGATACCCGTCAGGTTCTGATCGATAACAAGAATGTCTTTATTGGCCGCTATCTCCTCCGCTTCCGTTTTCGTGACGTAGGTCTCCGCGCTGCGCACGTCGGTATGGTCGACCGGATCTGTCTCTTTATGCACCAATTCTACATACTCGTCAATCACATGGTTCGGATCTAACCGCTCTTCGGCAATCTCCACATAAAAATCCGTAACCGTCTTGAACCCCTTCTTTTTGATATAACGCATCAGCATCGGCTCATCCATCTCGATTTTCCGGTTTTTGAAACGCCGCTGCAACATCTCTTTGGCAAAATCGACCGCTTTGGCTGTCTCTTCACGGAGCGCCTGCCTGATTTTGACACGCGCCTTCGAAGTGACGACGATATTCAGCCAGTCGCGTTTCGGGCTTTGCGCGGGCGAGGTGACGACGGAAACCGTGTCGCCATTATTCAATACATATTTAATCGGTACATTCTTTTCATTGACTTTGGCCGAAACACAGCGGCAACCTAAATTGGAATGAATGGCAAAAGCGAAATCGAGTACAGTCGCCCCTTTGGCAAGTTTTATCAATTCGCCTGTCGGTGTAAAGACATAGATTTCATCTTTATACAAATCCATTTTGAAGTCTTGCATCAGGTCGAGCGGATTGTTTTCCTTTGTCTCCAGCGCGGCACGCACGTTGTTCAAGAACTCGTCCAGCCCTGATTCTTCTTTCCCTCCTTTGTATTTCCAATGGGCAGCCAACCCGCGTTCGGCTATTTCATCCATGCGACGGGTACGAATCTGTACCTCGACCCACTTGTTCTGCGGCCCCATCACCGTGATGTGCAAACTCTCGTAACCATTGGTTTTCGGGATGGAAATCCAATCTTTCATCCGTTTGGGATTTGGTTGATACATGTCAGTGATGATCGAATAAACTTGCCAACATTCCGAACGTTCTTTTTCAAGTGGCGTATCGAGAATGACGCGGATGGCAAAAAGGTCATAAATCCCTTCAAAAGGGATATTCTGCCTCTTCAACTTATTGTCAATGGAATGAATCGACTTCGTTCGCCCCTTGATATCGAAATGCAGACCGGCTTCTTCCAGTTTTTTCCGGATAGGCGCGATAAACTCAGCAATATAGGCATCGCGCGAGCGCTTCGTCTCGTTCAGCTTTTGTTTGATGAAATCATACTGCTTGTGGTCGGTATACTTCAACGACAAATCTTCCAATTCGCTTTTAATGGTATAAAGTCCCAGCCGGTGTGCCAATGGCGCGTAAAGATAAGAGACTTCCATCGCCAGACGGCGCCGTTCGTCGTCGTCTTTAATCCGTCTGCCCAGTCGCATCAGGCTGAGGCGGTCTGCAATCATAATCAGGATAACGCGGACATCCTCTGCAAACGAAAAAAGCAGCTTATGAAAATTTTCCGAATCGACGGCCGTGCTGCGGGCATACAACTCGGTTGTCTTTATCAGCCGGCTAATCATCAAAGCAATGTCGTCACCAAACGCTTCACACACTTCGTCCAGCGTAACCGCCTGCTTCATGACCGGCCGATAGAGCAACAATGCGATAACCGACGTGCGCTTCAACCCGATTTCCTGCGTCGCGATCAACGCCATACCGATATGCCGGAGCAAACCGTTGATTCCGTTTTTGTCCCGCCCGTAACAATCCAATGCCACCACCCGCTTCATCAGCGCTTTCATCTTGCCCGCATCCTCCTTTTGCAGGAAGGAAGACAAGTAACGAACTAATTGCCTGTACTTGGAGAAAAACAGCATCTTCTCCTCTTCGGTAAAGAACGATTGTTTATCCATTTCGCATCTGTCTTTTTGTTGCCTTTTCGGGGGCTGTTTGTAAAATGTAGCGTAAAAATACGTTTTCTCGCGAATAAACGCATGGTTTTTGTCCTCCTTTTTATACATTTGCGTTTATATAACACATCCGATTATTCATTCACTAAAAAGGAATACTATGCTAAACGCTAACGATTTGGAACAGTTGACGGAAAAAGGAATCAGCAAAGAGCAAATAGAAAGGCAATTGGCCTGCTTCGTAAAAGGGTTCCCGTTTCTTGACATCACAGCCTCTGCGTCCACAGAAAAAGGGATTCAAGTACTTCCACAAGAAAAACAAGCGGTCTATATGGAAGCTTGGGGCGCCTATCTGACCAAAAACAAAAAGATTCTGAAATTTGTTCCGGCTTCGGGTGCGGCAAGCCGTATGTTCAAGAATCTGTATGCGTTTCTGGCAGCCGACCACGACAAGCCACAAAGCGCATTCGAGAAACAATTTTTCGACGGGATTCAGAAATTCGCCTTCTACGACGCGCTCAACAAAGCCTGCATCGAAAACTACAACCGAGACATTCCGGCGCTATTGGCGCTCGGCCAACATAAAGCAATTGTTTCTACCTTGTTAGAGTCGAAAGGGCTGAACTACGGGCAACTGCCGAAGGGTTTGCTGCCCTTCCACTCTTACCCCCAAACAGTCCGCACGGCTATGGAAGAACATCTGGCCGAAGGCGCCATGTATGCCAAGAACCATGCGGGCGAGGTGAACATCCACTTTACCGTTTCCCCAACGCATCAGGCGCTGTTCGAGCGACTGGTGGCGGCTAAAACGGATGAATACGAAAAAAAATTCTCGGTCAAATACGACATCTCGTTCAGCGTGCAGAAACCCAGCACAGACACGATTGCTGCCGATATGGACAACCAACCTTTCCGCGACAAAGACGGCAACCTGCTGTTCCGGCCGGGCGGACACGGCGCGTTGATTGAAAATCTGAACGACGTGGATGCCGACGTGGTATTCATCAAGAACATTGACAACGTCGTGCCCGACAGCTTCAAATGCGAAACCGTCATTTTCAAGAAAGTGCTCGCCGGCCTCTTGGTTTCACTGCAAGCACGCATGTTCCGCTACTTGGAGCTGATCGACAGCGGCAAATATTCGCACGCCCAAGTGGAAGAGATCATCCATTTCCTGCAAGACGAACTGTGCGTGCGCAATCCGCAACTCAAACTGCTGGAAGACGCCGAGCTGGTGCTTTATCTGAAACACAAGCTCAACCGCCCGCTGCGCGTCTGCGGCATGGTGAAGAACGTGGGCGAACCGGGCGGAGGCCCGTTCCTTGCGGTCAACCCGGACGGCACCGTCTCCCCGCAAATCCTCGAAAGCTCGCAAATCGACCTCAGCGACCCGGCAAAGAAGGCGATGTCCGAACAAGGCACGCACTTCAACCCCGTCGACCTCGTTTGCGCCCTGAAGAATTACAAAGGCGAGAAATTCAACCTGCCCGATTATGTGGACAAAAATACCGGCTTCATCTCCCAAAAGAGCAAAGACGGACGCGGATTGAAAGCGCTCGAACTGCCGGGACTTTGGAACGGCGCGATGAGCGACTGGAACACCGTCTTCGTCGAAGTCCCCATCGAAACCTTCAACCCCGTCAAGACAGTGAACGAT
>CAYXIX010000176.1:0-4524 GCA_964465405.1 uncultured Parabacteroides sp. | reverse complement strand
GTCTTTGCCTGGATGCTGCCGTGAAATCCTATCCGCAGCCCTGTTGCAGTTTTTTTAACCCAAATCGGTCATTAGAAAAATAAATTTATAAACCACTGTTTATTATAATAAAAACCACAAATAATCAGCCTCTAATGACCGATTTGGGATAAAAGGGTTGCAAATTACTGGAAAAAATAATACCTTTATGGAAGCAAAAGCCCGTATCAAAGGGAATCGGTTGGAGGTGTATGCGTCGAATGTCAGAGAACCGGTAGAAGTGCGTTATTGCTTTGATGATGCGACCGTCGGCAATTTTTTCAACAAGCACGGGCTTCCGGTAGCACCTTTTCGGGTAGTAATCGATAAGTAAAAATATCATTCTAATTTCAATAAATCATGAGAAATAGTTTATTTATTCTTCTTTTTTGTTGGTTTGCCTGCGGGTGGGGTGAAATAGGCGGCGTGTATGCGAAAATACCCGGAGGGCAAATCTTGGCAAGCGACACGTTGTTGCCCAAACCTTCTACATCTCCGTCGGCGGATCAGTTGGAACAAATCAACCGGAAATATGGTATGTTCATTCATTTCGGTATCAATACGTTTCATAATGAGGAATGGACAGACGGTTCGAAGCCGGCTTCCAGCTATGCTCCTTCGGCGATTGACGCGGATCAGTGGATTCGGACGGCACGCGAAGCCGGAATGCGATATGTAATCTTAGTGGCCAAACATCACGATGGTTTCTGTCTTTGGGACAGTAAATACACAGATTATGACGTGGCTTCGTCGGGAAATCCGACGAATGTGATTGAAGCGGTTGCCAGAGCTTGCAAGAAGTATGACATCGGACTGGGACTTTACTATTCTTTATGGGACCGTAAAGTCAATGCCGACGTGAAAGACCGGACGAAAGACAGGGCTTATAATACCTATATGATCAAACAGCTGAACGAGTTAATGGATATCACGGGGAAATATGTCCCGTTGGTCGAATTTTGGTTTGACGGCGGTTGGATGAAAGAAAATGGGCGATGGCCGATAGAGGGAATCTATAAAACGATTAAAGCACGTGAACCACATTGTCAGGTCGGTGTCAATTGGACGATTGGACGACCGGACAATCCGGATGCTCATCCTGTTTTGCCGCAAGACCAACGGGAAGGGTTCCCGATTCGTTATTTCCCGAGCGATTTCCGTTTGGGGGATCCTTATCTGCCTTCTGACAATGACCCGAAAGTGTTTGCTCATGGCGGGAAGAATTATTATATGCCGTGGGAATCGACCATTTGCTTGAGTAAACGTTGGTTTTATCATACCGACGACCATGAGTTTAAAACGGTAGATGAGTTGATACCTTTGTTTAAACAATGTACGAAGAACGATAACATTTTGATATTGAACTGTCCGCCGGGACGAGACGGAAAGATACGGGAGAAAGACCGTCAGATTTTGCGGGAGTTGAGACAAGTGTTGCATCTCTTTCCTGGAGCCCGAAGTAAATGGAACGGGTATGCCCGTTACGATTTCCAGTTTGAAGGTCGTGACGTGATTGTGGTGGCACCTGAACAAGCGGCAAAAGGTAATCCTTGGATTTGGCGGCCGGCTTTCTTCGACGCGTTCCCGAGTGTTGACAAGGCCTTATTGGAGAAGGGGTTTCATGTGGTTTATTATGACGTGACGCATTGTTACGGCAATCCGCGTGCCGTGACGTTGGGGGCGGAGTTTTATCAGTTGATGAGTGATGTTTACGGGTTGTCAGACCGGGTAACGCTGGAAGGCTTCAGTCGAGGTGGATTATATGCGTTGAACTGGGCGATTGCAAACCCGGAAAAGGTAGCTTGCCTTTATTTGGATGCACCTGTATGTGACGTGTTCAGCTGGCCCGGACGGAAAAATACGCAACTGTGGCAGGATTTGTTGCACGAATGGCAATTGACAGATAAAGAGATAGAAACATTTCGCGGAAACCCGATAGATAATTTAGCTCCGTTAGCAAAAGCGGGTGTACCGATTTTGGCAGTTTGCGGTGATAGCGACCATACAGTTCCCTATAAAGAGAACATGGATGTTGTCCGTTCCCGTTATATGGCTTTGGGAGGGCCTGTCGAGGTTATCCTGAAACCGGGTGTAGGTCATCATCCACACAGTTTGGAAAACCCGGAGCCGGTAGTCGATTTCATATTGCGTCACCAGCCGGCGTATGAACGGTATCTGCATTATAATGTAAGAGGCAGCTTGCAAAATTCATTTCTGAAGTTTGAGAAAGAGCGCAGAGGACGTGTTGCGTTCTTAGGCGGTTCGATTACGGAAATGAACGGATGGAAGAATATGATTGAAAGACAATTAAGACAGCGTTTCCCTTATACGGATTTTGAATTTGTGGAAGCCGGTATCGGTTCGACCGGCACGACTCCCGGTTCGTTCCGCATCCAACACGATGTCTTGTCGAAAGGTAAAATTGACTTGCTTTTTGTTGAGGCAGCCGTGAATGATCATACCAATGGATTTACGCCTTTGGAACAGGTACGCGGAATGGAAGGCGAAGTGCGGCATGCATTATTGAGCAATCCAGAAATGGATATCATCATGTTGCATTTCATTTATGACCCCTTTATCCCGATGATCGCTCAAAGGCAGCAACCGGATGTCGTTTTGAACCATGAGCGGGTTGCCAACCATTATCAGGTTCCGTCGGTAAACTTGATACAAGAGATTGGCGAACGGATGCAAGATGGCGAGTTTACATGGGAGCAGTTCGGGGGGACGCATCCATTGCCGTTCGGGCACAAGTATTATGCAGCAGCCATCAACCATTTGTTTGATGAGATGTGGAGAAAGGTGACGCCAGAGAGTACGGTTCGTCCGCATGCAATCCCCGAAATGCCGCTTGATTCGTTCAGCTATTACGACGGTGATTTTCTTCCGTTGGAGAATGCCCGTTTGGGTAAAGGCTGGACGTTGGTCGAATCGTGGCATCCCGATAACCCGTATGAGAAGCGTCGCGGGTTTGTCGATGTCTCTATGCTGGAAGCCAAGCAGCCGGGCGCAAAACTGACGCTTGAGTTCGAAGGGAAAGCCATCGGTATTTTCTGTACACCGGGTCCGGCAGCTTGTGTATTGGAGTATAGTGTCGATGGAAAACCCTATAAAGAGCTGGATACATATACCGAATGGAGTGCAAACTTGTATATCCCTTGGGTATATATGCTGGAAACGGAACTGTCAGACACGAAACATAAATTGACCTTGCGTGTTTCGAAGAAGAAAAATGTACAGTCGAAAGGACACGAATGCCAGATTCGAAATTTTGTGGTGAATTGAAAGACAGAATTTCTATTTTGTCTGAAATATTGTTTTTATTGTTGATAACCATACCTAAATTTGCAGAAGATTGTCTGTGAATTTAGGTTTTGGTCATCGACAATTTTATTGCAACTATTTGCCGGTAGATTATCCGGCGAGCAAACAGAATTACCCTTTGCCTAAATCAGGATACCATTTGGGCGGTTGTCCCATTTTGTGTGCATAAACGCATTTTATGCTTTACAGCATGTTTAACAGTATTTTGCAAAATCCGTGTGGTAATTTCATTCCTTTTCATTATATTCGATTCAAACCTGAAACAATATTCCAAATATGGAAATTGATATTTCAAATATGGAAAAAACAGAGGAGAATTACAAGGTCCCGAATTTGGAAAAAGGGATTGCCGTGCTGGAGTATCTTTCTTTGCATACGCAAGGTGAGACATTGCAGGCGATTAAATCGGATCTTGGTATTTCTCAAACGACTGCTTATCGTATTTTGAATACGCTTGTTCGTTTGGATTATTTGATATATAACGAAGAGACAAAACGGTATAAGTTGTCGCGAAAGTTGTTGACATTGGGGTATCGGTCGCTGAATGAACATAATTTGTTGGAGACGGTTTTGCCTCGTTTACGTGAATTGCGTGACGAGGTGAAAGAGACGGCTTGTTTTGGCGTGTTGGGAGAGCAGAAAGGTATTTTTATCGAGCAGGCGCAAGGACATCATACGTTTCGGTTTGTGTTGTCTCCGGGCAAATCATTCGAATTACATTGTTCGGCACCGGGAAAAGCCATTATGGCTTATTTACCAAATACCGTGCGAGAGCGTTATTTGTCATATATGGATTTTACCCGTTATAACGAGCGGACGATAACGACACGTGAAGATTATTTGAAAGAGTTGGAGACTGTTCGTAAGTATGGGTATGCGGTGGATAACGAAGAGGAGTTGAACGGTGTTATCTGCGTGGGTGCTCCTATTTTTAATTATACGGGTTTCCCTTGTGGGGTAATCTGGATATCTGGTCCGAAAGATCGGCTCTCGAAAGCTGTTGTTCAGGCATCGGCAGATTATATCAAGAAAGTGGCTCACTCCATTTCGTTTGAGTTGGGGTATAGAAAAAAAATATAAGTGTATCATGAACGTTATGGGTAGCAATAATAAATTAAAAAAGTGGTTGGTGACGGGTTTTGCTTGCTGTTACGTGTCTTTTGTCTCTGCAGGAACTCCGCC
>CAYXIX010000175.1:0-4566 GCA_964465405.1 uncultured Parabacteroides sp. | reverse complement strand
CGGCATCTTCGTTCACCTTGAAGGTTATTGTGCCGGCCTCATTGTCGATTACGGGAGTTCCTGTAACGGCTTCGTCAGCAAAAGTGAAAGACAGGATATAGGCTTCGGTGCCTTCGCTGCCGGTCAGTCTTGTGCCTTCATACGTCACGTTCACATTCTGCGTTGATCCGTTCAGCAGTGCGGCAATATCCAGATTCAGCGAAATGGTAGTAGAAGTTGCCAATGTGAAAGAACCTGTGGCGCCAATATCGGCGGTCAGCATGCCATCCAAAGCTGATAAGGAAGATTCGCCGGTAAATGAGTAACTCCCGTCTCCTTCTTCAATTACAGGGCAATTCTCAAGGTTAATGTCCCCGAGTTCCATCCCCATGAAAGAGAAGTTCGTGATGGAGAAGCTGACAGATTCGTCATCCTCCTTTTCAATGGTAATCTTCTGTGACAAAGTGCTTAACTTTATACCCCCCAAAACTACGGTCAGGTCACCTTTATAACTGCCGGCAATGCTTTCGGAAATGACAGTGGCAAAGTCAACATCGCCACCGCCTGTCACCTCTTCTTCACTACAAGTCGAGAACAAGCTCATCGAACAAATCAAAGCAAAAAGATAAAACAAATTCTTTTTCATACTTCTTTATAATGTGTTAGTTTGTAAAGGCTCTTTACAGAGCATTAATTATCCCATTTTTTTCCGAGAGCGCAAAGTAACACATTTTATCGCAGACAAGCAAAACCTTTTATAAAAAACAACGGAATTATCTGCTCAAAGCTTGCAGCTTCCTTTAATATATCGGTTTGCGACCACAATATGATGAGCAACGACTCACCATTCAGGCGCTGCAAGCTATGAACACAGTACAATTCCGTTAATTTTATCCGAACATATGACAGCAATCACTCGCCCTCGTCGCTTCTGGTACCTTCATACCCTATAGTTATACTATACGACGTTCCGCTATAGTCGACATCAGGGGCTTCCACTGTCATTGAAAGACTTGTGGAACCTTCTTCCACAACGAAAGAACCTGTGACACTCATAGTGGCGGTCACCATGCCGTTGTCTATGCTTGTACTGTCGGCAAATAAGTAGTAGTTCCCCTCTTCGGTTATAGGGCAATTCATGTTGAAGTTGTAGTCAAACACACCCAAGATATTGAGGCTAAAGGAGATGGTGACAGATTCGCCGTCCCCCTTTACAACGGTTACCGTCTTCGATTCGGAGCTCATTTGGACACCAAAAAGAGATAGCGTCAGCGTACCGTCATAAGTGCCGTCAATGCTTTCGGAAATGATAGTCTCAAGGTCAGGCTCAGTCGTTTCATCATCAGACTCAGTCGTTTCGTCATCGCCACTAACAACCGTTGTGTCACCATCGTCGTCGGACAGAACTTCATCCTCGCCACAAGCTACAAACAAGCTCATCGAACAAATCAGAGCTACAAGATAAAACCATTTTTTCTTCATACTTTTTTATATTATTGATTAGTAAAATCTCTCATTTATAATACAAAGCATTCATTATTCCATTTTTTTCAAGAGTTCAAAGTAATCCTTTTTATAATAAACAGGCAAATCTTTTAACACTCCCCTCCCCTATTTTTTTGTTTTTTATATTTATACACTAAGGCTATTTCAGATTACCCGGCAGCCAAATTTCACTACCCGGCACCTAATTGTCATGAAAAAAAGAGCCGAAAAACAGGGGAAAAGGAAGAATAAAATCGAATCAACACGTCTTTTCAACCACATCCCTTATGATTCATAAAAAAACGAATGTAATTTTGCAACCATAAAGCAGAATCAAACACATAATGAATCAGTCTATACACACTTTTATATGCCTTTTCATAGCGGCAGCAGGGGTATCCCTCGTACAAGCCCAAGAAAAAAGAGCCATGACATTTGACGAGATGGTCGGTTGGGAACGTATTTCAGAACAGCAAATCTCGAACGATGGCAAATGGGTTTACTGCAAGATGGAACCTTGGCGCGGAGATGCCACCGTTTTCATCTATAATGAAAAAGGAGAAGAAACGGGACGTTTCAAACCCGCTTCCAAAGGACAATTCAGTGCCTCCTCACATTACCTGTTGGTCACGCAAACTCCACCATTGGCAACTGTCGAAGCAGAGAAATTAAAAAAGACAACCGACGAGAAAATGCCCATGAACAGCCTTGCCATCGTCAAACTGGCAAACGGGCAATCGACTCAAGAGGTAATCGACTCTCTGAAAGCGTACAAACTGTCAGAAACAGCCGATTGGCTCGCCTACCGGCGGGGGAGCAAAAACGACTCTACGCTCTACATACGTTCGTTGGACGGCATGGGCCGAGATTCTTTTCCGGCTGTAACCGATTTCGGATTCGCAAAGAAAGGGAACGTGCTATATGTCGTCTCAGACTCTTCTTTATATACCTATATTCCGGGAAAAGGGAATGCCCTCATTTCGGAAAAGAAAGGTGTTTTTAAACAAATCACGTTCAACGAAACAGGCGAGAAATTGGCTTATCTGTATTGTGCCGACAAAGATTCGACAGCGACCAACAGCAGTCTTTACCTGTCTGAAAACAATGAAACAGGACGCCTGATTGCTGAACGTGGAAATGTGGCCTTTCCAGACAAGTGGATAATCAGCGAGAACGGAAATCTTTATTTCTCCCAAAATGCCAACCGCCTGTTTTTCGGAACCGCTCCTGCCCCCAAACAAAAAGACACAACCGTGTTGGCAGAAAACCGCCCGAACGTACAGGTATGGAACTGGGACGAAAAAGTACAATACACACAGCAATCGTTCAACAAGAAAAACGAATTGAAACGTTCTTATACAGCCCTTTATAACCTCTCGGACAAACAGGTTTTCCAATTGGCCACCGAAGAATTGCCTTCTTTGCAGACAGCAGACGAGGGAAACGCGACATGGGCATTTCTTTCTACCACCCGACCGTATGGTACGCAAAGCATGTGGACTGCACGCCCCTATTATGACCTCTATCTGGTCAACTTGGAAACGGGCGAACGGAAACTGCTCAAAAAGAAATCCTCTTCTTACCCGCGTTTCTCTCCCAAAGGGAAATTTGCTTATTGGTATCAAGACCAAGACAGTTCGTGGTACACACATTCGATAGCAGACGGCAAAGAATACCGCCTGACAACCCCGCAACGTTTTGCCGCATGGAATACGGACAACGACGTCCCGGATTATCCACCAGCTTATGGAATTGCAGGTTGGACTGACAACGACCAAGCCATCCTCATCAAAGACAGGTACGACATCTGGATGTTCGACCCGACGGCCCAATCTGCCCCCATCAACCTGACTGTAAACGGACGTGACGAGCAAATCACCTATTCACTGATGCAACTCGACAGGGAAAAACGTTCGTATGACCTCCATGAAACACAATATCTAACAGGGTTCAATGAGCGGACGAAAGGATACGGCTATTACAAAGTCCAATTAGACAAACCGGCTGCGCCCCAACCTTTATTTGCCGGAAATTTCCGGGTAGCCGCTTTGACGAAAGCAAAAGAATCAAATGCGATTATTTATACACAAGAGACCTACGAAGAGTATCCGGATATCCGGCTCTCCGACCTCCGTTTCAAAAAATCCATCCGATTGACAAATGGCATCCGCCAGCAAGACTCAATCGTCTGGGGAACTGCCGAACTGACCTCATGGCTCTCTTTAGACGGCCGTAAGCTCGAAGGAATTATTTATAAACCCGCGAATTTCGATCCCAACAAAAAATATCCGGTTATCGTAAATTTCTATGAACGGAATGCCCACACATTATACCATTATCACATGCCAAGCCCCCACCGTTCTACCATCGATTATGCATTTTACCTCAGCCACGAATACATCATTTTCAACCCGGATGTGCGTTACAGCGAGTACGGGTTACCGGGTGAAGATTGCTTCAACTGTGTCATGCCCGGAATTACGGCGCTCATCGCAAAAGGGTATGTCGATGAAAACGCAATCGGCGCACAAGGACATAGCTGGGGCGGGTATCAAGTAGCCTACTTAGCGACACGCACGCAATTGTTTGCTGCCATCGAATCGGGAGCACCGGTGGTGAATATGTTAAGTGCTTATGGCGGAATCCGTTGGGGGTCGGGCTTGAACCGCTCCATGCAATACGAGCACGGGCAGAGCCGCGTCGGGGGAAGCATTTGGGAGAAACCACTCCACTATGTCCAGAATTCCCCACTTTTTAACATGGACAAAGTCACCACACCTATTTTAATTTTGCACAACGATGCTGACGGTCATGTGCCGTGGTATCAAGGAATCGAATATTTTATCGCTCTCAAACGGCTGCAAAAACCGGCTTGGTTGCTCAACTACACAGGCGAACCGCACTGGCCGACGAAAATGCCCAACCGGATAGACTTCCAAAAACGGATGTTCCAATTCTTTGAACATTACCTGCACGGCTCTCCCATGCCCAAATGGATGAGCGAAGGGATTCCTGCCGTAGACCAAGATTTTGATTTGGGATATTAAAAAAAATGAAATCTTGCCCCATCTTTCCACTGCGAAACGTGGTTATGCCACTCAA
>CAYXIX010000174.1:0-4601 GCA_964465405.1 uncultured Parabacteroides sp. | reverse complement strand
AGGGACGCGGCATGCCGCGTCTCTCTTTTAAAGGAAAATAAAAAACGGTTCATTCGCCTGTGAAGGCCAATAACCAAAAAGAAGCGGATGCATTTCTCGAAAGTGCATCCGCTTTATTCATATACAGAAAACCATGTTTTATCTCTTTGCCAACTCGGCAAGGAACAAATCAATCATCCGTTTGGCTGCGACAAACGAACTGATTTCATTACGTAAGACCTGCTTTTCAGTAAAGCCAAGCATCTTTTCGACAGCCGGATTGTGATAGAACGTATCGCGAAGCGTGTCGTTGATGCTTTCATACATCCAGTATTTGGACTGCTCCGTCCGTTTGTAGTCAAAGTAACCACTCTCTTTGGTGAACCGGATATATTCGCCGACCATGTCCCAAATCTCTTTGATACCGATGTTGTAATAACCCGAATAGGTCAGCACTTTCGGAATCCAGCCCGATTCGGTAGGCGGAAACAGGTGCAGCGCATTGCGGAACTGGGCAGCCGCCAGATTCGCTTTCTCGATATTGTCGCCATCTGCCTTGTTGATGATGATGCCGTCTGCCATCTCCATGATGCCGCGCTTGATGCCCTGCAACTCGTCGCCCGTCCCGGCCAACTGAATCAGCAGGAAGAAATCGACCATCGAATGGACAGCCGTCTCGCTTTGCCCGACGCCGACCGTCTCCACAAACACCGTGTCGAAACCGGCCGCTTCGCAAAGCACAATCGTCTCGCGTGTCTTACGGGCAACGCCTCCCAGCGAACCCGCCGAAGGCGAAGGGCGGATAAACGCATTCTTTTCTTTCGAAAGCGACTCCATGCGGGTTTTATCGCCCAAGATACTACCCCTCGAACGCTCGCTACTCGGGTCGATTGCCAAGACAGCCAACTTCCGCCCTTCGCGGACGAGGTGCATACCAAAGGCATCGATGGAAGTACTTTTCCCGGCACCCGGCACGCCCGTAATGCCGATACGGATGCTTTGCCCGCTGTGCGGCAAGCATTTCTCGATGACCTCTTGTGCAATCTGCTGGTGTTCGTATCTGGAACTTTCCACCAACGTGACAGCTTGGCTGAGGATGGTGATATTCCCTTTCAGAATGCCCTCCACAAACTCTGACGGCGTGTAGCTTTTGCGCTGAATCCGCTTTTTGAGATAGGGATTCACGGTGGGCACGTCGGTGACGCCCTGATTGACTTTCAACCCTTTGTATTGTTTGCTGTTTTCCGGATGTTCCATGATGTTAATTGTTAATTGCCAATTGCCTTGACTTTTACCAGACGCACCGGCCCGTTGGGGTCATTGCATACGATATGAATCGTGGCCTCCAAAGGTGTCTGGATTTCTTTGGGGCGGATGGTTACTTTGAGTGTGGTTGTCGCGCCCGGTTTGAGTTCGCGTCTGACTCCTGATACACTCACAAGCTCGTTGTCGCACGTCGCACTGTAGATAATCAGGGGCGATTTCCCCACATTGGTAATGTCGATAGTTCCGTTTACCTTCCCTCCGACCAGCGGGAAGATGGAACTTTTCTCCGGAAGCCGGCCGAAGTCGAGCACCGTACCGGAAAGCTGCGCCAGAGGCGCTTCGGCTTTTTCCGACGCCGACAACTTGCTGAAGTCGTCAATCACGTTGGCTGAGACGAAAATCGTGCTTTTGGTTTCTTCGCTTTCCCCTTCTTTCAAAACCGTAACCGGGATTTCGGTCGTGACGCGCCCTTTCCGTTCCGGTTTAGCGGCATCGAAAAGGACGGATATTTCGCCGCCTTTGCCGGCATCCAGACGGGGTGCAGCGTTGACGACCGTCAGGAAGTCCGCCGTCTCACCGATTCGGACGCTAAGCGGCGCATCCCCTTTATTGAGGATGTGTATCTTCTCGCCCAACGTTTCCTGTTGGCGAATCGTATTGAAAGAAACTGTCTTTTTATCGAGCTTCAGGTCGCCGATGCCGTATGGATAGGTGATGGCGGGTTGGGGCTCTTTGGTAATCACGTTTCCTTTGATTCCCAGTGAAAAGCGTCCCCCTTTGCCATTGCTGTAAACGGAAATCGTCTTGTGGAACGGGCCGGGGCGGCCTTTCGGGTTGTAGGTGATTTTTATCTCTCCCGTTTCACCCGGGGCGATAGGTGCTTTGGTCCATTCCGGCTGTGCACAACCGCAGGAGGCTGTCACGCGGGCAATCGCCAGCGGCCCGTCACCCGTATTCCGAATCGTGAAGACATGCGACACGGGTCCGTCGGCTTCCCGGATGGAGCCAAAGTTATATATCTCTTCGTCCGTGCTGATTTCTGCTTTGCCTTGTGCCTGTAAGGCGATTACGCCGAACAGCAGACAAAGAAGCATACAGATGAATTTGCGTAGGTCTGACATCCTTTTGTTTATCGGTGTGTGATTATTCTACTTCCCCGCGTATGGTCAAGACGAAACTCCCGGTCTTGCCATTGCTATAAACAGAAATGGTCTTGACGAAGGGACCCGGACGGTTTTTCGGGTTATACGTGATGGTGATGTCGCCGGTCCGGCCCGGTTCGATAGGCTCTTTGGTCCATTCGGGCAGCGTGCAACCGCAAGAGGCGATGACGCGCGTCAGGACGAGTGGCGATTCACCGCTATTTTTAATCCGAAACGTGTGCGACACGCTCCCGTCCGCTTCTTTGATTGTCCCGAAATCGAAAGAGGTTTCTTCCGCCGAGATGACCGCTTCCTTTTGGGCTTCTGCAAACCCGGTAGCCAGCAGGATGGCCATGAAGATAAAGATAATACGTTTCATTTCTATGCTGATTTAATGATTTGATTTGCAAATATAACGATAAAAGGGACATCGCGTGCCGGCTTCCGGTAAAAAACAGATGTATGTGTGTCGTACGTTGACAGGGCTATCAAGAGGACACTTGTCAATGGGTTTTCATGGCGCGGAAAACCATGTAGTTGGTATTGGGTAGCGGATTCTGATTGTGAATGCCCAATTCGTTGATTGTGGTCGCATCCTTGCGCCACCATGCGTATGAAGAGCCGCCTACCAAATAGAGGGCATTGGTAAATCCCATGTCGCACAACGCTTCCGAAAAGTCATATATCGACTCCCGGTTTTGCGTCTCTATGATATAAAAATCATGGTTCTGTTGTGCCAATGCCCGCCGAATCGCTTTCCCCTTCAACCGGTTTTCTTGAATCTCCCCGTTCATCACTAATGGATACTGACGGAAAAAGTCGCAACCGTTGGCTATGCAATAGATCTTCATGTCATCATTAATCGTATTTCCCAACGCGATGTTTCCCTGAATGATGGCACAATAACCCGTTTTGCGTTTCCCTCTGGAAAGTTGTTTGCCTCGTAACACGAAATCCCCTACAATTTTCTTATTGTCTTTCCGGATATCGGCCGCCTGCAACACAAAATAAATACTTGTATCTGTTTGTTCCGGCATTTGCAAAGAAAGTTCCGCTTTCAAGTTCTTCAAGGCATATATCGTCAGGACGACATCGTTGATGGAATCGACTTGTGCCCTCACTTCGGGCAAAGAGTCTGCGGGAAGCGGATTTTCTTGTAATATGGAGACAGGTCTTTCCGGCAGCGCTTCCGGGTACGCTTCTTTCTTTTCTACGGACAAATAAATCACGCACATAACAATCAACAACACCCCTGTGACAATCGCAATCAACCGCCACATGGATTTACGCCCGTTACCTTTCGGGGCCGTACCTAAAACCAGTATCTCGTCATCTTCGTTCCTTCTCATCGCTTCTCCATTTCATGTTCCACCAAACTTTTCAATTGTCTCAGTGCCTCTTTGGAAGCAGAGAGTACAAAAGTATGTTCAATTTTCATATCAGACAAAATCAAAGCCTGTCTCCCGATATTGATTTTGTAAATATACTCCCGATTGATAATAAGTCCCTTGCCGATACGTATAAACAAAGACGCATCGGCTTTCATTTGTTTTTCAATAAGCTGCTGGAAGTGGGACAGGTTGAAGGAGAACAGATGCTCTGTTTTGTCATGCAGCACCATTACAGAATAATTCCCATCCGAAGAGATATAAACAATCCGCTCGGGATAGACCCGAACCAGTTCGTTCACCGTGCTAATGATCAGAGGGAATTTCATGCTTCAATCAAATCAAAACATCCCGGAAACGTTGAGGCAAATGGATATTCTCCACTTCGGCAGCCTCTTTAAACAAAGGGGCAATCTCCTCAGGCCGGAAACCGGCAATGCCGCAGCCTATTTCCGTAACCAAGAATGTCAGCTCCGGATGCGATTGGGCAAACCGGATAAATTCGTCCACATAAGGAGCAATTGTTTCGACACCTCCCTGCATAGTCGGAATACCATAGGTCTGTCCTTGTAAACCGACGCCTTGCCCCCAAATGGCACCCCATTTCCTATAAGCCAAAAGGGCCGCACCACCCCCATGCTGCCCCTCCAGATTACTGCCGAAGACAAATATTTCGCCCGGCCGCAACTCTTCGATGTAGGAAGAGGTTATCCGTTTGTTTTCTTGATGTTGCATATTCCATGTCATTTAATCATTTATCCATCCGCAAATATACTAAAACAATTCCCCTTTCGCTACGCTTTCTTAAACTTTATGCAGTTCACAC
>CAYXIX010000173.1:0-4622 GCA_964465405.1 uncultured Parabacteroides sp. | reverse complement strand
TTTGAATCTTATGGAGGCTATAGCATTATTATTGGATTAATTCAAAACAGTTTCTAAGTTGCCATATTTAACACGAAGATTAACAATATTTATCTTATCCGTAATCATTTCTCCAATTTTAACCGCATACATCACACAACAACAAACAGCAGCCTTTTGTTTTACAGATAAGTTATTTATTATCAGTATAATACATAAAAGTGAAGCAAATGAAAACCATGAAGCTGAAAGCCTTTCTCTTCCTCGCCGTCTTAGGAGAGAGAATATTGCTTGGTGCCTTTGCATGGGATTATCAGGTCGCAGCATAGTTATACAACATTATTAACTTCCCATTGGTTGATGGACGAAATTACCTCTGGTTTCTTCTTCCTTACAACTACCACACTGCATGCATGTCTCTACTATTACCTGATTCGGTGGGTCATAGAGAGAAAGGTGAAACAACAACCAACATAATTTTGTAGAGACGCGGAACACCACGTCTCTACAAAATTGTCAATTGTCAATTAATTTAAATCGTAACCGCAACCGCCCGTCGGCATAATCGTGCGAAAGGATTTTGAAATGGCCGATTTCGGCGGTGTTACCGACATGTGCGCCGATGCAGGCACATGCGTCGTAATCCCCGACGCGGACAATCCGCAACGTCTCGCTTACCTCTTCGGGCAATTTGCTCAAATCGACAATCGCGGCAGCCTCCTCGCGCGACATAAACTCAATCGTAACGGGCAGATGCCGGTCTATCACCTCGTTGACTCTCCGCTCCACTTCAGCAAGCTGTTCCGCCGTCGGGGCTTCTGTCAATTCATAATCACACTTGCTTTTCTTCCGCTCGATATGGGAATTTTTCGAGCGCGGGCAACCAAACATCTGCACCATCGTTTGATTCAAAATATGTTCAGCCGTATGCATGGGCGGATATTCCTGTTTGTTATGGCTGTTCAACTGAATTTCTTGCGATTCCATTTTTCTTTCTTCGTTCATTTGTAGCAAGACAAAAGTAATCATAATAATGTTATCCCAATAAATATAAACGGAGAAAAGCATTTTGCCCGGTAGGAAAAACGGATTGCCTGCCGAGCAATTTGTCACCATACACATGGCAATTCTCATCTTTTTTGTACTTTTGTAAGAAACAAAACAAAGCGGCAACGATCATGCAAACAAATCAAGATTTTGACTTAGCACTCGATTTATTGCAAAACACAGGAATCAACCTCTTTCTGACAGGAAAGGCCGGGACAGGAAAGACGACCTTTCTCAAACGCCTCAAAGAGATTTCTCCCAAGCGAATGATCGTTGTCGCTCCGACCGGAGTCGCCGCCATCAATGCCGGAGGTGTAACCATTCACTCCTTCTTCCAGCTTCCGTTTGGCCCTTACATCCCTTCCGTATCCAGAGAGGAAGAAAAGAAGCCCGACTTCAAAAACCAATTCAGGAAAGAGAAAATCAACATCATCCGCAGCATGGACCTGTTGGTCATCGACGAAGTCAGTATGCTCCGCGCCGACCTGCTGGACGCCATCAGCGACATTTTGCGGCGTTACCGAGACGGGAGCAAACCTTTCGGCGGTGTGCAGCTATTGTTAATCGGCGATTTGCAGCAATTGGCGCCCGTTGCCAAAGAGGAGGAATGGAACGTATTAAAAGAATATTACCCATCGACCTTTTTCTTCGAAAGCAAAGCACTGGCGGAAAGCTCCTATTTCTGCATTGAGCTGACGCAGGTCTACCGTCAGGACGACACGCACTTCGTCCAACTGCTGAACAACATCCGCGAAAACCGATTCGACGACACCACATTGGCACAGCTCAACCAGCGTTACATCCCCAATTTCCGGCCCGACAACAATGCGGATTACATCACACTCACCACGCATAACTATCAGGCGCAACACATCAACAACCAAAACTTGGCGGCCCTGCCGGACAAAGCCTATACGTTTACGGCCAAAATCGAAAACGATTTCCCTGAATATACTTACCCGACCGATGAAAAGCTGACCCTGAAACGTGGGGCACAGGTCATGTTCGTCAAAAACGATTCATCTTCCGAGAAACGATATTACAATGGGAAAATAGGGAAAATCGTCTTCATCAATGAAAACAAAATCACGGTCGCCGACGAAACGGGCAACGAAATCGAGGTCGAAAAAGAAACGTGGAGCAATCTGAAATATGCAATCGACCCGGAAACCCAAGAAATTGTCGAAACCGTATCCGGCACCTTTTGCCAATATCCGTTGAAAACGGCATGGGCCATCACCATTCATAAAAGTCAGGGCCTCACGTTCGACCGCGCCATCATCGACGTTTCGGCCGCTTTCTCGCACGGGCAGGCCTATGTCGCGCTCAGCCGTTGCAAAACGCTGGAAGGGGTCGTCCTAAACAGCCCCATCACGCGAAACGCCATGATTAGCGATTCGCGCATCAACGACTTCGTATCCTCCGTCAGCAACCATTTTCCCAACGAGGAACAGCTCCGTACGGCAAAGTCACAATTCTTCACGACACTGCTTACCGAACTGTTCGACTTCAACCGTATGCAACAACACTTGCAATATACAGCCTATGTCGTCTACACGCATCTGCAAAAGCTCTACCCGGAACTGAACGTACAATATGGGAACACGCGAGACGCCTTCCGCTCGACAGTCACAGACGTAGGCACACGTTTCATCCAGCAACTGAAACGCATGAGCGCGGGAAGCCCCGACTGCCAGCACGACAAGCAGATTCAAGAGCGCGTACGAAAAGGATGCGCCTATTTCTCAGAGCAGCTCGAACGTCTCTGCATCCCTCTTCTGGAGGCTTCGAATGTTGAAATCGACAACAAAGAGACACGCAAAACAGTCAACAACACGCTCAAGAAATTCAAAGAGGAATTACACATCAAACAGCAGACGCTCTCTTGCTGCCACGAACAGTTTACCGTCTCCGCCTATCTCAACGCCAAAGCCAAAGCCAGCATCGAGCAACCGGAGAAAAAGAAAAAAGCGGAAAAAACAGAGAAAACGGTACAAACGGAGAAAATCGAACTTTCGTCAGATATCAAGCATCCCGAGCTGTATGCCGCGTTAAGACAATGGCGCTACGAATTGGCAACAGCCAAGAAACTCCCCGCTTATCTCATCCTGCAACAAAAAGCGCTCATCGGCATCACAAACTTTTTGCCAACGAGCGCAAATGCACTGCTCATGATTCCCGGCATCGGGAAAAAACTGATTGAAAACTACGGGACAGATCTTATCGCTCTTGTAGAGGAATACAAAAAGAACTTCCCCGAAATAATGGACAATTGACAATTGGCTTCACGCTCGGAGAAAAAGAAAAATAATTGTCATTTATTTCGTCATTTCTCCAGCTCAAATCCCAACTTCATCCCGTCGTATTCGCTTGCCAATTTGTTTATAGCCTGCAACGTCGTATTGTCTGAAAGGGAAGACAGGTTCGTCAGGAAATCGAGCAGTTTGTCCACGTTGAAAAGCAACGAAAGCTGGTTGTCTGAAAGAACCACAGAGGCAGTCATCGTTGTCAGATTCAACTTCGAAAGTTTACCATATTTCAGCTCGATGGTCTTCTCTTCGGCATTAAACGAATAGGTGCCGCTCAGCGTCTGCCCTTTCAACTGGCTCGTGAACGTACTGTCCGCATTAAACGTATAACTGAATGCGCCCGCCTCGATACCGACTTTCGAACAATACTCGTCCAGTTTCTTCTCAATCTCCGAAGCAGCCACACTGGCAGTCACGTTCTTCAACGCGTTGTCCCCCTCCAGCTGAATTGCCGGATTGACATACGTCCATGTCCCCGCCAAGTTCTCGACAGACAACTGCTTTCCGCCCGTTATGGCCGTCACTGCATCTTTGACGGCAGATGAGCTCAAAATGTCTTTCAACGACTGCGCCTGTACACCTGTTGCGACAAACAGCCATGCACATGCAACCCATTTAAAAATCCAATTCTTTTTCATTTCATGTCTTTTTTACTCATAGAAGTGATTTAAACTTATGTTAGATTCTTAATTTTGTACGAATATATTAAAGCATAGCGTACAAACCGAATTATTTTTTATGTTATATGTGACCAAACTCATAATATAAAGAAAATCCTATGTACGTTGTGCTCGACAAAAATACGATAAAAAACGAGATATTGCCTTATCTTTCCACGGCAAAATGTGGTTATGTCACTCAAAGCTGCCTCGTAGAGGTGGTAAACGCCATTTTGTACAAGCTCAAGACCGGATGCCAATGGGCGCTCCTTCCGGTGAAAGCCTTATTCAGCGGCAAGGTGCTGACATACGGTGCCGTGTACCACCATGACAATAAATGGAGCAACGCCTAGATGGACTCCTTCAGGACGATGCTTAACCGGTTTGATACCTCTGCTTCCAACTGGGAATCTTGGAATTACATAACCTTCACAGTCTTGCTGCTAAAGAAACTTTCACGAAAACAAAAAATTAAATCACTTCTATGAGACCTCTGCAAAAGTCCATTTTGCATCCAAATCACAAAATATCATATACTGATTATCAGCAAGTTCACTGGTTGACGTTCTGTTATTGGAGTAGTTTTGCAGAGGTCTCATAGAATGGGTTGGTCAGCAGTATTGACTGC
>CAYXIX010000172.1:0-4746 GCA_964465405.1 uncultured Parabacteroides sp. | reverse complement strand
ATTGACGAGATTGTAGGAAAATGGCTTGCATATCTCAAGGATTCTGACGAATTTTATATATAAATTGTGCATACGACGATTTAAACTTAATGATGTTGGAAATACTAAGTTGATAAAAATCAGCGATATGCGCAACTTTTCAAACATAATTCTCAGCTCAAACTAATTCCGTCAACGGGTGGTAGGGGAAAATAGGAATTCATGTCATGTCAAACCGGACACTGTGTTGCAGTGACAAATATTTGATTGATATGCGTTGGATGCCCCGAAAGTTCGTATTTTTGTAATATAAAATCAATAAGACGAAACGATATGAAACAGATGATGGGATGGGTAATGGCGCTGTTGCTGCTGTTGCCGGCTACGGAAACCGGAGCAAAGGAAAAGAGTGCGCGTGAGGCGAACACCTTGCGTATTGCAAGTTATAACATCCGTAACGCCAAAGGGTTGGACGACGTGACCGATTACGATCGTACGGCAGCGGTAATCAACCGGATGGAGGCAGATGTGGTGGCTGTACAGGAAGTTGACAGCGTGACCGGCCGAAGCGGAGGGAAAGACCTTTTGCGCGAATTGGCGGAACGGACGTTGATGCATCGTGTATATGCTCCAGCTATCGATTATGATGGCGGGAAGTACGGCATCGGGATGCTGAGCCGTGAAAAACCGCTCTCGGCCCGTTTTTTCCCGCTGCCGGGCCGGGAAGAAACACGTACGCTGCTGGTTGTAGAATTCGAAAAATATATCTATTGCTGTATGCACCTTTCGCTGACGGAGGAAGACCGGATGCTTTCGCTCCCGATTATCCGTGAGGTGGCGGCGAAGGCACAGAAGCCGCTGTTCATTGCCGGCGACATGAATGCGCATCCGGAATCGGCGTTTATTCAGGCTTTGCAAAAGGATTTTGTGTTATTGACCAATCCGAAAAAGCCGACTTTCCCGGCCGATGAACCAAATGAAACCATAGATTATATTGCCGCTTATCGTCCTGACACGGCAGCCTTTGTCTGCACGGCAACGCAAGTTTGGGAAGAGCCGGTGGCTTCTGACCACCGTCCGGTCGTGGCCGATGTGATTTTCTCTCAGCCGAAAGACAAGATTTTCCGGATGAAACCCTATTTACAGAATCCCGTCGGGAATGGCATCACAGTGATGTGGCAAACGACGGTGCCTACCTACAGTTGGGTGGAATATGGAACAGATAAAGAGCATCTGCAACAGGCGCGTACGATTGTCGACGGGCAAGTCATCTGCAACGGCCTGCAAAACAAAATCCGCCTGAATAATCTGGATCCGGGTAAAACCTACTATTACCGGGTCTGCTCACGTGAGATACTGCTTTATCAGGCTTATAAGAAAGTCTTTGGAGAAACGGCTGTTTCTGATTTATATACCTTTACCTTGCCTGATTCCCGTGATACGGACTTTACCGCTATCATCTTCAACGACCTGCATAAACATTCGGAGACCTTGCAGGCTTTATACCAGCAGGTGAAGAATGCCGATTATGATTTTGTTGTCTTCAACGGCGATTGCATCGACGACCCGGCTGACCATGAACAGGCCACCCGTTTCTTGACAGAATTGAACGAAACGGTGGGGGCAAGCAATGTTCCGGTATTCTATTTGCGGGGGAATCATGAAATCCGCAATGCCTATTCTATCGGGCTGCGTAGCCTTTTCGATTATGTGGGTGATAAGACGTATGGCGCGTTCAGTTGGGGCGACACGCGCTTCGTGATGCTCGACTGCGGTGAGGACAAGCCGGATACGCATTGGGTCTATTACGGTTTGAACGATTTCTCAGACTTGCGTCGGGTGCAAGCCGGTTTCCTGAAAGAAGAATTGTCGTCGAAAGCCTTTAAAAAGGCATTGAAGCGCGTACTGATTCATCATATACCTGTTTATGGGATGGGAGATTGGTACAACCCCAGTCTTGTCGAGTGGAGTGCGCTGCTGAAAAAAGCGCCTTTTGCCGTTTGCTTGAATGCACATACACATCGTTTTAATTATATACCGGCAGGAGAAGACGGTAATGCATTCCCTGTCGTAGTAGGCGGCGGCCCCGCCATGAAGAGCGCGGTGGTCATGATTTTGCAAAAACAGGGAGATTCGTTGACGTTGCGTGCATTAGATACGGAGGGAAAAGAAAAACTGAAGCTGGACTTGTAAGACGATAAACCAAGAATTTCCCAAAGAGGTGGAGGACGCTGGCTAACCGATTGAGATGATTATCAGCCGTACTTTTTGTTATTTATGGACGGTGATTACACCGCTGATTCTGGGAATTGTGGTTTCGTTGATTGGATTAAGTTTGATTAAAGTTGGAGTTGTTTCATGCAGCGGAGGACACGGTGCGATGGACGACGGGACGTTCGGGACAGTGGCTACGGTCGATAGACCGGAAGGCGACGCTTGTCTTGGCAGTCAGTCTGCCTTTGGGGTTGGGAGTTGAACTGATGCCGGATATTCTGACGGATGCTCCGGATGTGCTGAAAGGTATTTTTTCTTCCGGCATCACTGGCGGATTGGCCGCTATTGTCGCCAACCTTTTGATACGAGTAAAAGAAGAAAAACAGTATAACAATGAAAAAAGAGATAAAAGAACGGTTGATTAACCGGGTAAAGACAAATCCTTATATAAACTTTTTGGGAATCGATTTTACAGAGGTAGAAGACGGCCGGGTAGAAGCCCGGATGCCTTTGCACGACGAGCAACGGCAGTATAGCGGTGTCGTTCATGGAGGAGTGTTGGCCGCGTTGGCCGACACGGTAGCCGGCTTTGCTGCCTATACGATGTTGCCCATTGACCGGGATGTTTTAACGGCCGATTTGAATATATCCTTTTTGCGGGCAGCTTGGGGAAAGGAGTTGATAGCAAAGGGGCACGTGGTCAAGCCCGGTCGGCATTTGCATTTTTGTGAATGTGAGATTTATTGCGACGGCAAACTGGTGAGCAAAGCATCGGGCACATTCTGCGTCATCCATCCTCAGATATGAAGCGAGAACCAGTCTGCATCTTTCCACGCCGGGAATTTGGTTCGTAGGCGGTCAAGTTCTGAATAGGCAAGTGTGCAGATGCAGACCACCCCGTCTCGTTTGCCGGCATCCGCCAATTTTTCCCCTTTAGGCGAGTATACCGCCGAGTCGCCGCCATAAGCAATGTTCTTCCCGTCTGTCCCGACGCGGTTCACTCCGCAGGCAAAAGCGAGATTCTCGACAGCCCGTGCCGGTAACAGCGTTTTCCATGCACTTCGGCGTGCCTCAGGCCAATTGGCCACATACACCAGTAGGTCGTACGCGTTGTCTACATTCCGACTCCAGACCGGGAAACGCAAATCATAACAGACTTGTAGGCAGATGTTCCATCCTTTGTAGGAAACAATCGTGTGTCTGTTCCCTTCCGTGAAATAGCGGTCTTCTCCTGCCATGCGGAACAGGTGCCGCTTGTCGTACAGGCTGGTTTCACCTGTCGGCGAGACAAAAAAGGCACGGTTGAAGTAGTTGCCTCCTTCGTATGCAATGAAGCTCCCGATGATTGCCAATTGAAAATCGTTCGCCCATTTCCGGACAGTCGACAACGTCGTGCCGTCCGTCGTATCTGCCAGCCGTTCCACATTCATGGAGAACCCCGTTGTGAAAGTCTCCGGCAAGATGGCCAAATCCGCTTTCCCGCAAGTGCGTTCGAGTAGTTTGCCATAGCGTTGGAGATTCTCAGCCCGCTCTTCCCATGAGATGGATGCTTGGACAAGGCTGATGCGTAACAGTTCTGCCCGGACGGTGTTCATATCGAAACGAAATTGTGGGGGTGACAGGCCGTGACTTTCTTATAATATGCCCGTATCTGACGGATATCTCTTTCCGCATCTCCCGTCGGGTAAAACAGCTTGTCGATGCCTGCCTCTTTTTTCTTGTAATCCAGATAAGCTAACAAGATGGGCACTTGCGCCTTCAAGGCGATATAGTAAAATCCTTTTTTCCACTCTTCTACCCGTTTGCGCGTTCCTTCCGGCGTGATGGCTAGTTGGAATGTCTCGTGGCAGCTGAACTGTTCAGCCATTTGGTCTGTCACTGACGTGTTTTTGCTCCGGTCGATTGGTACGCCTCCCAGCTTTTTGAAAAGCAGGTTGAACGGGAACACAAACCACTCTTTTTTGATTAAAAACCGCGCATCCCTTCCGATAGAGGTATAGAGTAATTTTCCAAACACAAAGTCCCAATTACTCGTATGTGGCGCGACACAAATCACACATTTTGGCACATCCTCTTTGATGACGGAACCCAACTTCCATCCCGTCAGTCGCAGAAGCGCCTTGCTTACTGCTTTTTTCATCTGTTCTTCTGCTTATTTGCTCAACGCTGCGATTTCGTTTGAAATTTCATCGGTCTTTTTTTGCAGGTCGGCAAATAATTGGGCGTAATAGGCCTTGACCAAACGTGGGTTGTCTTTCCCGTCCGGCCGGTGAGCCCGGCGGATGAGGTTGTCTTCCATATCTAATATCTGGGTCATGAGCTTGTCTGTTTTTTCTGCATCCGCACCCGGCATGTAAAATTTGCAGACCAGTACTTTCGAAAATAAATCGCCGGCAATACGGCTGATAGTTTTCTTTAAAATCCTTCTTTTTGCCATATCTGTTTTCTTTAGAGATGGACAAATCTACATAATTCGCTATTTCAGACAAAAAACTGGAAATGAAAAAAAGCAAAAAAGGAATATTCAATTACCCGGCAGGAAAATAAATTTAC
>CAYXIX010000171.1:0-4832 GCA_964465405.1 uncultured Parabacteroides sp. | reverse complement strand
CCCCTTTTCAAGTGACATTCCTCCTTTGTTTTTCACACCTTATCAAGTATCCGGAAAAAGATTTCCATTGAGATGGGAGAATTTTACAGTCTGTCAATATTACACAATTTTAATCATGCAACATTTCATGCCAGCACCCGCTCAATCACTTGCGGATAATATTGATACTCCAATGCATGCACCTTAGCGGCAACCTCTTCGGGCGTGTCGGTCGGGAGAACCGGGCATTTGGCTTGGAAAAGAATCGTCCCTTCGTCATAATTCTCATTAATCAGATGAATGGTGATTCCCGTCTCTTTCTCTCCGGCTGCGACTACAGCTTCATGGACGTGCATGCCATACATGCCTTTTCCGCCGAACTTCGGCAAAAGAGCCGGATGAATATTGACAATCCGGTTCGGATAAGCCGCCAACAATGGCTCCGTAATCTTATTCATAAAACCGGCCAACACGATGAGCTCCACGCCATACTCGGCCAACTTATCCAACACCGATACCCCTAAGGCAAATTCTTCCCGCCGGAAGGTAAAAGAGGATACCCCCAAGGCATTCACACGGGCATGTACCCCTGCATGTTGATTATTCGACAAAACGACAGCAACTTTAATCGTTTCACTCCGAGAGAAATATCGGATAATATTCTCTGCATTTGTTCCTGAACCGGAAGCGAAAATGGCTATTTTCTTCATACTTTTCCCTGTTTTCTTGCACAAGAAAAGAAAAAATGTGCAGTTTTCCGCTTTTTTATCGCTCAAAATTGTATTTGTTCCACAAAAAAATCTTTTCTTTGCAGCGCAAATTTAAAAAGTATATTCGTATTTATTAATCTAAATTGAAAAAGTTATGTCTGAAGTTGCTGAAAAAGTAAAAGCTATCATCGTTGACAAGTTAAGTGTAGAAGAATCAGAAGTTACAAACGAAGCGAGCTTCACTACCGATTTAGGAGCAGACTCTCTTGACACAGTAGAACTGATTATGGAATTCGAGAAAGAATTCGGTATTTCTATTCCAGATGATCAAGCAGAAAAGATTACAACAGTAGGCGACGCCATTGCTTATATCGAAGCAAACGCGAAGTAATCAATCTTTTTAATGAAAGGTATGGAATTAAAAAGAGTCGTAGTAACAGGTCTGGGAGCAATTACTCCACTTGGCAAGACCCTCTCTGAGACATGGGATGGGATTGTCAAGGGGAAAAGTGGTGCCGGGCCTATTACTCAATTTGATGCATCCAAGTTCAAGACGCAATTTGCATGTGAGGTAAAAGGATTCGACCCGTTGAAGGTGATGGACCGGAAAGAGGTCCGCAAATGCGACCGATACAGTCTGTTGGCAATTGATGCTGCCAAACAAGCGATTACTGATGCAGGCATGGATTTGGACAACGAAGACAAAACACGTATCGGTGTTATCTTTGCTTCGGGAATCGGAGGTATCAAGACATTCGATGAAGAAGTGTTGGGGTATGCAAAAACCAAAGATACAATCGGTCCTAAATTCAATCCGTTTTTCATTCCGAAGATGATTGCGGACATTGCTGCCGGACATATTTCCATGTTATATGGTTTTCACGGCCCTAATTTCGCAACCGTTTCGGCGTGTGCTTCTTCAACGAATGCAATCAGTGATGCGTATAATTATATCCGCTTAGGAAAAGCGAACGTAATCATAACAGGAGGTGCAGAAGCAGCTATTTCTGCGTCCGGAGTCGGAGGTTTCAACTCAATGAATGCGTTGTCAACGCGGAATGATTCCCCTGAAACAGCGTCACGTCCGTTCAGCGCCAGCCGTGACGGGTTTGTAATGGGTGAAGGGAGCGGCTGTTTGGTCTTAGAAGAGATGGAACATGCCCTTGCTAGAGGCGCTCACATTTACTGTGAAATAGCAGGGACAGGCCTTTCGGCAGATGCTTATCACTTGACCGCTTCTCACCCTGACGGATTAGGAGCCAAGTTGGTGATGCAAAATGCTTTAGAAGACGCTGGCATGACACCCGAAGACATCGATTACATCAATGTACACGGAACATCCACGCCGGTAGGCGATGTCTCTGAAGTGATAGCTATCAAAGAAGTTTTTGGCGATCAGGTTTACAAAGTAAACATCAGCTCGACCAAGTCAATGACAGGACACTTGCTCGGTGCTGCCGGTGCAGTCGAAGCAATCTTCTGCATTTTGGCTATCCAAGACGGTATCATTCCTCCGACAATTAACTATACGGAAGGAGACGATGATCCGGAGATTGACTATCAATTAAATTTTACATTCAATCAGGCTCAAAAAAGAGAAGTTCGGGCTGCACTTTCAAATACGTTTGGATTCGGTGGCCATAATGCTTGCGTGATTGTAAAGAAATTTGTGAAGTGACGTGTTTGAAAAGTTAAAAAAAAGAATAAGGCTCTTCAAAAATAAAAAGAAAGAGCCTTTTTCTTCTTTATACCAGATACTCGGTTTTTATCCTGATAACATCCAATTGTATGAACAGGCTTTTCTTCATAAATCTTCATCCATTGAAAACTGCGACGGAAGATGGGTGAACAACGAGCGATTGGAGTTTTTGGGCGATGCGTTATTGAATGCCATCGTTGCCGACATCGTATACAAACACTTCCCATACAAACGGGAAGGATTCTTAACCAATACACGTTCCAAAATCGTACAACGCGAGACCATGAACCGCATCGCCATCCAATTAGGGCTTGACAAAAAAATCATATACGCTGCCAAATTGAATCCGCACAATAATCATGTTTATGGAGATGCGTTGGAAGCACTTATCGGAGCCATCTATTTAGATCAAGGATATCACGTCTGCTACGAATTCATCCAGAACGTCATCATCAAGAAACATATTAACCTCGATACCATCGCGAAAAAAGAAGTGAACTTCAAATCGAACTTGATTGAATGGAGCCAAAAAAACAAGTTGGAAATTTCATTTGACCTCATAGAATCTTTCACCGACAATGAAGGAAATCCTGTTTTCCAAACCAGCGTAACGCTCTCCAACACACAAATCGGCGTCGGAATCGGTTACACGAAAAAAGAATCGCAACAATTAGCAGCCAAAATGGCCATCAAAAAGTTGCGCACAGATAAATCCATACAAAAATATATTTCAGAACTCAAGGCGATTGACAACGGGCAATTGACAATGGACAATTAAGTTTCGCGCAACCTGCCCCACCCCATTCTTGTTGTATGTAGAGACGTGACGTGCCGCGTCTTTACAAATAAAAACAAAGGGGCGCAGGCTTGAAAGATAAAAAGACCTCTGCTATTGGAGTAGTTTTGCAGAGGTCTTTTAATGTGGATGCAGGGGAGTATGCCCTAAGCTGACATTCACAACACAACTTTGCTATTAACCGACAAATAAGTACCTTTGCCATATAAAAGAGGGATGCCTAAATGTTAAAATAATGGCTTTTGTTACCAGTTTGTTGCCCACTCACTTCTAACCCTCTCTTTTATATTTCTATAAATCAATTATTTAATTAAATATACACATATAGTTATGGCATTACAATGCGGCATAGTCGGACTTCCAAATGTTGGGAAGTCCACTCTTTTTAATTGCTTATCAAACGCAAAGGCACAATCAGCCAACTTCCCGTTCTGCACCATCGAACCCAACGTCGGCGTCATCACCGTCCCCGACGAACGGCTCAACAAGCTGGCAGAAATCGAACATCCACAGCGCGTCATCCCGACGACGGTCGAAATTGTCGACATCGCCGGACTAGTCAAAGGCGCCAGCAAGGGCGAGGGCTTGGGCAACAAGTTTCTTGCCAACATCCGCGAAACCGACGCTATCATCCACGTCCTGCGCTGTTTCGACGATGACAACATCGTGCATGTAGACGGGCGCGTCGATCCCGTCCGCGACAAGGAGATTATCGACACTGAACTGCAAATCAAAGACCTCGAAACCATCGAGAGCCGCATCGCCAAAGTGCAGAAACAGGCGCAAACGGGCGGCGACAAGCAGGCGAAAGTAGCCTACGACGTGCTCTGCCACTATAAAGAAGCACTCGAACAAGGCAAAAGCGCCCGCACCGTCACTTTCGAGACCAAAGACGAAGAGCGCATCGCCCACGACCTGTTCCTCCTGACTGCCAAACCGGTGCTTTACGTCTGCAACGTCGACGAGGCAAGCGCCGTCAGCGGGAATGCATACGTCGATGCCGTCCGCGAAGCTGTCAAGGACGAGGGAGCAGAAATTCTGGTCGTTTCCGCCAAGATTGAGAGTGAAATAGCCGAGTTGGAGACTTACGACGAACGGCTGATGTTCCTACAGGAAATCGGGCTGGAAGAATCGGGTATGAACCGCCTGATTAAAGCTGCCTACAAACTGCTCGACCTGCAAACCTTCCTGACCGCCGGCCCAGACGAGGTGCGCGCATGGACCTTCCACAAAGGCTGGAAAGCCCCGCAGTGTGCCGGTGTCATCCACACCGATTTCGAGAAAGGTTTCATCCGTGCCGAAGTCATCAAATATGACGACTACATCGCCTACAGCTCGGAAACCGCTGTCAAAGAGGCAGGCAAGATGAACGTCGAAGGCAAAGATTACGTCGTGCAAGACGGCGACATCATGCATTTTAGGTTTAATGTATAAGGAAATAACGTTCTATCAAAATAGTATTTTGAGACCTCTGCAAAACTTCGGCAATGAAGATGTTGGTAATGGTAATATGCTGAAAAAGTTGTAACACCACTTGAGAAAGCGAACTTGAAGCAAGGCATGTCTGTGATGGCCGACAAGGGCTACGATTCGGCGGAGAACCGTAAGGCGCTTTCTCGCATGAAGCTGAAAAGCCATATCATGCACA
>CAYXIX010000170.1:0-4876 GCA_964465405.1 uncultured Parabacteroides sp. | reverse complement strand
GCAACATGATGGTTTTGAAGTGGGATGAAATATACAAGGCGGCTGACGGCAAGACACTCTATATCGAGCATGAGCAGGTAAAGACCAGGAACACAGTGACGATACCGCTTTCCAACGAGGCTCTGAAAGGGATACCCCACAGGTCGAAAGACAGCGAAAGGGTGTTCCACCAGCTCCGCATGAGGCTATCCCAATGTTTATTTTAATACAGCCTCCATTCTCCCAAATCATGCTTCCTTCTTCACTTCATTTTCCTGTAATAATTTTCCTGATTTCGCTTAGTTTGTTCAGCGCCTCGATGGGCGTCAGGTTATTGATATCCAAATTCTTGATTTCGTCGCGCACTTGGCTGAGCACCGGGTCGTCCAACTGGAAGAAGCTCAGCTGGTAGCCCTCCGCCGTCGAGGCGATGCCCTTCACAGGCTTGCTGCGGATGCCTTTCCGGCTGTCGGCGATGTCCTCCTGCCGGTTTTCCGCCTCCAGCTGCTTCAAAATGACGTTCGCCCGTTTCACGACGCTCTTCGGCATACCCGCCATCTTGGCGACGTGGATACCGAAGCTGTGCTCGCTGCCGCCGCGCACCAGTTTGCGCAGGAAGATGACCTTATTATCCACCTCCTTCACTGAGACGTTGTAGTTTTTGATGCGCTTGAAAGAAGCTTCCATCTCGTTCAGTTCGTGGTAGTGCGTCGCAAAGAGCGTTTTGGCGCGTGTCGTCGGATGTTCGTGGATGTATTCGACGATTGCCCATGCAATCGAGATGCCGTCGTACGTACTCGTCCCGCGCCCCAACTCGTCGAAGAGCACGAGACTGCGCGACGAGAGGTTGTTGAGGATGTTCGACGCTTCGTTCATCTCGACCATGAAGGTAGACTCGCCGACGGAAATGTTGTCCGACGCTCCGACGCGCGTGAAAATCTTATCCACAATCCCGATATGCGCCGATTCAGCCGGCACGAAGCTGCCGACCTGCGCCATCAGCGTAATCAAAGCCGTCTGGCGGAGCAGGGCCGATTTGCCGGCCATATTCGGCCCGGTGATGATGACGATTTGCTGCGTGTCGTCGTCCAAAAAGAGGTCGTTGGCGATATAAGATTCTCCTGTCGGCAACTGCTTCTCGATAACGGGATGTCGGCCCGCCTTGATGTCGATCACCGCCGAGTCGTCCACCAACGGACGGATATAGCGGTTCGCTTCCGCTACCTTATCCAAAGAGAGGAGACAATCCAACCGCCCGATCAGGTTCGCGTCCATCTGGATGGGCGGAATGTATTCGGAGAGGCAAAGCACCAGTTCGTTGAACAAACGGGCTTCCAACGAAAGGATTTTCTCTTCCGCCCCCAATATCTTTTCCTCATACTCTTTCAGCTCTTCCGTGATATAGCGCTCGGCGTTGACCAGCGTCTGCTTCCGAATCCATTCGGCAGGCACTTTGTCTTTGTACGTATTGCGCACCTCGATGTAGTAGCCGAAGACGTTGTTGAAGCCGATTTTCAGGCTCGAGATGCCGGTCTGTTCAATTTCGCGCTGCTGCACCTTCATGAGGTAGTCTTTGCCCGAATAGGCAATCGAACGCAGCTCGTCCAACTCTTCATTGACATCAGAAGCAATCACCCCTCCCTTGTTGAGCAGCGAAGGCGGGTCGTTGTTAATCTCCTTTTCTATCCGCTCCCGAATCAGCACGCAGGCATTCAGCTGCTCGCCAATCCGACAAAGACTCGGCTCCCCGCTGTTCATGCACGCCTCTTTAATCGGCTCAATCGCATAAAGGGCTACCTTCAACTGCACCACTTCGCGCGGAGAAATGCGTCCGACAGCCACTTTGGAAATAATGCGCTCCAAATCGCCAATCTGTTCTAACTTCTCCTCCAGCAAATCTTTCACTTCCGGATGTCGGAAAAAATACTCCACCACGTTCTGCCGCTCGTGAATGGGTTTGACATCTTTCAGCGGGAAAAGAATCCAACGCCGCAGCATACGGGAACCCATAGGCGAAACCGTCTTGTCCAACACGTCCAACAAGCTGGTGCCCTCTTCGTTCATCGTCCCGACCAATTCCAAGCTGCGGACGGTAAACTTATCCAAGCGGACGTAGCGTTCTTCCTCGATGCGAGAAAGCGACGTGATGTGTGAGATATGCGTGTGTTGCGTTTGGTCCAAATAATAGAGGATGGCGCCGGAAGCGATGATGCCCAACTTCAAATGTTGGATGCCGAAACCTTTCAGATTCTTCGTTTCGAAATGTTTCAGCAGGCGATCGTTGGCCGACTCGGCCGTGAAAATCCAATCGTCCAACTCATACATAAAGAAACGCGGACCGAAAGCCTCCTCAAACCGTTTCCGGTTACCGCGCTCGACCAACACCTCTTTGGGCGAAAAGTTATTCAACAATTTGTCAATATAATCCGTCTTACCCTCTGCCGTCAGGAATTCGCCGGTTGAAATGTCGAGGAACGCCACGCCGCAACAGTCTTTCCCGAAATGAATGGCAGCGAGAAAATTGTTCTCTTTATGATTCAGGATATTGTCGTTGATGGAAACGCCGGGCGTCACCAACTCCGTGATGCCCCGTTTCACCAACTTCTTCGCCAGTTTCGGGTCTTCCAGTTGGTCGCATATTGCCACGCGCTTGCCGGCACGTACCAATTTTGGCAAATAGCTGTCTAAGGCGTGATGCGGGAAGCCTGCCATCTCGATAGTCTGTCCCGGACCGTTCGCCTTCTTTGTCTGCACAATACCCAATATCTCCGCCCCTGTCACAGCATCTTTACCATACATCTCGTAAAAGTCGCCCACTCGAAACAACAAGATTGCATCCGGATGTTTTGCCTTGATATCAAAATACTGCTTCATCAAGGGAGTTTCAACCATCTTCGCCACGTTTTTTCCTCTTTTTTTAGTTTTCAGCGTCAAAGATAGTTATTCTCGCGGAAAAATGTAACTTTGTATTTTCTCTGATAAAAGCCAACGATATGAAACAAACTATTCTTTTAACAAGCAGTCTTTTACTGGCAACCCCTTTCACCCACGCAGAAACGAATAAAGAAAAAAGGCCGAACATCGTCTTCATCCTCGCCGACGATTTGGGCTATGGCGATTTGAGCTGTTACGGACAAGAGAAGTTCATGACGCCCAACATCGACCGGCTGGCACAAAGCGGCATGCGCTTCACCCAATGTTATTCAGGTACGACCGTCAGCGCCCCTTCCCGCTCCTGCCTCTTGACAGGGACGCACAGCGGACATACGCCTGTTCGCGGCAATCTCGAACTGAAGCCGGAAGGGCAATTCCCGCTTCCGGCCGATGCACGCACCATCTTTGAAGTGATGAAAGAGGCTGGTTACAAAACCTCCGCATTCGGCAAATGGGGATTGGGATTCATCGGTTCCACCGGTGACCCGAAAAATCAAGGTTGCGACACCTTCTTCGGGTATAACTGCCAACTGCTGGCACATAGCTATTATCCCGACCATCTTTGGGACAACGACCAACGGGTGGAACTTGAAGACAACAACCTGAACGTGCAATATGGACAAGGCACCTATTCGCAAGACCTCATCCATCAAAAAGCGTTGGAATACATCGACGGCATGAATGCTGACGAGCCTTTCTTCCTCTGGTACCCGACGATTCTTCCCCATGCCGAACTGATTGTACCGGAAGACAGCATCATCCAGAAATTTCGCGGTCAATATCCGGAAAAACCTTTCAAAGGAACTGAACCCGGTAACCCGGCTTTCCGCAAAGGCGGCTATTGCTCGCAATTCTATCCGCATGCCACCTTCGCAGCCATGATTTACCGGCTGGATGTCTACGTCGGACAAATCATCCAAAAGTTGAAAGAGAAGGGATTGTATGACAACACAATCATCATCTTCTCCAGCGACAACGGCCCGCACATGGAAGGGGGCGCCGATCCGGATTTCTTCAACAGCAACGGTATCTATCGCGGCTACAAACGTGACCTTTACGAAGGCGGTATCCGCGTGCCGATGATTGTTTCTTGGCCCGGACATGTCAAGGCAGGTACGGAGACCGATTTCATGTGTTCGTTTTGGGATTTGATGCCTACGTTTGAAGACATCCTTCAACCGAAAGCCAAACAGCCGGCGCGAGACGGTGTCAGCCTTCTTCCCCTTCTGGAAGGACGAAAAGGGCAACAGGAACATGAGTTCCTCTACTTTGAATTTCAGGAGATGAACGGCCGGCAAGCTGTCCGCAAAGGTTCATGGAAACTGATTCACCTAGACATTCGGGGCAAGAACCCGCATTATGAGCTCTATAACCTCGCCTCCGACCCGTCGGAACGCCACAACATCTTGGAGCAATTCCCCGAGAAAGTAGCCGAACTGAAAGCCATCATGGAACGCGAACATACGCCGGATGCCAACTGGCCGCTGCTGGAAGGGGAAAAATAATACCCTGTGTCTACGCTCAGCGGCAGCCGCTGAAAACAAAATCAGTTGAAAATAACTTCCGCGCGGCGCGTTGGAGGTGTATTCACCGGTATCTGCGTCCAGCGCGTGCCGCTGAGAGCGTATACCGAGACCTCTGCAAAAGTCCATTTTGCATCCAAATCACAAAATATCATATACTGATTATCAGCAAGTTCGCCAGTTGACGTCCTGTTATTGGAGTAGTTTTGCAGAGGTCTCATGATAGTGGTCTGTTTCCAATCATTAGCAAAATAGGCACCCACATACGCACCTGCACTTATGAAAAAGCGCGTATTTTCGGCAATCTCCCACGAGAAACGGTCCCGAACCGGTACCTGATTACTTTTATTAATTTGTCGCTTCTTAAAAACGGCAAAACCATCTGTAAATCAGTAAAATATACTCGAGAAGGTTTGCTTAAATCCACAAGAATTCTTATC
>CAYXIX010000169.1:0-4924 GCA_964465405.1 uncultured Parabacteroides sp. | reverse complement strand
AGGCGACCAATGAAGAGTCAAGTGACCATTTTCTGTTTGAGTATGTAGTTGATTCTTTGAATTTCCCCTCCGCCTAATCGAATTTAGCCGGCGGGGAGATTACTCTTGCCCGTTTTTGTTTGCCTGGCTTAGCATTCTATGGAGTTTTGTGTACTTTTGCATCCAAAAAATATCGTTGCATGAAACATTCATTCAGTTTCTTATGGAACATGCTGCTCTGTTTGTGCCCGCTTGTTATGGCACATGCCCAAGAGGGGAACGACCAGCTGGAAAACCTCATCTACTCGCCCCGTTATTTCGGGCCGAATGCTTTCCCGATGCCCACCATGAGGAACGGACAGGTCAGCCAATGGTATGAAGCCGAACTGCGGGGCGAATATCATCACTATACGGGAGACAAAACATGGGATTTGCGAAGCAGGCTCTTGCTCCCGTTCTTTCGCGGACGGGCAGGCATCGAAATCGACTGGTGCTTCAAGGAGAAATACAAAATGACGCCCGAAACCCGCGACGAACGCTCTGCCACCGAGACGGAAAGCACGAGCAAATATAGCGGGGACGTCGTCGTCAGCTCCTTTTTCCAACTGCTTAGGAGTAAGAAGTGGGCCGACATTGTCATCAGCGCCAACATCAAAACGGCGAGCGGCGGGCGCCTGTGCGACGCCCGTTTCACGGATGCGGCTTCTTATTGGTTCGATGTCAATGCAGGGCGGAATCTATGGGAAAGGAAAGATGGGCAAGCAACCATCCGTGTGCAGGTGTTAGCGGGCTTCTACTGCTGGATGACCAACAACCAAAGACATCGCCAGAACGACGCCTTCTCTTACGGCGTCGGCTTGACCGGCACTTACAAGCGATTCATGCTTTCTTCCCAATTGACCGGCATTCGGGGTTATGAAAATAACGGCGACCACCCGATGCACTGGTGCAACCACCTGACGTATGAATACAAAAAGAATGTGATTTCAATCCGATATACACATGGGATGAAAGACAATTTGTATGAAACCTGCTCGTTAGGTTATATTCGTCGCTTCTAAAATTTCCCCCCGAAGGAAAATAAAAATGGGTCGGCAACCGATTGAAATCCATTGCCGACCCGTTTTTTGCTATTCCACGTTATAACCCGTAATCAAGACCCGGCCTTTCTCTCCCCGCGTATCTTCGTCTTTCCAAGAGATTTGCACCTCTTTCTCCTCTCCCGGCAACAGGGCGAAGTAGTTGTCCGAATAGAATGCCGGCAGGATTTGTATGCCGTCTTGCTCGCCTACCAGATTCAGCCGAATCATCAGTGCGGGCATATCAGAAGGATTCTTTATTGTCACCTTCGATTGCCATCTCCCGTCTGCCCCTTTCATGACCTCCACAGTCGATTGCAGAGCCACTTTCGGCAACTGGCGCAAGTCTTGGTAGTTGTTCTCCTCCAGACTCCGGTGATAGAAATTGTCGGAAACCACCTTGCCGTTCTCCGTCAGTGTCATCTTGATGAAGTGGACTTTGGAGAGCGACACCGGGAAAGAGAGTTTGATACACTTCTCTGTCGTGTCTTCGTTGCTGTCGACCGTAGCTGTCTGCTCCCAAGCGACCGAAGCATCCATGTTCAGCACCTGCACTTTCACTTCCAACCCCTTGCGCATACCGCCGCTGTAATTCACCACTTCCACCTCATCCGTCGCCGGGTTCCACTGGATATGCAACGGCTCGGATGCTTTCTTGATGGCAAAATAAGCGGCTGTCGGCTCGAAGTAATAGTCATACGTCTGCCAAACCATCGACGGCCAGCAAGAATGGCTCATCCACATCAGCAATCCCTGCCGTTTCGGGCTGCGCGACTCGAAGAGGCTGCGATGTCCGTCGAAGTTGACCCACTGCGCCAGTTCGGCGAACTCTTTCGCGTTCTGCGGCTCGCCATAGCCTTTGGCGATAATCTCATTGAAGGAGGTACAGCCTTGTGCGCCTTCACGCGTATAGTCGTGCATGCCCCACTGATGGTCTTGCGGCCAGATGCCTTCGGGCGAGAAGGTGCGGAGCATACTTTCGTATGTCATCACGTTCGGCATGCCGCGCTCGCTGTGGAACTTGTCGTTACCCGTCTTCAGCGTGAAATATTCTTTGGCCGGGAGCATCCGGTAAGGGCCATGCCCGCTCACGACGTCGTCAGCCGAGCTGGAGATGTAATGGATGTCGGAATGTTCCTCCTTGATAATACGGCGTAGCGCTTGGTCAATCTGCTTGGGCGGATAGCCCTCGTTCCGGCCGCAGTAAAGGGCGATGGATGCATGGCTGCGAATCCGTTTGACATAATCTTCCGCATTGGCGATGAACATCTCCGGATAGTAAGGATCGGGGCCGTCGGCCGGGTTCGCCAGCCAGAAATCTTGCCAAACCATGATGCCGTGCCGATCGCAGGCGTTGTACAGCTCTTCGTCGCCAATCATACCGACCCAGTTGCGCATCATCGTGAAGTTCATGTCTGCATGATAAGCGACCGCGATGTCATATTCGCGTACCCGGTAGTTCAAGTTCGACTCGCTGAAGCCCCAGTTTCCACCGCGCCCGATGAAACGGCGCCCGTTGATAAACATATTCAGCACATGGTTGTCTTCGTTGAACGTCATTTGGCGAATGCCTACTTTGAAGTCTTTCGCGTCAGAGACCTGCTCGCCAATCTTGAAGGTAAAGTTAGCGTCGTATAGGTTCGGCGCGCCATATCCTTTCGGCCACCACAAGCGTGGATTTTCCATCTTCAACTGCGGGAAGTTTTTCACATCAAAAACGACCGCTTTCTCCTCACCTGCCGCTAGTTCGACCGGTTGCTGGAACGTGATTTCTCCTACACGCCCTTCCAGCATTCCCTTCACCGATGCCACGTCGTGATTCTTCACAATCACCTCAGCTGTCAGCGTGGCAGAAGTCGTATCTGGCAATGGCAAGACCGATTTGACCAACGGGTCTGCCACCGTCACTTTCCCAGTCGAGGTCAGGAACACATCGTTCCAGATACCGATATTGCGGCCGCGCATCGTCGGAATCCAGTCCCAACCGATTGTCGCGTGAAATGTCGGATTGTCTGCCCCCAGAATACCGCCGTTGAAATCCGTGCTCTGCCGGTTCTTCTCCTTGATGGCTCCTATATGGTTGTTGCGAATAATCTCGACTGCCAGCACATTCTTGCCCGGAACAACGACATCCGTCACGTCAAACTTACCACGCATGAAGGCGCCTTCGATGTGTCCGACCTTTTTCCCGTTCAGGAAGACATTGGCCTTCCAGTTGATACCGTCGAAGTTCAGAAACAGACGGTCTTGCTTGAAGTCCTCCGGCACATCGAACTCATCCCTGTACCAGAAATTAGACCAGAAAAAAGATTCGGAAATATGTAACTGATTGTCGGCATAATTCGGGTCGGCAACGGCACCAATGTTCTTGTAACTGCTCAACACGGTTCCCGGCACGGTCGCCACAATCCAATCGGTCGGTTCAAACCCGGTCTGCGAAATGGCTTCGCCCGAAGCCTTCACCTCCGAAGCCCGCTGCAAGCGCCAATTTCCGCCCGAGAGCGTAATCCGTCTGTCCGCAGCGGCAGGTTGCGCGACTGGCTGTGCGACCAATCCGCCTTTTCCCATCACTTCCAGTTCGCTCAAGATGTAACGCCCGCCGTCGGCAGACTGCTGCATGCAAACCCGCACATAGCGCGCCTGCTGCTTGCCGACGCTGATTTCGTCCGTCAACACATCGCCTCCGGGCAACTCTTTGATGTCTTTCCACTGCTTTGCGTCATCAGATACTTGCAGCGTTCCTTTGACCGCCTTGTTCAACCAATGCAAAATCACTTTGTCAAACTCCGACGTGCAACCCAAGTCGACATACAGCCATTCGTCTCCCCCCGTCGCGCTCATCCATGCACTGTTGAAGAACTGCGAGGGCTTCATCTCGACCAGTTCACCTTTATTCCGGAAATTTGCCTCCGTAAAGACCCAACTATGCGCTCCCGGCATTTTCAGCAAGACACGGAACAGGGTATATTCGGCTTCTTTGTCGAAAACGATTGTCTCTTTCAGCCTGCGCACCGGCATCTCGGTCTGTTCGGTCTGCTTGTTCGGGTCTGTCACCGGCACACGATACGACACCGCCTGTCCTGGCAACCCACGTCCACTCAACCGTCCCAACTCCGTCCATGCCTGCCCGTCGTTAGAGGCTTGACAGACGATTTCATATCCGCCGGTCGCCAGCTTGTCGTCATAAACCAACGTCCCGACCAGTTCCAGTTGGTCGACCGCTTTCCGATAATTCGCCAGCGTAAATTGGAAATAGGTGTCCGCCCCCATAAAGGTATTACGCGAATAGGGGCCTTCGTCAATCATCCATTCCCGTTCGCGGCGCGGGACATCGCCTTCCGGTGTCGAGAGGTTCAAATACTGCGGTTGCTGCTGCGCGATGCGCCCGTCGGTTGCCAACTGCGCCACCAGATTATAGTCGTGGCTGGACGAAGCAAAAGCCGCACGTACCAGCGCAATGTTCCTATATGTCGAATAATCCGGTGTTAAAGAAGGCGAGAAGTCCTCTTTCGGACTGCCCGGATACTGCCCGATGCCACGCGTATAATAGTCTGACCGCTCTGTAAACTGCCCAGCCGGCGACATATTTCCATTGCATCCCCAAAGCAACAGGGAGGTCATAGCCATCCCGCAAAGGGTAAGAATACGGGTGTTCTTTTTTTGTTCATGAGACATCTTCATTAGAGTTTATGTAGTTTAACGTGAGTTCGATATAACCGAATAAATATTTTGCTGAGAATTAGCAATATAGCGATAAAAGTATCAAATTTATAGTACTTAAATAACATTTAAACGCATACCACTATGTTCTCGGAGGCTAAAGTTACGGAGATTTATTGTATGGCGGATGATTTTTGCAAGGAATT
>CAYXIX010000168.1:0-4971 GCA_964465405.1 uncultured Parabacteroides sp. | reverse complement strand
CACACAAAATTAAAGAGAAAAACAATCCCATCTCCATTTCTGGAGACAGGATTATTGATTCTAATACAAATTTCTCATTCATCAAAGACATTGGCTATTCTATCCATTTGAGTAGCAATTGTTTCATCCACCAATTTTGCATAATGGGCAGTCATGCGTGTATTTGTATGCCCTAACATTTTAGAAACAACCTCTAAAGAGATATTATTTGCCAACGTAACTGTCGAAGCAAAGGTATGGCGGCTTGTGTGATAGGTAATCCGTTTGTTAATATTACAAAGTATGGCTATATCTTTCAGATACTTATTAATATCAGCAGCATCTTGTATGGGTAATAACTTATCACCTCCTTTATACTTTTCCAAAATCATTTTAGCCATTGGCAATAATGGGATTCTGGAAAGGACACCTGTTTTCAGCCTTCTCTTCTTTATCCAAATTCTTCCTTCTGAATCTTTCTCAAAATGGGCTGTTGTAAGTGTTTTCACATCTATGTAACTCAATCCAGTAAAACATCCAAACAGAAACATATCCCTTGCCTTTTCCAATCGTGGCAGAGGTGTATCGAAGTTGATAATCCTTCTTAGTTCCTCTTCTGTCAAGAAATCAATCTCAACAGGTTCACGCTCCACTTTGTAAGCAGCAAACGGATTAAAAGAGACATAAGAATTAGCCATTGCCAAATTCAATATCTTCTTTAGTAGTTTCAGGTGCTTTGTTGACGAATTTTGGCACATTCCTTTATCCACTCTCAAAAATGAATGAAATGACTGGATAAAGTTCAAATTAAGTTCACGCAAATACATATCTTCCCTCTTGTATTGCTGTTTCATAAACTCTTTCAGCAATCTGAACGTATAATCTGAAACCCAATAAGTCGCTTTAGAAACTCCTTTTCCTATTAGTTTCTCCTGCTCCCTATTATGTTCCATGAAAACAGCAAACAAACTCTTCTCTTTCAAAAACTCAACTTTGCCCAGATAAGCCTCACAAAGGAGTTTGGCAGTAATGACAAAACCTTTATCCAACAATTCAGCCTCTTTCTGATATAATTTGGCTTTTACAGCTTTCAGATAGTTGTTGAGGCTTTTGGCTTCTTCATCTTTTCCTTTTACTTGTTGCTTGGTCTTATCCCAATTAGTAACCTTTACTTTCTTTCCTGTGGAAAAACCACTTCTTTCACCATTGACAGTAACCAACACTTCAACAATTGTCGTACCATCTTTCCTAACTCTGTTCTCTCTTATGAAAAAGAGAATCGAAAACGAACTTCTAACCATTTGTTTAACTATTAAAATTAGACATTTAGAAGTTCTTTCAATCATCTATATATTATTATATATCAGATTATTACATTGATTTTTGTGACCATTTTTCAAAAATGTGGAAATGGTCGCAATTTGGTCACAAAACACCCTTCAATTTTACCCATTTTTAAAGGCTGAACACCTTCATTCAACTTCTTTCCAAACAGACAAAATCAATGGAAATTTTGAGCAATAATCTCAACACTTTATAAGAAAGAGAAGCCTTATCAGAAGAATTTTCATCAGGGAAAAAGGCATCATTTGAAACAATTCGTATAAACAAAAAACTCCCATAATCACAAAGATTACAGGAGTTTCTTATATCAGTAAAAGTCTTTTACTTCTTCATTGCCTCTTCAATGGCCACTGCCACTGCAACGGTTGCACCGACCATCGGGTTGTTACCCATTCCCAAGAAGCCCATCATTTCAACGTGAGCCGGAACGGATGAAGAACCTGCAAACTGAGCATCTGAGTGCATACGGCCCATCGTATCCGTCATACCATAGGAAGCCGGACCGGCAGCCATGTTATCCGGGTGCAAAGTACGTCCCGTACCGCCACCTGAAGCAACCGAGAAGTAGGGCTTGCCTGCCAATACACGCTCTTTCTTATATGTACCAGCAACCGGATGCTGGAAACGTGTCGGATTCGTTGAGTTACCCGTGATGGAAACATCCACGTCTTCTTTCCACATGATAGCAACCCCTTCGCGAACGTCGTCTGCTCCATAACATTTCACTTTCGAACGAAGGCCATTTGAATACGGAATTTCTTCGATGACATTCACTTCACCCGTCATATAATCGAACTGCGTCTGAACGTAAGTAAAGCCATTGATACGAGAAATAATCTTAGCCGCATCCTTGCCCAGACCGTTCAAGATAACCCGAAGCGGAGTCTTACGAACCTTGTTTGCCATTTCAGCGATTTTGATAGCGCCTTCAGCAGCGGCAAACGACTCGTGACCTGCCAAGAAAGCAAAACACTTCGTTTCTTCGCGCAGCAAGCGGGCGGCCAAATTACCGTGACCGATACCCACTTTACGATCGTCTGCTACAGAACCTTTGATACAGAACGCCTGCAAACCAATACCGATAGCCTCTGCTGCGTCAGCCGCATTCGTGCAACCTTTCTTAATAGCAATCGCGGCTCCCACTACGTATGCCCAGCAAGCATTTTCAAAACAAATCGGTTGTGTTTCTTTACACATTGTATAAGGATCGATACCCTTCGCGTCACAGATAGCTTTCGCATCTTCGATACCATTGATACCGTATTCATTTAAAACCGCATTAATATGATCGATACGGCGGTCATAACTTTCAAATAAAGCCATATTCTTTTTTACTTTTTAAAATTCTTATTTATTAGGAATATAGATAATAGAAAATTGAAAACAAGCACGCCTCCGCAACAAGCCACGAACAACGCCATCCACGGGCGGTCTGGTTTTAACACCCAATAGGCAATAATCGTTGCCACGATGATGACCCCTATCAGCCCCTGCAGAACCCGTATGACTGTTTTCTTATTCATTACGAGGATCGATATATTTTACAGCTTCTTTGAAACGACCGTAAGTACCTTTTGCCTTTTCCAGCGCTTCGTTAGCGTCCATACCTTTCTTTACCATATCCATGAATTTGCCCAGATGGACAAACTCATACCCAATCACTTCGCTGTTTGCATCCAAAGCCATGCGCGTGCAATAACCTTCTGCCATTTCCAAATAACGGGTTCCCTTAGCAACGGTTCCGAACATCGTTCCGACCTGGCTACGCAGACCTTTACCCAAATCTTCCAAGCTGGCGCCGACAACCAGACCGCCTTCGGAGAAAGCAGACTGCGTACGTCCGTAAACAATTTGCAAGAACAACTCACGCATTGCCGTATTGATTGCATCACATACCAAATCCGTGTTCAACGCTTCCAACAAAGTCTTACCCGGCAAGATTTCCGATGCCATAGCTGCTGAATGCGTCATACCCGAGCAACCGATTGTTTCAACAAGGGCCTCCTGAATAATACCATCTTTTACATTCAGCGTCAACTTGCATCCACCCTGCTTCGGTGCACACCAGCCAATGCCATGAGTTAAGCCAGAGATGTCAGAAATCTGGGTCGCTCTAACCCACTTCCCTTCTTCAGGAATCGGAGCACATGGGTGATTCGCTCCTTTCTTGACAACACACATGTGTTGAACTTCTTGAGAATAAATCATAATCGCCAATTATATTAAAAAGTAACAATAAAACTTATACTAATTACATGTAAGCTCGTTAAAAAACACACAAAGGTAATCTTTAAAAACCGGTTGTGCAACAGCCCTACACCGTTATTTACAGTTCTGTGCCAACCGGATTCTTTTTCATTTTAGAATCTCTTTGATTTTGTCTGCCAAAGCCTCACCATGCAAATTCTTGGCAACAATCACCCCGTCTTTGTCTACTAAAACCGTATGCGGAATGCTATTTACGCCATACAAGGCAGCTCCGGCGTTTTGCCAACCTTTCAAGTCGGAAAGTTGCGTCCACGTAATGCCCAAATCTTTTACGCCTTTTGCCCATGCATCGGCCTTACTGTCCAATGAGATACCCACGATTTCGAAACCTTTTGCCTTATTTGCCTTATAAAGCGCTACCAAATCCGGCATTTCAGCCCGGCAGGGCGGACACCATGAAGCCCAGAAATCAATCAGCACCACCTTACCTTTACCGACGAAATCAGAAAGTTTGTGCATTTCGCCTTTCGCATCCGCCATCTCGAAATCGGTAAACTTCTTGCCTACCGCCACCTTTTTCAGCACTTCCAGATGCGCCATCAACTTGTCGATGTTTGGTTGCGCCTTAAAGGTCGAGTCGGCTTTCGCAAGAATAGCATTCTGTTGCTCCTCGCTCAACTGGTAGCGATTATCATACAGATAGCGGGCAGCCATCTTATCCCCTAAATGGTTCAGGATGTAATCGTACGTCATTTGTGTGACTTGTTCGTTAACAGCCTCATACTTTTTCCGCGCCGCTTCCGCTACAACCTTGTCTTCCGAACGGATCTCATCGGTTAAATTCCCCATGTTCTCGAAAAGGGCGGTAATCTGATCGTGTAACGCCTTCACTGCATCATTCGCCGGCGTTCCGGTTACAACCGGAACCGTGTCAAGAGCGACTGTAATCTTTCCGTTTTCAAGCGTGAAAGTCGTCATAAAAGGCGTCCCCATCCTTTGCTGTCTTGGAACGACATCGTCTGCAAAGCCAATCGTCACCAACCGCGACTCGCCTTGCGTACCCGCAAAAGTAAACGTTCCATTTGCCACCAACGCACTGTCGAACGGCTGCGCATCCGGAACGCCATATTCCGTCAAATATACATACTTGCCGTTCAAATCTGCATTTGTCACCGTCCCGGCAATCTCATAACTCGGTTTTTCGCTGCAAGCTGCCAACAATAAAACAGCTGCAACCGTAGGAAGAAAACATTTGTTCATAGTGCTATTCTTGTATTTATTTGTATAGGAGTCAAATCTCTTAGCACCCGCAAATGTACGAAAAAAACCACATCCTATCTGCTTAAACTATAATTTCCGTTTTCCACTTCTTTATATTTCAGGGGAGACGACAACTGCATCAGCTTCAGAATCTGCTCCAACGACTCGCCGTGCACTTTG
>CAYXIX010000167.1:0-4988 GCA_964465405.1 uncultured Parabacteroides sp. | reverse complement strand
AATGTATTACCACTTGTCCCAAATCAGAAAAATGAAACTTCTGGTCGGGTCAATGTTAACAAACGAAATAAAATCTTCGATGCTTTGCCGTTTGTATTGCGGCATCTTTGTACCCTTTCCCCCCATAGGCAAGGCAAGTAGCAATATTTAATTTTAGTAAAGATCCTGGCAGACGGAGGCTACAGAGGGGGGATTGGCTGACTGGACTCTGAAGGAATTCGGATGGATATTGGAGGTCGTAACCTGATCTGACAAATGTCCGTCCAAGTTTCAGGTATTGCCTGAACGCCGGATTGTCGAGCATTCTTTCTCATGGCTGGAAAACTTCAGAAGACTGACCATCGATTATGAATTTCTTGCTCAAACTGCGGAAGCCATAGTACAGATTGCGTTCATTCAAATCATGCTTAACAAAATCATCGAATAAATTCAAAACAGTTTCTTAAAAGTTCAACTATAGCTTTCCGCCTGCGAAGGACGAAAGCTATACAAAAACAAAGTCCCGGAGATGATTTTTTGGGCTTTTTTTACACGGATTGCCTGTAGCTGAGAAACGGCAAAAAATAACTACCTTTGCACCCCGAACAGATTGAGTATAAACAGAATCATTTATGAATAGCAAGACTATTAAGCCGGACTATCTTTTTGAAAGCAGTTGGGAAGTGTGCAATAAAGTGGGAGGAATTTATACGGTTCTTTCGACAAAAGCACGTACTTTGCAACAGGCTTTTCAGGACAAAGTGATATTTATCGGGCCGGATGTATGGGGAGAGACGGGATCGCCGGATTTTATCCTTGACCACGTTTTATATGCAGATTGGACGGCACATGCTCAAGGGGTGGATAAGTTGAATGTAAAGGTTGGCCGCTGGAATGTGCCGGGTATGCCACCGGTGATATTGGTCGATTTCAAGCCGTTCTTCCCTGAGAAAGATGCGCTTTATTTTACGATCTGGAAACATTTTGGAGTGGATTCGCTTCATGCGTATGGCGATTATGACGAGTCGTGTATGTTTGCATACGCCGTAGGGAAGGTAATCGAGAGTTTTTATCATTTCTATCGATTGGAAGAGAAATGCGTGGCGGCTTTGTTTAACGAGTGGATGTTGGGAATGGCGGCATTGTATGTGCAGTTGCGATTGCCGGCAGTCGCTACGCTGTTTACGACGCATGCTACCTCTATCGGTCGCTCCATCGCGGGTAACGGGAAAGCGCTGTATGCCTATATGGAGAGATATCACGGTGACCAGATGGCACGTGAGTTGAATATGGAAGCCAAACATTCGTTGGAGAAACAGGTTGTCCACCATGTAGATTGTTTCACGACCGTGAGCGACATAACGGCGCGCGAGTGCAAGCAGTTGTTGGAGAAGGCTCCGGATGTGGTGACGCCCAACGGTTTCGAGCCGGGATTCGTCCCTGTCGGGAAAGCCTATGAGACGAAACGGGCAGAGGCGCGTCGGGTATTGTTGAATGTCGCAGAAAAGTTGCTGGGATGCAGGCTTGCAGCGGATACTTTTTTGGTGTCGATCAGCGGGCGTTATGAATATCGGAACAAAGGTATTGATTTGTTTATCGAGTCGATGAGTCGGGTGCGTAAGTCGGGCAAACAGCCGCGTCAGGCAGTGGCTTTCATCATGGTTCCGGCTTGGGTAAGGGCGGCACGCGCAGACTTGAAAGCGGTGGTCGAGAAGGATATCCGGACGGATGAACCTTTGCAAATGCCTTTTGTGACGCATTGGCTTAACGGGATGGAGCACGACCGGGTGTTGAATTACATCGCATCCGAAGGGTTTACCAACGGAGTTGACGAATCTTTCAAGATTATTTTTGTCCCTTGTTATTTGGATGGGAAGGATGGCATTTTCAACTGTTCTTATTATGATTTGTTGATAGGAATGGATGCAACGGTCTATCCTTCTTATTACGAGCCGTGGGGATATACGCCTTTGGAGAGTGTCGCGTTTGGTATTCCGACTATTACGACTGATTTGGCCGGTTTTGGTTTGTGGACCAAACGGCATGTCAGCGGTGAAAGGATTGACGAAGGGGTAGAGGTTGTCGCGCGTACGGATTTTAATTATTTTGAGGTAGCAACTCAGATTGCTTCTTCTGTCCTTTCCCTCATGGGAAAATCGGAAACGGAAAGAGAATCTATCCGGCACCGTTGTTTTGAATTGGCAGAAAAGGCGGAGTGGAGTAAGTTTATCATCTTTTATGAAGAAGCTTTCCGGGTGGCGTTGGCTGCCGCAAATGAAAGAAAATCTAAAAGAGCTAATAGTTAGCAGGATAATTTATATCTTTGTGCCGTTTTATCAAGACTGCGATTATGTAATTTAGGTTAAATTTGCAACATTTAAAAATCCAGAAAATGAAAGTTAAGGCAAATAATGCAAACAATCCGGTTTGGAAAGATGTTTATGCTCATTCCATGCTTCCAGAGCAATTACAGCCGTTGTATGAAATGGCAACCAACCTTTGGTGGGCGTGGAATTATGAAGGTGCCAAATTATTCGGCAAGATTGACCCTGAACTTTGGAAATCGACGGAAGGTAATCCTGTGCTTTTACTCCAAAGTTTATCATATAAACGTATAGAGGAGATTTTAGCGGATGATTTGTTGATGGCTGAGATGCGTGCTGTCTATTCCGTGTTTAAAGATTATATGAATGTAAAGCCGGATACGACAAAACCATCCGTCGCCTATTTCAGTATGGAATATGGGCTGACGAATGTGTTGAAGATTTATTCCGGCGGTTTGGGTATTTTGGCTGGTGATTATCTGAAAGAGGCGAGTGACTGTAATGTTGACATGGTCGCTGTCGGTTTCTTGTATCGGTATGGGTATTTCACGCAGTCTCTGTCGATGGACGGTCAGCAGATCGCTAACTATGAGCCGCAGAATTTCAATGCGTTACCGATTGTTCAAGTCATGCAATCGGGCGGCGAACCCTTGTTGTTGGAAGTCCCTTATCCGGGCCGTACGGTATATGCGCATATCTGGAAAGTGAATGTTGGTCGCGTGCCTCTTTACTTGATGGATACCGATATCGCTGAGAACAGCGAGTGGGATCGTTCTATCACGCACCAACTCTATGGTGGAGATTGGGAGAATCGGATGAAGCAGGAATATCTGTTGGGTATCGGTGGTATCATGATGCTGAATAAGTTGGGCATCAAAAAGCAGATTTATCACTGCAATGAGGGACATGCTGCGCTTATCAACGCACAGCGTCTGATTGATTATATCCAAAAAGAAGGCATGACATTTGGTCAGGCATTGGAAGTCGTACGAGCTTCTGCTCTGTACACGGTTCATACGCCGGTGCCGGCCGGGCATGATTATTTTGACGAAAGCTTGTTTGGCCGTTATATGGGTGAGTTTCCCGGAAAGCTGGGAATCAGCTGGCAGGAATTCGTTGATATGGGACGCCAGAATCCGGGATCGAACGAGAAATTCTGCATGAGTACGTTTGCCTTGAACACCTGTCAGGAAGCAAATGGGGTGAGCTGGTTGCATGGTAAGGTCTCTCAACGGATGTTTGCGCCGATTTGGAAAAGTTATTTCCCGGAAGAATTGCATGTTGGCTATGTGACAAATGGCGTACATATGCCGACTTGGGCATCGACGGAGTGGAAACGCTTCTTTGCCGAACATTTTGCGAAAGGTTTCACGAAAGACCAGTCGAACAAGAAATATTGGTCGGTGATACAAGATATGCCGGATGATGCAATTTGGGAAATCCGCAAGCAGTTGAAAGATAAATTAATCAAATATATCAAGAGCCAGTATCAGATTAACTGGTTGAAGAATCAAGGTGATCCTGCTAAAGTGGTTTCTATTTTGGACCGTATTAACCCAGATGCATTGCTGGTCGGGTTCGGCCGTCGTTTCGCAACGTATAAGCGGGCGCATTTGTTGTTTTCTGATTTAGACCGTTTGGCGAAAATCGTTAACAACGAACAGTATCCGATTCAATTTGTCTTTACCGGAAAAGCGCATCCGGCAGATGGAGGCGGACAAGGATTAATCAAGCAGATTGTTGAGATTTCCCGCCGGCCGGAATTCTTAGGGAAGATTATTTTCCTTGAGAACTATGATATGCGTTTGGCTCGTCACCTGATTGCCGGTGTGGATGTTTGGCTGAATACGCCGACTCGTCCGTTGGAGGCTTCGGGTACTTCAGGCGAAAAAGCGGAAATGAATGGCGTGTTGAATTTGTCCGTACTGGATGGATGGTGGTATGAAGGTTATCGTCAGGGCGCAGGTTGGGCATTGACGGATAAGCGCACCTATGAAAACCAACAGTATCAAGACCAGTTGGATGCTGCCACGATTTATCATATCTTGGAAACAGAAGTCATCCCGATTTATTATGCGAAAAACAGCAGGGGCTATTCTCCTGAGTGGATTCGGTATATCAAGAACTCCATGACTGAGATTGCACCGAACTACACAATGAAGCGGATGTTGGATGATTATATAGAGCGTTTCTATCATAAATTGGCTACTCGACTGGCCCATCTGTGTGAAAATAACTATGCAAAGGCGAAAGAGATAGCTGCATGGAAAGAGGAAGTCGCCCAACATTGGGATTGTTTCCAAGTCGAATCGTTCACCTGCTCGAAAGACCTGTCGAAAGAGGGACCTGTTGTCGGTAAAGAATACCAGTTCAATTTGGTCATTGACCGTCACGAGTTACAAGGTATGTTAGGAGCAGAAATGGTTCTTACGAGAGAGAATCCGGATAATCATCAGCTGGAACTGCTTTCTGTTGAGCCGTTCAAGCTGTTGAAGGAAGAAGGGGCAAAACTTTATTTTGAATTGACGACTACTCCGACGGTTGCCGGCCTTCACAAGATGAGCTTCCGGGTTTATCCGCATAATCCAGAATTGCCGCACCGGATGGATTTTGCGTATGTCCGTTGGATTCAATTATAATTGTTAATTGTTATATTGAGAATAAAGAGGATGGGACGTGTTTTTT
>CAYXIX010000166.1:0-4997 GCA_964465405.1 uncultured Parabacteroides sp. | reverse complement strand
AAAATAATTCTATAACTTTGTTTTCGGTGAGCATAGCGATTATTGTTCGTGATTCTTTGTATTTGGACACTATAAAGATACGACAATTTTCGCTAATCACCAATTTTACAGGATTTTATAATTTGTCGAACTCCTGTTATATTAAAGATGATGGACATGTTTGGCAATTCAATCGGAGAGATAAGAATACGAACTGTTTTTCTTTGTCGAAAGGAATGTTCGGGGTGCAGAATGATATAGATAATGGTGCTCCCATTTGGCCTACTTACTATTTATCCGAAAGAGAATATATACGTGCAGACCTTGTCCGGAGGAGTAATTCAATACTTGAAGGATTTAGGTCTCTTAAATGAAAATGCTCCGGCTATCTATCAGGAAATGAATGAAGATAGTAATCCTCTCATTGTGATTTACAAATGTGATTAGAAATCGAGTTCAAACAAAATTCTTCACTCCTCCGCTCTCCGCAGCGTCAAGCCGATTTCCTGAATGCCGATTAAGGTGTCGTTGCGCATTCCTTGACGGAAGCTGAAGGTGTATTGTCCGGCGTGAGGGAATTTGTAGTGTGTACGTACCGGGAAACTGCTATGGAAAAGCGAAAGCCCGTCTCCATACCATTTCCCATATTCGTCTGCAAGCATACACTCTATCGTGTCGTGCCGAAGTGGCCCGATGGGATATTCTTCACAGCAAAACACCCAAAGATTTTGATAAGGATACAGATTATTGTTCCGGATGTTCAATATCAAGTCATACGGGACTGTGGTATCTTGCACCTCAAATGTAAAATAATACACTTTCTCTTTTCCCCATCCTGTCTGCTCTACGAGCTGGTAGCGGTCATACAAAGCCGGGTATTCACAGGAAAGGCTACTCATCAAACATAGCCAGACGATAACAGCCCTAAGCCTCCGGTTTTTGAGCCTGTTGAGGCTTATTGTTCTGGGGGTGTTTGTCATTATTTTCCGGGTTTGTACGTTGTTTGCTTCGGTTACGGTTTTTGCTTTTCCCGCCGTTCTTGTTGTTTTTACTCTCATTGCCGTTACCATTTGCTTTTTCGTTGTTAGCGTTTTTGTCGGCCTCGTTTCGGGAGTTGGAAGTCGAGGTCTCTTTTTCTTTCGGCTTGGCCGCTATATTCGCATTGCCACTGCCGTTCCCGCTATTTTTCCGTTTCTTTTTCTTTTTCTTCAATTGCGTGTCAAACCGCGTAATGTCTTGTTCGAGGATATCTTTGGTCTCGCGTTTGGCTGTTTCTTGCTGAGCCTCTCCTTCGAGTTTTTCCGGCTTGATACCCTTTTTATTCATGTTAATGACCTCAAAGGCGCGGCCTGCCGAGATGGTAACCAAATTTGCCGCGATGGATTTATCTGTCGAATAAGTGATTTCCTGTTTGAAGATATCGACTTTGAAATAGTAATAAGTATTGTCTTTTGTCTCCAACGTGATTTCGCGTGAAGGCAAACGTTTCTGTGCTTCCACATACGTGTCTACTTCGAAGTTGATGCAGCATTTCAGCTTTGCACATTGTCCCGCCAGCTTTTGCGGATTCATGGAGATGTCCTGATAACGGGCGGCGCTCGTCGCGACCGAAACAAAATTCGTCATCCATCTCGAACAGCATAACTCGCGACCGCAAGGGCCGATGCCGCCGATGCGTCCCGCCTCTTGGCGTGCCCCGATTTGTTTCATTTCAATGCGTACTCGAAAGGCTTCTGCCAACACTTTTATCAGTTGCCGGAAGTCGACCCGTTCGTCTGCAATGTAGTAAAAAATCGCCTTGTTCCCGTCTCCCTGATATTCGACGTCCCCGATTTTCATGTCCAGCCCCAATTCGGCGGCGATTTGTCGCGAGCGGATCATCGTGGCATGTTCTTTCGCCTTCGCCTCCTCATACTTCTCGATGTCAGCCGGTTTGGCTTTCCGGTAGATTTTCTTGGACTCGTGGCCTTCGCCGGTGCGGACGTTGTTCTTTTTCATCTGGAGCAGCACGAGTTTGCCCGTCAGCGTGACAGTCCCGATGTCATGACCCGGACTGGCTTCGACGGCAACCATATCTCCCTTCTCCAGTGGGATATGGGAACTGTTGATGTAGTATCCCTTGCGGGTATTTTTGAATTGAACTTCCACGAAATCTGTCGCGTTTTCTGCTTCCGGGATGTCGCAAAGCCAGTCGTATGTGTTCAATTTGTTGTTTTGTATCTTGCTGCATCCCTTTGTCCCCATGCAGCAACAACCTGTATAGAGTTTAAAATCCATTAATCTGTTTGTGTTTATATAGTTTTGCAAAGGTACAATCTTTTTGTGTACATTTGGAGCTCGGACAACGTAAATTTGAATTCTGATGATTCATACAGACGAAATGAAACGGCAAAGAATGGCAACGCAATTTATGCTGCGGGCAGAGGTACTTAGCCGGAGGGAAGGCATATATGGCTTCCGGGTAAACACTTAAGCGGACAATCAATACATGCTTCGCCTGTTGGAGTCGCTGGGATTCGTCTTTGCACGGAAAGGTGTCCTACCAGAGCGGCAACGAGCGTTGGCATTTGAAAAAATCCTTTATCCGGATGGCGACGCCTTATAAAAAACGGAACCCTGTATTTTTGCGATAAAACACGACACAGACTTATGCGGGTTAACCGGGTTTCTCTTTACGGACAGGGCGAATCACCGTACGGAAATCAGCTATTGGCTGTTATTTTGCTCATAGCTGTTCTTCATTATTCGGTTGTGTCCAAAGATAATGAAAAGAATTCCCCACACGCTGGCATTGAGCAGGATAGTTTGTGAAGAGAACCGGGAATAGAACGGCGATGCATCACAAGCTTACCCCATATTCGTGTTTCACCTCATCCATCACGAAGACGCTTTCCAATGAACTGAGGTGCTCAATTGTTCCCAACACGTTCAGCACGAACTGCTGGTAATATTTCATATCCGGTGCGTGAATCTTGAGCAGATAATCAAAGCTGCCGGAGATGTTATAACATTCGGTCACTTCCGGAATGCCGCGAATGATTTGTGCAAACTCCTGCGCTATCTCGCGGTTGAGGCGTGCCATCTTGACGTGACAGAAGATAACAAACCCCTTGCTCAGTTTCTCCGCATCAAGCACGGCGATGTACTTCTTGATGTATCCGTTGGCTTCCAACCGCTTGAGTCGTTCGAACACGGGGGTGGAAGACAGGCTGACGCGGGCGGCAAGCTCCTTCATGCTCAGCCGGGCGTTCTCCTGCAAGGTGCGGAGAATCTGTAAATCGGTTTTGTCTAATGTATCCATTGCCAAAGAATATTATTCTGCCACAGGTGCAAAACGAGTGGCTTTCCAATACATTTCATCTAATATATATGGCAAATTTAGGTATATTGTCTAAAATCATTCCATATCTTGTATGATTTATCTGCATTTTATTCCTTTGCTTGGAACAAATGATATAAGTATATGGATAAAAAGAGACTTCATTTCGAAACATTGCAGTTGCATGCAGGTCAGGAACAGCCCGACCCGGCAACCGGCGCACGTGCCGTGCCCATTTACCAAACCACTTCGTATGTATTCCGCGATGCACAACACGCGGCAGACCGCTTTGCCCTGCGCGACGCGGGGAACATTTACGGCCGTCTCACCAATGACACACAGGCGGTGTTCGAAACCCGTATGGCTGCTCTGGAGGGAGGTGTGGCAGCATTAGCCGTAGCCTCCGGAGCGGCGGCAATAACCTATGCCTTGCAAAATATCCTTCGTCCCGGTGACCATATCGTGGCAGCCGACAATCTGTATGGAGGGTCTTACAACCTGATTGTACACACGCTGGCGGCGTTGGGAATCACCCACACCATCATCCCCATAAATGACCTTGCCGCCCTTGATGCCGCCATCCGCCCGGAAACGAAAGTGGTGTTTGCCGAGACTTTCGGGAATCCCAACTCGGAGGTGACGGACATCTGCGGCGTGGCAGAAGTGTCGCACCGCCATCATGTGCCGCTCCTCATTGACAATACGTTCGGCACGCCTTTCCTTATCCGTCCCATCGAGTACGGGGCAGACATCGTAGTGCATTCTGCCACTAAATTTATCGGCGGACACGGCACGGCATTGGGTGGTGTGATTGTGGACGGAGGTACGTTCCCTTGGGCGGAACATCCGGACAAGTTCCCCACGCTGGCACGTCCCGAACCTTGCTATCACGGAGCGATATTCACCGATGTAGCCGGGCGGGCGGCATTCGTCACCCGCATCCGTGCCGTACTGCTACGTGATACTGGGGCTACATTAGCTCCCCTCAATGTATTTCTGCTTTTGCAGGGGTTAGAAACACTTTCCCTCCGGGTAGAACGGCATGTGGCCAACGCACTGAAGGTAGTAGATTTTCTGCACAATCATCCCAGAGTGGAGCGGGTGAATCATCCCTCTCTGCCCAAACATCCCTGCCATACGATATACAACCGCTATTTCCCGAACGGAGGAGGAAGCATCTTCACTTTTGAAATAAAAGGCGGACAGGAAGCGGCCTGGCGGTTCATCGACTCTTTGCAAATCTTCTCCTTGCTGGCAAACGTCGCTGATGTGAAAAGCCTTGTCATCCATCCCGCCACCACCACGCACTCCCAGCTTTCACCTCAAGAGCTGGAGGCGCAACACATCACCCCTGCCACCGTCCGGCTCTCTATCGGGACGGAACATATTGAGGATTTGCTGGCAGACTTGGAACAGGCTTTGGAAAAGTCGGCAGGGAATGTATAAAGGAATGGTCTGTAAAATGGGTGCTATGTTCCGTAATCCGTGTATGGACGGGCGCAATGGAAACAGTAACATTGAGAAACGACGTGGAAATGCCGCAGTTGGGCTATGGAATGTATCAGGTGTCATCGTCGGAATGTGAACGGTGCGTGAGGGACGCATGGATCAGAACATCAACATGTTCGACTTCACGCTAAGCAACGAGGATATGCTGGCCATCCGCCAGTTGGATTTGGGTCACAGCCTCTCTCTCCGC